>JANXOM010000209.1 GCA_025353585.1 Deltaproteobacteria bacterium
TGGGTTGTGCGCTGTCGTGGCCACGACACGTCTGGGGGACGCGCGTCCCCGGTCGAGCGAAACGATAGCATCGCCGTCCCGCCGTGGCGCGGTCCGCTTCGCCTGCCTACATGTGGGGGGATCGGGACAACCGCTGCAGACCGTTACAGGTTGTAGCCGATCATCGACCGGAACCAGACCTTGCCGTAGAGCTCGCCCGGCTGCACCTCGTGGCTCGGATCGGACACGCGCAGGTATGCGCCCACCGACCACCAGAGCTTGCCGAAGTTTCGCATGACCGCCGGCCCTGCGTAGTACTGGGGGCCGAGGCCGAACGTGCGCACCGCGCCGTCCTCCTTCTTGGCCGGTCCGCTCTGCGCGTACTCGGCGCGCATGAAGCTGTCGAGCCCCACGTGGAAGCTCGGCGTGACCTCGTACGTGGCGCCCGCCGTCGGGTTCAGCACGATCTCGCGCGAGCCATCGAAGTACGCCTCGTACTCCGCCACGAGGTTCGCGGCGATGCGGAGGCGATCGAAGCGCCGCTGGAGCATGAGCTTGCCCTCGAGCTCGACCTCGCGCGTGTTCTCCGTGATCTCGCCGTAGACCCCGACATCGACCGGCCACGCGCCCGGGTCGGCCAGCGTGTACCGGAGCCGCTGCTTGAGGCCGTTGTCATCGGGCATCCGCGCGACGCGCGAGTACGTGTCGGCGCTCGACGGGACGTACACGAAGTACAGGCCGAGCTCGAGCCGATCGGCGAGACCGACCTCGATCTCCTGCTGGAACTCCGAGCCGAGGATGAGCTCGGGTTTCCCGCTCGCGTTGTTGAGCCCGCGCAGCGGCACGAGGTCGGTGAACTGCTCGAACTCGACTTCCCCCGCCGGCAGCGTGTCGGTGGTGTAGGTCATCGGCAGGGCGCGCGGGTTCGCCGCGGCCACGCCGGCCCCGAGGAGGATCGCGGCGCAGACGGTCGTTTTGATCAACATCAGAATGCTTTCAGTTGAAGCTGGGCCGAGCAGATGAAGTCGTTCGTCGCGCCGCACACCGTGTGGCACGAGTTGCAACCATTGGGATCGCCGCCATACGTGTCGCCGAGCGGCGGGCCGACGCCCCGCCAGGTCATCGAGACCGGGCTGCCCGAACCCGCGGCCTCGGTCAGCTCGAAGTACTCCCAGTTCACCGCGCCCGTCGCGTTGAACCCGCCGCCGCGCTTCACCGAGGCGAAGATGCGCATGGTCGAGTTCTCGCGCGCCTCGACGACGATGGTGCCGATGGGGAACTCGGGCGCGCCGTGCTCGGGCACGTGGTTGATGTACTGCGTGCGCGGGCCGAGGACGTCCGGCCGGGTCGGGTACGCGTCCGCCGGCGGGCCATCGCTATGGACCGAGGTCCACGAGCGAAAGTCCTGGAACGCCGGCGTGAACGCGATGAAGGTGCTCGGCGCATCCGTGACGGCGGATGTGTCCGGTGGCGGACAGGCCCCGAGCCCGACCAGCCCGACCAGCCCGACCAACCCGCGCGCCGCGGGGACGAACGCCCGGCCCACGGTCACGACCCCTCGACGAACTGCTCGAGCCCGAGGGCCATGGCCACCACGTTCATCTCGAAGACGACCGAGCCATCGGTCGCGGGGTCGACGGCCTCGTGGACCGACTGCCAGAGCGCGCCAAACGGCGTGGCCAGATCCGTCGGGGTGGGGTGCAACGAGCTCCACGTCGTCGGGACGGGCGGCAGGCTGTCCCCCGGATCCGCGTCGTAGTCGGCCTCGAGCTGCGTGAAGCCGCTCTCGATCATCGAGTCCTGATCGTTGACGTCGGTGCGCGCCGCGACCCACGAGCGGAAGAGCTCGTAGATCGCCTTGGTGCCCGAAAGGTTGTTGCGGAGGTCGAACAGCGTGATATGCGAGTAGCGCGACTCCTCCTCGCCGAGCGACGCCTTGTCGACCTTCTCCTTCTGCTCGTTCATCAGCGCGACGAGGCCCTGGTACGACGCGCCGATGTCGATGTCGGCCGTGATCCACTGGTCGTGCAGCATGCCGGCGTCGTCGATGAGGCGCTGGCAGATGCCGGTCTTGAACGTCATCGCGTCGGCGTCCGTCGCTGGAAACGTGGCGGGCGCGTAGCCGGTCAGGGTCGACTCGTACGCCGTGACGTTCGCGGGGATGGAATCGGAGAACAGGATGCGCTCGAGCGCGTGCATGCCCGTGATGCCGGTGCCGTCGAACGGCGTGGGGTCCCCGCCGCTGCCCGCCCCGCCGGCGTTGCCGTCGAGGAAGTCGTCGTACCGCGCGTCCATCGAGTTATCGAACGACCCGAACAGCGGCGCGGTGGCGCCCTCGACGTGCTCGTAGGCGACGCGCGTGTTCCTCCACGCGGTCTTCATCGCGGTGATCGCAGCGGCGTCGGTCGTCGCGTTCCACTCGTGGGTCGGGGCGGCGGCCTGGAGGGCCCGCGCGGCGGTCTCGAGGTTCGCGAGCTCGACGCCGACCGAGTCGTGCATCCCGGCGGTGACATCGGCCTTGAACTCGGCGTCGGTCTTGGCGCTGTCACCGCCACACGCCGCGAGCGGGAGGGCAGAGAGCGCGAGCGCGAGCAGGACAAGCTTGGACATGGGAGCAGACTCCTAGAGGGCTAAGGCGTAGTCGGACAGCGTTTGCTGGTCCGCCGCGGAGAGCGCCGCGAACGCATCGCGCGCCGCGGCTGCTTCTCCGCCATGCGCGGCGATCGCCGCCGAGATCGTGCTCGCGCGCCCGTCGTGCAGGAACGTCTTCGCGAAGCGCTCGCCGATGAGCGGCGCGGTCCGCCAGGCAAACGAGTCCGCGCTCTGATCGGTCTGGCCGTCGGCGAGGTCGCGGCCCATGTCGTGGAGCAGCATGTCGGTGTAGACGGGCGCGTCGATGTCGGCGAGCTGCGCGATGGGGTAGTCGACGCGGGTGTGCAGCGCCGGCACGTGGCAAACGCTGCACTTCGCCTGCTCGAACAGCTGCGCGCCCGCCGCCGTGAGACCGACTCGCGCGGGGATCGCGATGCGGCGCATGTAGAACGAGACCTGATCGATCTGCTCCTGCGCGAGGTCCACGCCGGGCTTGCCGTCGTCGGTGAGGCCATCGGGGTTCGGCAGCTCGGTCGGGCGCATGGGCGTGGTCAGGCCCATGTCGCCCTGGAACGCGTCGGCGGCGAAGTCGTCGATCGAGGGCTGGCGGCTCTTGAGGCCGAAGCGCCCGATGATGCCCGTCTGGCCCTGCGTGAAGGTGTTGAACGGGTTGCCGGCGACGGGGACGGACGCGTACGTGACGCGGTTGACGCGGCCGTGGATGCCGTCGGGGCGGGCGGCCTGCAGCGCCTCGATGCGCTCGATCTCGGTGTCCGCGATCGCCTCGAGGTAACCGCGGCCCAGGACGGGCGGGCCCACGCGGACGGTGATCTTGACGTTCGGATCGCCGGCGGGCGGGACGATCGGCGTGACGGCCGGGGCGATCAGGCCCTGGCGGATCGTGTGGCCGAACGCGAGCGCAGCTTGATCGGCGGAGGCCGTGACGCCGTCGGCCTCGACGATCGCCATCTTCTGGGCGAGACCGGGCCCGCGGGAGCCGCCCTCGTGACACGCACCACACGACTGGCGGATGAAGAGCGGCCCGACGCCGTCCGCCGCGCGGAACGGGAGATCGAAGAGCGCGTCGCCGTCCAGGAACGCCAGGACATCGGCGTGCGAGAGGCCGTCGATCGGGACGTCGGAGGCGAGGGCGGTCACCGGCGGTGCGTCGGGGGGGATGACGTCATCGCCCGAGCTGCCGCCGCACCCCATGGCGACCGTCACCGCGAGGGCGGCGCCGCAAATGGAATTGAAAACCGTTTTCATTCTCAAGACACGTGTACACCCGGGCCGTGGGCCGGATCAAGGGCTTGACGAGGACGCTGTGACCGCGGACGCAGCCGGGCACCATGCGCGGACGGCCGGGTCGCGCTAACTGTTGGTGCACGCTCTGTTTTGCGCTGCGGGTAGGCCGCGCAGGATTTCCTCGTGGCCAGACGAACCGGGATCGAGGGCGTGCTGTCGGACGACGCGAGCGCGCCCAGCATCGACGAGACGCCGTGGCGGGAGCGCGATGGCGAATGGCGGCGCACGGCGCTCCGCGTCCAGAACCCGCGGCCGGCAGGTCGCTCGCCATCATGGAAGAAGGGCGAGCTCGTGCGGGTCGGCGTGGCCAGCGTGCGCAAGCGCGGCCCGGACGCGCGGATGGACTTCGTCGCGAAGGGGACGCCCGCGGTCCGGCGGTTGCCGGCCTCGGCCCGCGCCGGGCGGCCGCCGCCGAGGAGCACGTCCGCTGGTCCTCCGTGTGGCGCACGACGGCGGGCGCGGAGTAACAGGTGACGATCGGGGTCCGCGAGGCCGCCGTGGCGACGGGCCGCGCCGCGGTCGTCGCCGTCGAGAAGCGGCGGCGCGAGCTGGCCGACGTGATCGCCGCGCGGCTCGTCCCCGTCTACAACAAGGGCTGGGCCGGCGCGAAGATGGCCCTGCGCGCGCGGCGGCCGCGCTGAAGGAGGCGCTCCGCGTCACGGCGATCGGCATCGCGTACGACGGCCGCGTCGACGTGATCTTCGACTGCGGCGAGTGGTTCACCGACCACGGCGTCGAGGTCCGGCGCGACCACTCGCGCAAGATCAGCGAGGTCGGACTGGCGTGATATACGCGCGGGATGGCTCGCCCCGCTCCGTTCGCGTATCGCGCTGACCAGCTGCACTGCGAGGGGGTCTCCCTCGAGGCGCTGGCGACCGAGCTCGGCACGCCGCTGTACGTCTATAGCCGCGGCGAGCTCGAGGGCGCGTATCGCGCGTTCGACGCGGCGCTGACGGGGCTGCCGCACCTCATCTGCTACAGCGTGAAGGCGTGCTCGAGCCTCGGCGTCCTGTCGGTGCTCGCGAAGCTCGGGGCCGGCGCGGACATCGTGTCGGGCGGGGAGCTCCTGCGCTGGCAGCGCGCGGGCGGCGATCCCGCCAAGGTCGTGTTCTCGGGCGTCGGCAAGACCGAGGACGAGATGCGCGCGGCGCTCGCCGCCGGGATCCACGCGTTCAACGTGGAGTCGGCCGAGGAGCTCACGGTGCTCGACGCCGTCGCGCGCGCGGCGGGCAAGCGAGCGCGGGTCGCGCTGCGCGTGAACCCCGACGTCGATCCCGAGACGCACCCGTACATCTCGACGGGCCTCAAGCAGAACAAGTTCGGCGTGGCGATGGACGAGGCGCGGGCGCTCTTCCGCACGGCGGCGGGCCTGGCCGGCATCGAGGTCATCGGCGTCGACTGCCACATCGGCTCGCAGCTGACGAAGACCTCGCCGTTCACCGATGCGATCGCGCGGCTCGTGGCGCTCGTGCAGCAGCTCGCGAGCGATGGCATCGCGATCTCGCACGTCGACATCGGCGGCGGGCTCGGCATCGACTACGGCAAGGGCGACGCGCCGCCCCCGTCACCGGCCGAGTACGGCGTGGCCGTGCGGGCTGCGCTGGCGCCGCTGACCGCGCTCGGCGTGACGCTCGTGTGCGAGCCGGGGCGCGTGATCGTGGGCCAGGCGGGCGCGCTGCTCGCGCGGGTGCTCTACCGCAAGCGGAGCGAGGCGAAGCACTTCACGATCGTCGACGCGGCGATGAACGACCTCATGCGCCCGGCGCTGTACGGCTCGTTTCACCCGATCTGGCCGGCGCACGGCGCCGATCGCCCGACGATCGTGACCGACGTCGTCGGCCCGATCTGCGAGACCGGCGACTTCTTCGCGCGCGACCGCGCCCTGCCCGAGCTCGCGCGCGGCGAGCTCGTCTGCATCGGCGCCACCGGCGCGTACGGCGCCGTCATGGCCTCGAACTACAACACGCGCCCGCGCGCGCCCGAGGTCCTCGTCGACGGCGACAAGTACACCGTGCTCCGCCCGCGCGAGACGTACGACCAGCTGCTGGCCGGCGAGCGCCTGCCGTAAATTGGACGCGGCCGGGCCTCGGACCGCTCACGGAAATGACACGAGCCCGGCGTGGGTCTTCCGCGCGTTCGTGCTCGCGTCGAGCCACGCCCGGAGCGCGGCGGGGTCACGCGGGACGGACAGCGTGATGACGTCGATCCAGCCGGTCCCGATGGCCGCCTCGGTGACGACGTGTCGACCGTCCGTGATCGCCGAGGTGTGACCACGCACCGGGATCGCGAACGTCCCTCCCGACGCGAGGTCGACGATCGAGATGGCGTCGGGCGAGCTCTCGTAGACGGCGACGCCGTGCGCCGCCTCGACCTCCGTGACGCTCGGCAAGGCGATCGCCCGCGGAGGATCGTCGAGCACCGTCAGCGCCTGGCTGCCGAACGCGATCGTGTGGTCGTCGATCGGAGCGAGCCCGGACAGCCGCTGATCGGTCGGCACCAGCCGCCACGCCCCGCCCAGGTCCCAGCGGAAGAGGGCGCCCGCGTCGAGGAGCCACCCGCCGCCATCGGCGTCGAGGGCGACCGCGTCCGGGGCGAGCTTCGAGGGCGGCAGCGGCGCGCACTCCAGCGCGCGCCCCGGCGTGACCCGGCAGGTCTGCGTCGGCGTCAGGAGCAGCTCCCACGCGCCGCGCTCGGACATCGCGGTCGCTGGCTCGGGGAGGGTCGCGAGCGGCTCGGCGTGGGTGGCGGGGAGCGCGTACGACGCGAGCTCCCGGCCGTCGGCGCTCAACGTGACGAGGCCGAGCGGGCCGAACGTCCAGTTGGACTCGCCGTCGAGCTCGAGGACCACGTGGCCATCGGTCGCGTCGTAGGCGGTGACGTGCTTCGGGTTGCCCGTGACGAGGTAGCGCTCGTCCGGATCGACAGCGGCGGCAAGAAACGGAGCGACATCGAACACCAGCGAGGTGCCGGCCCGGAGGTCGTAGCGGACAACGCCGGCCATCGAGCGGTTCGTCCACAGCCACTTGCCGATCTTGAGGGGGTGCTCGCTCGGGTTCAGGTGGGTGCCGCGCGGCCGGAACGCGAACAGGTCCCACCACACGACGAGGCCCGACGTCGTGCCCGCGACGAGGAACCGGTGGTCTGCGGACAGCGCGATCCGGGTGTACGTGAGCGGCCGCCGGGCGAGCAGGTAGCTGCCGTACACGTCGTCGATCATGATCGAGCCATCGGCCTGCGCGCCGACGAAGGCGCCCGGCGGCGACGTGAAGACGCCGAGCTGCGACGAGACCTGCCACACACGCTCGCCGCGGCGCGCGGTGCAGCGGGCGCCATCGGTGCTGAAGACGACGTCGTTCACGAGGCCGATCGGAACCCCGGTCCCGTGGGCGCCGATCCGGCGGACACGCACCGGCTCGGCGGCGAGATCCCAGATCTCGTTGCGCTGGTCGAACTCGAGGACGACCTGGGTCCCGTCCTCGATCGGAAGCATCGAGCGGCCGTGGCCGGGGATGGTCCAGGTCTGGCCGCCGCCGCGGACCCGCATGCTGGCCGGCAGGACCACGAGGAGGCGGTGCGCGCCGACCAGATACACGAGCTCGCGCACGGCCTGAAAGCTCGGGGTCGGGAGCGGCGCCGTGGGGTGCTCGAGATCGAGCTCGTAGACATCGCCCGCCACCTCGGCCCAGCCCCGGGCCTCGCCGTCGGTGACGAGCTCCTTCACGCCGCCCGGGAGCGTGATCGACTGGATCGCACCGGTCGCGATGTCGATGAGGTGGAGCTCCGGGGTGTACGGGTTGCACAGGATGCGCGTCCCGTGGAGGACGAACACGCACGAGCCGCGGCGGCGCTCGAGCGTGCGCTGCGTGCGCGCGACGAGGTCGATGTAGACGAGGTTACCGGAGACGGTGTTGGCGAGGGCGTGGGTGGAGTCAGGCGCGATGGTCAGCGATGCGAGCGTCTCGGGGCCGAGCTCGAACCCGGACGGGATCCCGCGGAAGACGGCGGCGGAGGCCGCGGCGTACGCCTGCGGCCAGCGCGTGGACTCGACAGGGAGGTCGCGCAGGAGGGCGATCGCGGCGACAGGATCGTCGTCGGCGAGGGACTTCGCGTGGTCGACGAGCAGCCCGTCGCGGAGCTCGGCGGTCTCCTGGCGGCGCGCCTCGGAGGCCTGGCGGGCGACGTCGGCCGCATCGCGCTCGGCGAGCACGCGCCGGAACGAGAGGACGCCGACCACGGCGAGCAGGACCACCGCGATGGCGGCGACGGCGAGGGCGGCGCGGTGGCGGCGCGCGAAGCGTACGAGCTGCTCGACGAGGCCGTACGCGTGCGCGGCGACGAGCTGCCCGGTGACGAAGCGACGTAGATCGGCGGCCATCGCGCCGGCGTCGGGGTAGCGCGCCGCCGGATCGCTGGCCATCGCCTTGTGGACGATCGCGACGAGGTCCGCGGGGACGGCGCGCGGGATGCGCTCCCACTCCGGCGCCCGCTCGATCGCGGCGGCGTGGATCATCTCGGTCGCGCTCGGCGCGGCGTACGGCGGGCGACCTGCGAGCACGTGGTAGAGCGTCGCGCCGAGCGAGAACACGTCCGCGCGCTGGTCGATGCGCTCGCCGCGGGCCTGCTCGGGCGCCATGAAGCCGGGCGTGCCGGCGACGGCGCCCACCCGCGTGAGCTGCGGATCTGCGCCTCCGAGGGGCGCGCCGTCGTCGGGGTCCGGGGCGGCGGTCTCGTGCGCGAGGCCCCAGTCGATCAGCAGCGTCTCGCCGAACGGCCCGACGAGGATGTTCGAGGGCTTGACGTCCCGATGGACGACGCCGCGGGCGTGCGCGTAGCCGACGGCGTCGCACACGGCGAGCACATCCGGGACGAGGGCGAGGCGCTCTGCGAGCTGCGTGCGCGCCGAGACGATCTCGTCGAGCGGGCGGCCGTCGACGTGCCGCATGACGTAATACGGCGTACCGTCCGCGGCGCGGCCAGCGTCGTGCACGGGGACGATGCCGGGGTGCTCGAGGCGGGCGGTGATCCGGGCCTCGCGCTCGAAGCGGGCGAGGTCGACGGGCGAGTCGGAGAGGATGTGCTTGATGGCGACCTGGCGGCCGAGCGCGCGATCGAACGCATCCTCGACGCGGCCCATTCCGCCCCGGCCGATCTCGCCGCGGGCCTCGAAGCGCTGCGGCGGCGGATCGAACGCGGACAGTGACGGCCGGCCCGGCGGCGCCCCGGGCTGGGTAGCTTCGCGGCGACGGGCGGACGGCGCATCGACCTGCGTGGGCAGCGCGCCCGACGCCTCGGCTCCCGGCTCGTCACCCACGTCACGCACCGTGGCGATTGTCCCACGGGATCGGCGGGCGCTTGGTATCGTTGGCCCGTGGAGACTCGCGCGCTCGGGGCGGTCGCGCTCGGCATGCTGCTGAGCGGCGCCGCGTGCGGCGGGGAGGATGGCGGCGGCGACGACTTCGCGCTCGCCGGCGGGTCCGGGGCGACGGTGGTCGACCGCACGGCGACGGCGTACACGCACCAGATCGCGACGCTCGATCCCGACACGCTGGCGACCGCGCATGCCGGCAACGGGCAGTTCGCGTTCGAGTGGGAGCTGCCGCAGCTCGGGCCGCGATTCAACAACAACGCCTGCGTCAACTGCCACACGGGCAACGGGCGCGGCCTGGACGAGGTCGGCGCGAACGTGCTGACGGGCTCGCAGGGGCTCGTGCGCGTCAGCCTGGGGAGCGGCGCCGGGACGCCGGATGCGCCGGGCGGACCGGTGCCCGTGCCGGACTTCGGGCTCCAGTTGCAAGATCACGCCGAGCTGGGCTCGCAGGAAGTGAACCTCGCGCTGACATGGGTCGAGATGCCGGGCACGCTCGGCGATGGTGCGACGTACTCGCTGCGGGCGCCGCACATGGCGATCACGACGCCGGACGGGCTCGCGTTCCGCGCCGATGCCCTCACGTCGTTCCGGCAGCCGCCGGCGGTGTTCGGGCTCGGGCTCCTGAACGCGGTGACCGACGCGACGATCCTCGCCGAGGAGGATCCGGAGGACACCGACGGCGACGGGATCTCCGGCCACGCGAACCGCGTGTGGGATGTGGCGTCGGCGTCGACGGTGGTCGGGCGCTTCGGCGCGAAGGCGAATCAATCGACGCTGGGGCAGCAGATCGCGGGCGCGTTCGCGAACGACATCGGCGTGACGAACACGATGTTTCCGGATCCGACGGGCGCGACGGAGATCGGGGACGTCTCGATCGCAGCGGTCGCGACGTTCCTCACGACGATCACGGTGCCCGCGCCGGCCCCGGCGACCGCTGCCTCCCGTGCCGGTCGCGCGCTGTTCACGAGCCTCGGCTGCGCGGGCTGCCACGCGCCGACGCTGATCACGGGCGCCGCCGCGATCCCGGCGCTCGCGAACCAGACCATCCACCCGTACACGGACCTGCTGGTCCACGACATGGGCGCCGGCCTCGCCGACGGCCGCCCCGACTTCCTGGCCACGGGCACCGAGTGGCGGACGGCCCCGCTCTGGGGCCTGGGCCTCGTGCAGGTCGTCGCGCCCGACGCCGGCTTCCTCCACGACGGCCGCGCGCGCACGCCGGAAGAGGCCATCCTCTGGCACGGCGGCGAGGCCGCGGCGGCTCGAACGGCCTACGCGGCGCTGGCCCGATCCGACCGCGACGCCCTCCTCGCCTTTCTCGCCTCCCTCTAACAGGGACGGAGTCAAAGTTGTCAAGCGGGCCCGCGCTGCACCCCGTGGCGCGACGCGGACTTACCTGGGGACGGAGTCAAAGTTGTCAAGCAGCGGGGACGGCTGACCTCAGCGGCGTCGCGTCGGTTGTCCGGTCTTCGGACGTCCTCCGGGGCCGGAGGGGCGCTTGACAACTTTGACTCCGTCCCCGGTCAAGACATCGAGATCATTCGGGGTCAACTGACCCCATGCTTGACAACTTTGACACCGTCCCCACGTCGACGCGGGCGTCGTTGTAGGCGGCCTGGCCGCCGAGGTCGGCGAGGGCGTCGGGAACGAGGGCGTTGGCGGTGAAGCCATTGGCGGTGTGCTTGCGCCAGAGGCCCTTGGCGAGGACCACGACGCCCAGCCGCACGTCGGGTGAGACGCGCGCGGTGCAGACGACCTCGGCCGTCGCGTTGAAGACGCGGACGGTCGCGCCTGTCGTGATGCCGCGGGCGGCGGCGTCGGCGGGCGAGAGCTCGAGCTCGGCGGGCGCCCGGCGCAGCTGGCCAAACGTCGAGCTGATCTGCGTGGCCAGCGCCGGCGAGATCAGCGCCAGCGGGTAAGCGTCCGTGCCGGGATCCCGCTGGTACGTGTAGAGCCCGACGCCATTCGCCGCGCGGGCCTCGGCGTCGAGGGCCGGCGGAACGAGGTGGATCTTGCCATCCGGGGTGCCCGGGAACGCGTCGACGAACATCACCCGGTTCGGACCGTTAGGCGGCTCGGCGATGCCGCGCGTCGCGAGCTGAGCCGCGATCGCCTCGCCGTCTGGAGTCGCCCCGAACGTCTTCGCCACGAGCTCGGCGTCGGTCCGCGCATCGCCCGGCCGCTCGAGCCCCAGCTGCGCCAGCAGCGCGCCGAACAGCTCGTTGTTGCTGCGCGCCTCGCCCACCGGCGTCGCCACGGCCGGCGAATCGAACATGCGCATCGAGCCGTAGCCGCGACGCACGTCGCGATGCTCGAGGAACGTCGTCGCCGGGAGCACGATATCCGCCAGCATCGCCGTGTCCGTCATCACCTGCTCGTGCACCACGACGAACAGCTCCTCGCGCGCGAGCTGCGCCACCACGCCGCGCTGATCCGGCGCCGTCACGGCCGGGTTGCAGTTGTAGACGAACAGCATCTCGATCGCCGGATCCTGCACCTCGCGCAGCGCGCGCGACAGCTGGCTCATGTTGACGATCCGCCGCGCCTCGTCATCGGGCTCCTCGACCGCCGTCTCCGACGACACGCCCCAGCGCGCGTCGCCGTTCGACATCGTGTAGCCGCCGCCGCGCACGCCGAACTTCCCCGCCACGGCCGGCAACGCGAGCACGGCCGCCACCGCGCTGCCGCCGTTGCGATTGCGCTCGAGGCCCCAGCCGCAGCGCAGCGCCGCCGGTGACGCGGACGCGTACAGCTCGACGAAGCGGGCGAGATCGGACACGGCGAGCCCCGCGATCTCGGCCGCCGCCTCGAGCGTCCAGGCGCGCGCGCGTGCCTCGAGCTCTGCCACGCCTGTCGCGTGTGCGGCCAGGAACTCGCGGTCCGCCGTGCCGCGGCGAAACAACTCCCCGATGATCGCGAGCGCGACCGGCAGATCTGTTCCCGGCCGCAGCGCGAGGTGCAGGTCCGCCCGGTGCGCGAGCGGCGTGCTGCGCGGATCGATGACGACGAGCGTCGCGCCGGCGGCCCGGGCGCGCTCGATCACCGGCACGAGGTGGATCCCCGTCGCCGACGGGTTCACGCCCCACAGGACGATCAGCTTGGCGTGGGCGTAGTCCTCGAGCGGCACGCCCGGCATCATGCCGTACAGCCCGCGCGTCGCCGCCGTCGCTGCCGCCGCACACAACGTCCGGTCAAAGCGCGTCGCGCCCAGCCGCCGGAACAGCCGATCCGCGAGCGCGCCTTCGGTGAGCCAGCCGTTCGAGCCGCCGTAGTGGTACGGCAGGATCGCCTCGGCGCCGCGCGGCCCGCGGGCACGCAAAGCCGCCATGCGCGCCGCGATCGTGTCGAGCGCGTCGTCCCAGCTGATCTGCCGCCACTGCCCGCTGCCCTTCGGGCCCACGCGCGCCTGCGGGTGCAGCACGCGGTCGTCGCAATACATGTGATGCGCGAGCTTGCGGACCTTGCCGCAGATGAACCCGCTCGTCAGCGGGCCGCGGCGGTCGCCCGTTACCTGAAGGACCCGGCCATCCTCGACCGTGACCACGAGCCCGCACAGATCAGGGCAGTCGAGCGGACACGCGCTCGGCACGTGAGCTTTCATCCGCGCTCGCCTCGCATCACCACGTCCCGCCGAGCCCGTAGGTCGTCGCCGTCTTCCCATCCGACGTCGCCGCCTGCCCGACTTGCAGCTGCGCCGGGATCTTCGGCAGGTCCACCGTCCGCGTGAGCACGCCGCCGAGGATGAGCCCCACCGCGAGCCCGCCCAGCGCGAAGTCCGCCGTGCGCTCCTGCGTCACGCGCGTCGCGGCCGTGTCCGCCGTCGACACCCTCCGCTGGTTGAAGATGAGGTTCGCCGTCGCGACGCCCGTGATCATGCCGGCCACGCCCGACGCGTCGATCAGCGCGGCATGCTTGCGCGACGCCGCGTAGTACTGCGTGAGCAGCACCCCGCCCGTCGTCCCCATCGCCAGTCCGACGAGCCCGAGCCCGCCGATCGTCGAGTTCGGCGCGAGGAACGTGAACCCCAGCAGGTGCCCCGCGACGCCGCCCCACAGCGCGCCCGAGTTGACGACGGCCGCGTCGCCGGGCCGCACGTGCTTCTTCTCGCCCACGACGTACCCCGTCACCGCGCCGAGGACGAGCCCACCGCCCGCCATCGCGCGGCCCGTGCGGCTGCCGGTCGCGTCCGCGAACAGCGTGTCGTTGCCGCCGAACACGAGCCCGACGTCGAGCCCCGCGACGCCGCCGATCAAGGACGACGTGATGGTGAGCGAGCTCGTCCCGAGCGGCACGTCGCGCTCGGTGCCGTAGTACGCGGCGACGAGCCCGCCGGCCGCGCCCGCGAGCGTGCCCACCCCGGCGAGGGTCTGGTTTCCCGACACGCCGAGCCCCGCGCTGCCGACGACCGCGCCCGCGATGCCCGAGTACAGGAGCAGCTGCCGGTGCCCGAACTGCGCGATCGGCTGCAGCTCGTAGGGATGGTTCACCTCGCGGCCCGGCAGCACGTCGATGCCGACGGTGAGCGGCACGTAGTCCGGAGCGTCCACGAGCAGCGTGTAGTGCCGCGCCTCGATCGTGACCTCGGCCGCGCCGGTGCCGACGTAGCTGTTGTCGAGCGCGATCTTCGCCTCGGCCGGCGTGACGCGAATGCGCACCTTGCCGGTCTCGCGCGCGAGCGGCACGAACTCCGTCGTCGGGCGGCCGACATGCGTCTCGATCTGCCGCGTCACCGTGACGTAGCCATCGGCGCGGATCGTCGCGGTGTACGTGCGGCCCCCGGGCACGTCGAACGGCGCACCGGAGACCACTTGTCGGCCGGCGATCTCGCCTTGCTGCGCGAGATCCACGCTCGCCTTGACGGGCGTGTCGATCTGCACGCGCGCCGGCAGCTGCGAGAGCACCTTGATGCGGGCCTTCATCGTGTAGCGATCCGCCTGCGGATCCGGATCGCACGGGGTGGCGCGGACGGCGTCGGCGGGGATGCGCTCCGCGTACAGCTCGAAGTAGGCGATCGCCTTCTCGTAGTCGAGCGCGCGCTCGTACGCCTGGCCGATCGACTTGAGGATCGTGTAGTAGCGCGGCGCCATGCAGTACGCCCACACGAGGTCCGCGACGGCGCGCGTATAGTCGCCCTGCTCGTAGAGCACCTCACCGCGATCGAAGTGCTCCGAGGCCTGGACCTTGATCTGATCCGGCGTCATCCCCGGCGGAGGCTCGGCGCAGTTGTCGACCTCGATCGGCACGCGCGGCACGCTCACCGCCGGCGCGGGCTGCGCGCGTGCGGGCCGCGGTCCCACCCCGGCACCGAGCGCCACTCCCAGGATCAACGCCGCGCCGCGCATCAGTGGATCGGGTTCGAGCCCATGGTGCCGTCGCCGCGCACGCCACTGCCGGGCCCGACCACCGCGCCGCTACCGGCGGACCCGCTCCCCGCGTGCGGGAGCGTGTGCGGCAAGTGCACCTGGGGCGGCGCGTCCTTCGGCGCCTTCTTCAGGGTGATCGTGCGCGTCAGCCGCGACTTGTCCTCGTGCGGGTTGATCACGATCACGCCGTCGATGTAGCCGTCGAGCTCCGCGTGGAGGTGGACGTCCTTGTCCTTGTCGACGATCGGGATCTGCGCCGGCGCCGGCCCCATGTTCTCCGACTCGCGGAACACGCTCGCGCCCGGCGGCTCCGTCACGATCGTGAAGACGATCGCGGCCTCCTCGGCGTCGGCGGGCGGCGGCGTGGCGACGGCGGCGTCGACGACCGGCGGCATCACGAGCGGCGAGCGCACGATCGGCACGGGCTTCGCCGGCCCACCGCCCATGGCGAAGGTGACCGTGACCACGACGGCCGCGACCAGAACGGCGACGCCCGCGACCCAGCCGAGGATCTTGAGCCCGCCCTTGCGCTGCGGCGGCGCCTTCTTGCGCGGGCCGGTGATCTTCGCGCGCTCGGTCGACCGCGTCGGGTCGTCGACGAGCTGGTTCAGGTCCGCGGCGAGCTCGCGCGCCGTCGCGTAGCGCTCGTTCCGATCCTTCGCCATCGCCCGCTGGACGATCGCCTCGAACTCCTCGGTCAGCTCCGGGCGCAGCTCGCGCGGCGCCACCGGCTCCTCGTTGAGCACCTGCGAGATGACGCTCAGGTAGTTGTTGCCGAGGAACGGCACGCGCCCCGTCGACGACTCGTACATGATCACGCCGAGGGCGTAGATATCGACGCGGTGGTCGAGGTCGTCGTCGCCGCGCGACTGCTCGGGCGACATGTAGAGCGGCGTGCCGAGGACCATGCCGGTCTGCGTGAGCCGCGGCTGCTCCTCTTCCTCGCTGCTCGCGCGCAGCGACTTCGAGATGCCGAAGTCGAGCACCTTGACGAAGTCGGTCTCCTTGCGCTGCAGGAGGAACAGGTTCTCCGGCTTGATGTCGCGGTGCACGACGCCCTTGTCGTGGGCGGCGGCGAGCGCGGCGGCGGTCTGCGCGGCGAGGCGCAGGATGCGCTGCTCGGGGAGCTTCAGCTCGCGCGCGAGGCACTCCGCGAGCGACTCGCCCTCGAGGTACTCCATCACCACGAACGTCCGGCCGTCCTCGGTCTGCCCGAAGTCGGTGATGTCGATGATGTGCTCGTTGCCGACCGACGACGCGAGCTTCGCCTCCTGCTCGAGCCGCTGCACGATCGCCTCGCGCTTCGCGTACTTCTCGAGCAGCACCTTCACGGCGACGCGCTTGCCGATCAGCGTGTGCGTGGCCTCGTAGACCGCGCCCATGCCGCCCTGCCCGACCTTGCGCGTGACGAGGTAGCGCCCCGACAGGGTCTGCCCGACGATCTCGCTCGTGCCGTCCCCCGGGCCACCCGGGACCGGCCGCGTCGCGCGGTTCTCGCCCGACAGCGACGTGCGGTTGCCGGCCTCTTTCTCGTCCGCCGCCACCGCGGTATCGTGCATCCCGACCCGCGAGTCGCCCGCATCGGAGTCTTGACCGCGCACGACCATCCGCGGCGGAGTGTCCGCCGCGGGGCGGGCCACCGCCGTCGTGGACGACCCCGGCGAGCTCCCTGAGGGTGGCTTGCCGCCCGAACCCGTTGTCATGCCGTCCTCCGTCGATGGTAGGGGGCCATCGCCGTCGAGTCAAACCGTCAGGGGTCGAGCTCCGGGTAGTGGCGGAAGATGCCCTCCTCGGAGAACGGCAGGCGGCGGTCGGAGGTGAGGTACCGCGTGAGGGCCGGGCGCTGGGCGATGCGATCGCGATGGGCGCGGAGGAGGGGGATGTCCTGCCGGGCCAGCGTGCGGGGGAAGGCGTAGGCGAGGCCCTCCATGACCTGGAAGGCCGCGAAGTCCGGGTAGCCGACCTGCTCGCCGAGCAGGAAGGCGCCGTTCTCGGCGAGGAGCCGCTCGAGGTAACCGAGGTACTTGGGGACGCGCGCCAGGCGGAAGGCCTTCGCGCGCGCCTTGGCCGCGACCTGCTGCGCCTCGTAGCGCTGGTCGACCGCGGTCGGGTGATGGGTGTCGTGGACCTCGGCGACGAGGTCGGCGATGGTCAGCGCGATGGACGAGGCGGTGGCGCGGCCGGCCAGCGACGCGGGAGCGAGCCCGTGCTTCTCGCCCAGGTAGCGCGTGATGTTGGCCACCTGCGACAGCACCACGTCTCCGTCGCGCAGGATCGGAGGCGCGAACGCATGGGCGTACGTCTTCAATCCCGCTTGAACCGCGCCGGGGTCCTCCCGACCGACGTCGCGATACGGCTGCTCGGCATCCTCGAGCACGAGGCGCACGAACTCGCCGCGGCCCTGGATCTCCGGCCAGTAGATGAGCTCGTACATGAGACCTCCTTCTGCAACGCTCGTTCCCTGTGACGACGCGCGCCTTCACCGGTTTCTCACGCCGAAACAAAAGGTGTTCCGCGGATCCGCCATTGGCGTTCGCGTCGGCATTCCGACACGTGCAGCCGATCCGAGCGCTCAGCGCGCAGCGTGCGATCGCGCGGCCACGCTGGCGTCAGTCGTCGCTGCGGCGGTTGCTCTTGATCTCGGCGCGATGACGCTTGTCGGCGACGCGCCGGCGCTTGGCGCCGCGAGACACCTTCGTGGGCCGGCGTACCTTGGGCCGGTCGAGCGCGGCCCGGACGATCAGCGCGAGCTTGCTCTGCGCGTCGTCGCGGTTCTTGATCTGATCGCGCGTCAGCGTCGACGTCACGAGCAGCGTCCCGTCGTTCGTCAGCTTGTTCGCGAGCCGCTCGAGGAGCCACGCGCGGTCGTCCTCGCGGAGCGCGCTCGACGTGGCGGGCTGCCAGCGCAGCTCGACCTTGCTCGAGACCTTGTTGACGTTTTGCCCACCGGGGCCGCCGCTCCGCGAGAACGCGAACGTCAGCTCGGCGGCGGGGATGGTCACCCGCGGCGTGACGACAAGATCGGACACGACACGCTCACGCCCTACTTGCTGTCTTTATCCGCGGCGCCGGACTTCTTGCGGCGCTTGGTCGGCGCCTTGCCGGCCTCGTCGTAGACCTGGATCTCGGTGCGCGCCGTGGTCTCGACGGCCTCGAGGTAGAGCGAGGTCAGGCCGAGATGGTCGCCGCGGAGCGCCTCGTAGTAGCGCTGGCGATCGATCGAGTGGACGATCGCGATCGGGAAGCCACCCTCCTGCAGCAGGAGGTTCGACGCGATGCGGATCGTCCGCCCGCTCTCCTTGGCCCACGGAAAGATGCCCATGAACTTGAAGTGAAGGGTCGCCACGCGCTCGATGACGTGGAGGTGCTTGGTGGCCGGATCGTCGATCCACTCACCGAGCTTCCGCATCGCGGGGAGGATCTTCTCCGGCGGCTGGATGTCGTGATAGTAGAGCCGGTGGAGCGGGTTCTCCTTCCGGAACGGGAGGCCCTTCGGCTTCTCGTCGGGCGACAGGATCGCGTAGAGGTCGCGGATCGTGTCGAGCTTGAAGGGCTTCTTCTTGTTCGCGGCCTGCTCGGCGGCGAGGTTGCACGCGTCGTCGAAGCGCCGGATCTCCTCGTACGAGGGGATGAGCGACGGATCGGAGATGATGCTGGGATCGACGGCCGCCTTGATCTCGCTGTACGAGAGCACCTCGCCCTCGAGCGCGGCGTCGTGATGGATCAGCGAGATCCGTAGACGATTGTTGAACTCGGTACGCGCGACGGGATTCGCGGTGGACACACGCGCGCGCCACGCGGTGACCGTCCGCTCGACCTCGCTGAAGCGAGCGTCGATATCCTCGGTTTCTTTGTACCTAAGCACTTGTTATCCCCGGGGAGTTATACGAGCCGCGCTCCGGATCGTCAAGTAAATACGGGCACATTGCCTTACATGAGGCATGCGCGCACGTGCTAGAAACCGGGGCCGTGGAGCTCCGCCATGCGCCCGTGCTGCTCGCCGAGGTCCTGGCCGCACTCGACCCGCAACCCGGCAAGATCTATATCGATTGTACCCTCGGTCGGGGTGGCCATGCCCGCGCGATCGCGGCCGCCGCGGCGTGCAGGGTCATCGGGATCGACCGCGACCCCGCCGCGCTGGCCGCGGTGCGCGACCTGCAGACCGTCCACGGACAGCTCGGTGACATCATAGAAATTCTGGCCGCGCTGAGCCTGCCTCGGGTCGACGGCTTCCTGCTCGACCTCGGGGTGTCGTCGCCACAGCTCGACGATCCCGCGCGTGGCTTCTCGTTCCAGCGGGAGGGGCCGCTCGACATGCGCATGGACCCGACGCGTGGTCCGACCGCGCTGGAGTTGATCCGCGAGACGGACGAGGCGAACCTGGCCGACCTGATCTTCGAGCTCGGTGAAGAGCGCCTGTCGCGAAAGATCGCCCACGCGATCAAGGCGGCCGAGGCGACCCTCGTGACCACGCTGGACCTGGCGGCGCTGATCTCGCGCGTCGTCCCGTTCGCGGAGCAGCGCAAGTCCAAGATCCACTGCGCCACGCGGACGTTCCAGGCGCTGCGGATCGCGGTCAACGGCGAGCTCGATCAGCTCGCGCGCTTCCTGGCGGCGGTTCCGGACCTGCTCGCGCCGGGCGGCCGCTGCGCGGTGATCAGCTTTCACTCGCTGGAGGACCGGCTCGTCAAGCAGCGGTTCCGCGACCTCGCGTGGACGTCGTCGCTGCCGCCGGCGCTGGCGGCCCAGGTCGGCGAGCGCACCGAGGCCGTGTGCGAGCCGATCACCCGCAAGGCCGTCGTGGCCAGCGAGGCCGAGATCGCGGGGAATCCGCGTGCGCGCTCGGCCCGGCTGCGCGCGTGCGAGCGGACGGCGGCGCCGAACCTGCCGAGCGGCGCCCCGCCCTCGTCGCGGCACTAGCCGGCGCTCACCGTCATTAGACCGCCGAAAAATTGCCCCGGCGATCCGCGCGGTGCGTAGTGGCGCGACGCGCATGATGTCTCCCGCGGCCCCCATGTATCGGATCTTCCGGAGGGCCACCGGAGATGCGCCGTCGGTGCGCGACGTCGTCGTCGCCATGGTCGCCCTCGCCGTGGCGCTCGTGCTGTTCGGCGTCGTGCGGGTCACGCGGCAGCACGAGGTGCTCCAGCTCGGCTACCAGCTCTCCAGCGAGTCGACGCACGTGCAGCAGCTGCGCGAGGTCCGCCGCCGCCTCGACCTCGAGCGCGCGACGCTCGCCGCGCCGGACCGCATTCGCCGCCTCGCGACCGAGCTCGGCATGACGCCGGTGGCGCCCGACAAGATCCGCGTGATCGCCGCCTCGCACCCCGTGGCCGGCAACCCGTGAGTCCGTCCGACGCCGACGCCACGCGCCCGGTGAAGGCGATGACGCCGGGGGTCTCCCGCGCGGCGCGCCTGCGCGCGTACCTGACGGGCGGGATCGTGATGGCCGGCCTGTGCGGCGTGGCCTCGCGCGCGTGGTCGCTGCAGGTCGACGACGGCGACAAGTACGCGGCGCTGGCCGAGCGGCAGCACGCCACGACGCTCGCGATCGCGGCCCCCCGCGGCGAGATCCTCGACGCCCACGCGCGCCCGCTCGCCGTCAGCGCCGACGTCGACTCGATCTGGGCGAACCCCCACGAGATCCAGGACGTCACGGCGACGTCCGAGAAGCTCGCCAAGGTCCTCGGCACGGAGGCCGGCGTCCTCGAGGCGCGGCTCGGGGGGGACCACAAGTTCGTCTGGCTCGCGCGGCACGTGACGCCCGAGGTCGGCCGGGCCGTCCGCGAGGCGAAGCTGGCCGGCGTGGAGGTGGCGCGCGAGCCGCGGCGCTGGTACCCCGGGCGCACGCTCACCGGGCCCGTCGTCGGGCGCGCGGACACCGACGGCAACGGCCTCGACGGCCTCGAGCTCTCGATGAACGAGCTCCTCACCGGCCGGCGCGGCACGGAGGCGGCGCTGCGGGACGCGCGCGGGCACACGATGCTCGCGGATGGCATCGCCGGCGCCTCCGAGCCGGGCGCGACCGTGCACCTCTCGCTCGACAGCAGCATCCAGGCGATCGCGGACCAGGCGCTCGCGGCCCGCGTCGCGGAGACGAAGGCGAAGAACGGCGTCGTCGTGGTGCTCGACGTCGAGACGAGCCGCGTGCTCGCGATGTCGAGCTACCCGACGTACGACCCGAACGTCGGCGACCCGCACGGCGCGCGAAACCGGCCCGTCACCGACTCGTACGAGCCCGGCTCCGTGATGAAGGTGTTCAGCGTCTCGAGCGCGCTCGAGGCCGGCGCCGTCACGCCGGAGACGGAGATCGATACCCAGGGCGGCCGCTTCACGCTCGGCCCCAACACCATTCACGACGATGATCACGACGGGATTCTCGACATCGGCGGCATCATCAAGCGCAGCTCGAACGTCGGCGCGGCGAAGATCGCGCTGCGCCTCGGCCGCGACAAGCTCTACGCCGGGCTCAAGCAGTTCGGCTTCGGCGCGAAGACGAGCATCGAGCTGCCGGGCGAACAGTCCGGCCGCGTGCGCGATGGCAGCAAGTGGCGCGACATCGAGACGGCGACGATCGCGTACGGCTACGGCGTGATGGTGACGCCGCTCCAGCTCGCGGCGGCGTTCGCGGCGATCGCGCACGACGGCCTGTACACCGAGCCGCGGATCGTCGACGCGGTGACCGACGCCGATGGCCAGGTGCTCTACGCGGCGAAGCCGGACACGCACCCGGCCGTGTCGGCGAGGACCGCGCACCAGATGATGACGATGCTCGCAGGCGTCTTCGATCGCGACCCCAAGCATGGCGGCACGGCGAAGACGATCTACGTGCCCGGCTTCATCTGCGCGGGCAAGACAGGGACCGCCCACAAGTGGGATCCGGTGGCGAAGAAGTACGACCCAGATCGCTACCTGTCGTCGTTCGCGGGCATCGCGCCGCTCGCGCACCCGCGCATCGTCGTGATCGTGATGATCGACGAGGCGAGCAACGGTGACTACTTCGGAGCGAAGGTCTCGGGGCCGGTGTTCGCCGCGGTCGCGTCGGAGACGCTCCGCTACCTGGGCGTCCCGGGCGATCCGAACGCGGTCGCGGCGCCGCCGCCGCCCGGGAGCGTCGTGACCGCGCCGAAGAAGGCGCCCGCGGTGGTCGCCCGGGCCGCCTCGCCGATCGAGAGCGCCCCCGTCGTGGCCGCGGCCGACGCGACGCCGGACTTCCGGCAGATGGGCGTCGGTAAGGCCCTCGACCTCGCGCGCGCGCACCACCTCTCCATCGCCCTGCACGGCAGCGGGCACGTCGTGGCCCAGGAGCCGCCGCCCGGCTCGCCCTCCGCGTCCCGCGTCACCCTTCGCTTCGAGCCGTGACCTTGCGGCAGAGGAGCAAATCGGGGAGTCTGCGCGTTCGATCGTCATGGCCCTGACCCTCCGCGAGCTCATCGACGGCGTGCGCACGGCGCGCGTGGTGGGCGACGCCAGCGTCCGCGTGGCCCACGTGCGCGACGACTCGCGGCAGGTCGCGCCGGGCGACGTGTTCGTGGCCGTCCGGGGCCTCCGCAGCGACGGCCACGACTTCGTGACGACGGCGGTCGAGCGCGGCGCGGCGGCGGTCGTCGTCGAGCGCGAGCAGCCGGGCGTGACCGTGCCGCAGGTGGTCGTGGAGTCGGCGGCGGCGGCGCTCGGCGTGCTCGTCGGGCGCGCGCTCGGTGACCCGGCGAAGGCGATGACGCTGATCGGCGTGACCGGCACGAACGGCAAGACGACCACGACGTACCTCGTCGAGGCGATCCTCGCCGCGGCGGGCCACATGCCGGGCGTCATCGGTACGGTCGAGCTGCGCTGGCCGGGCCACGCCGAGCCCGCGTCCTACACGACGCCGACGCCGCAGATGCTGCACGAGGCGCTCGCGAAGATGCGCGCGGCCGGCTGCACGCACGTCGTCATGGAGGTCACGTCGATCGCGATGGCGATGCACCGGGTCGCGGGCATGGACTTCGCCGTCGCCGCGTTCTCGAACCTGACGCAGGACCACCTCGACTTCCACGGGACGATGGAGAGCTATCGCGACGCGAAGCGGCTCCTGTTCTCGCGCTACTTGCTCCCGGCGGGCGTGGCCGTGGTGAACGTCGATGATCCCGAGGGTCGCGCCATGGGCGAGCAGGCGCGCGGGCGCGTGCTGCACGTCTCGGTGACCGGAGCGCCCGGCGAGATCACCGTCGTCGAGCAGGACAGCAGCGTCCGCGGCATCACGTGCCGCATCGCCACGCCGACGGGCGAGGTCCCGCTCGTCGCGAAGCCGTTGATCGGGCCGTACAACGTCGCGAACCTCGCGCTCTCGGTCGGGATCTGCGAGGCGCTCGGCGTTCCCCACGACGCGATGACGCGCGGGATCTCCGCGCTCGCGGGCGTGCCCGGCCGCGTCGAGCGCGTGCCGAACGACGCCGACCTCGACATCCTCGTCGACTACGCGCACACGCCGGACGCGCTGCGCAACGTGCTCTCCGCGGTGCGCCCGCTGACGGCGCGCCGGCTCATCTGCGTGTTCGGGTGCGGCGGCGATCGCGATCCGAAGAAGCGGCCGATGATGGGCGCCGCCGTCGCCGAGCTCGCCGACCTCGCCTGCGTCACGAGCGACAACCCCCGCACCGAAGATCCGCGCGCGATCATCGACGCGATCCTGCCCGCCGTCCCGCGGCCGTTCGTGGTCGATGTCGACCGCCGCGCCGCGATCCGGGCCGCGATCGCCGAGGCCACGCCGGGCGACGTCGTGGTCATCGCCGGCAAGGGCCACGAGGACTACCAGATCGTCGGCACCACGAAGCACCACTTCGACGACCGGGAGGAGGCGGCCGAGGCCGTGCTCTGGCGCTGGCGCCGCTCGCTCGCCGCGCTGGCCGATGACTGCGGGGGCGAGGTCACGCACGATCCAGCCGCCCCGGCCGTGCGCGATTCGGGCGAGCTCGAGGTCGTGGGCGCGCGGACGCCGCCCGGCTCGGTGACGCGCATCGTGATCGACTCGCGACGCGTGGCGCGCGGCGACCTGTACGTCGCGATTCGCGGCGAAGCCCACGATGGCCATGCGTTCTGCGCGGCGGCGCGGGCGGCGGGCGCGGTCGCGGTGCTCGTGGAGCGCGGGCGCGGCGCGGAGACGGCGGGTGGCCCGAGCATCGAGGTCGGCGACACGCGCACGGCGCTCGGGCTCATCAGCGCGGCGCACCGCCGACGCTGGACGGGCAAGCTCGTGGCGATCACGGGCTCGGCGGGCAAGACGACGACGAAGGAGCTGACGCGCGCGGCGCTCGCCGAGGTCGCGGCCACGTCGGCCGCCGAGGGCTCGTTCAACAACGAGACGGGCCTGCCGCAGGCGCTGCTCGCGCTGCGTGACCACCACCGGTTCGGCGTGGTCGAGATGGGCATGCGGGGCGCGGGGCAGATCGCGTACCTGACGACGCTCGCGGAGCCGGACGTCGCGGTCGTGGTCAACGCGGGCACGGCGCACATCGAGCTGCTCGGCTCGACGGACGCGATCGCGCACGCGAAGGCGGAGATCTGGCTCGGCCTGCGGGACGGCGGCGCGGTTGTCCGGCCCTCGGACGACGAGCGCCTCGCGGTGCTGGCCCGCGCGCATCGGCCGAACCTGCGCCACGTCACGTTCGGCGAGGACGAGCGCGCCGACGTGCGGCTCGTGCGCTACGTCCCGCGCGACACGGGCGGCAGCCTGGAGCTCGACGCGTTCGGCGAGCGCCGGCTGCTCGAGCTGCACCTCGTCGGCAAGCACGCCGCGATCGACGCGTGCGCGGCGCTCGCGGCCGCCCACGCCGCCGGCGCCTCGATCGATCAGGCGATCGTCGGCCTGGGGCGCGCGCGGCCGCCGAGCCTGCGCGGCGAGATCGTCGAGGTCGCCGGACGCAAGGTGATCGTGGATTGCTACAACGCGAACCCGGCGTCGATGGCGGCCGCGCTGCATGCGCTCGCCGAGCGCGCGACGGGCCGGCCCGGCCTCGCCGTGATCGGCGACATGCTCGAGCTCGGCGACCACGCGGCGCAGGCCCACGCGGACGCGGGCGCGCTGGCGAAGCAGCTCGGGCTCGGGGTGATCGCGCTCGGCGCGCAGGCCGCGCGGATCGTCGACGCGGCCGGGAGCGCGGCCGAGACCGCCGCCGATCCGGCCTCCGCCGCCGCTCGCGCCCTCGCGCGCACCCAGCCCGGCGACTGGCTCCTGCTCAAGGCGTCGCGCGGCATGCGCCTCGAGCGCGTCCTGGTCGCACTGCGAGAGGCGAGCGCGTAAATGCTGTTCCATCTGTTCTACGGCGCGCTCGGCGACAAGATCGGCTTCCTCCGCGTCTTTCGCTACACGTCGACGCGCATCCTCGCCGCGGCGATCACGGCGCTCTTGCTCTCGTTCATCCTCGGCCCCTGGTTCATCGACAAGCTGAAGTCGCGGCAGATCGGCGAGACGATCCGCACCGATGGCCCGCAGACGCACAAGAAGAAGGCGGGCACGCCGACGATGGGCGGCTCGCTGATCCTGTTCTGCCTCACGGTCTCGACGCTCCTGTGGTGCGACCTCAAGAACCCGTTCGTGTGGCTCGCCCTCAGCGTGACCGCGGCGTTCGGCGCGATCGGCTTCGCCGACGATCTCATCAAGGTGCGCGGCGACAAGAACGGCCTGAACGCGAAGCTGCGCCTCTTGCTCGAGTTCGCGATCGCGGGCGGGGCGATGGTCTATCTCTTCTACTCGGACGCGATGGCGCCCGAGGTGCGGCTGCACGTGCAGCTGCCGTTCACGAACTTCAACGAGTCGACGCTCGAGCTGCCCGCCTGGCTGTACTGCATCTTCGGCACGGTCGTGGTCGTCGGCACGGCGAACGCGGTGAACTTCACGGACGGGCTCGACGGGCTCGCGATCGGTCCGTCGATCATGAACGCCGGCACGTTCCTCGTGTTCGCGTACATCGCGGGCGTGCAGACCACCCTCGCCGTGAATGGCCACGAGGTCACGATCGCGCAGTACCTGCACGTCGCGCACATCAACGGGATCGAGGAGCTCGCGATCTTCTGCGCGGCGCTGTTCGGAACCGGCATCGGCTTCCTCTGGTACAACGCGTACCCCGCGCAGGTGTTCATGGGCGACGTCGGGTCGCTCTCGCTCGGCGGCGCGATCGGCATGCTCGCCGTGCTGACCAAGAACGAGCTGGTGCTGCTCGTGGTGGGCGGGCTGTTCGTGGTCGAGGCGCTGTCGTCGATCATCCAGACGGGCGTCTACAAGGCGACGAAGAAGGCGGGCCCCGACGGCAAGATGACGGGCAAGCGCGTCTTCCTCATGGCGCCGATCCACCACCACTACGAGAAGAAGGGCTGGGACGAGCCGAAGATCATCGTGCGCTTCTGGCTGGTGTCCGCCCTCCTGGCCCTCATGGCGCTCGGGACGCTGAAGCTGCGATGAGCGGGCCGAACCTCGCCGGCAAGACGGTCGTCGTGGTCGGGCTCGCGCAGACGGGCATCGCCGTCGCGAAGTTCTGCGCGCGGCGCGGCGCGCGCGTGGTGGTCACGGATGGCAAGCCGGCGGACAAGCTCGGGCCCCAGATGGCGCAGCTGGCCGGCGTGGCCGTGACGTGGGAGCTCGGCGGGCTGGTCGAGCAGACCTTCACGAGCGCGGACCTCGTCGTGATGTCGCCCGGCGTGCCGACGCTGCCGCAGGTGATCGCGGCGCGCGCGGCCGGCGTCGAGGTGATCGCGGAGATCGAGCTCGCGTACCGGTTCCTCGTGCCCGGCACCACGCTCGTCGCCATCACCGGCACGAACGGCAAGTCGACGACGACCGCGCTCACCGGCGCCCTGTGCGCGGCCTCGGGCCGGCCGACGTTCTGCGGCGGCAACCTCGGCAACATGCCGATGATCGACGCCGTCGATCACCCGGCGAACGCGCCCGGCGGGCTCGTCGTCGTCGAGGTCGCGGCGTTCATGCTCGAGAACTGCACGACGTTCCGCGCGGACGTCGGCATCCTGACGAACGTCACCGAGGATCACCTCGACCGCTTCGGCACGATGGAGCACTACGCCCACATCAAGGGCCGGATCTGGGACTTCCAGCGCGCGACCGACGTCGCGGTGGCGAACGCGGCCGACGCGTGGACGATGCAGGAGACGGCCGGCATCCCCGGCCAGCTCTACACGTTCGACTCGCGGCCGGGCGCGCCGCACCCGGTGCGCGGGGCGTCGATGTCCGCCGATCGGACCCACATCGAGCTGCGGCTGCCCGATCTCGAGGTCTATCCGACGAGCGATCTCGTGATCGTGGGCAACCACAACATGGAGAACGCGATGTGCGCCTACCTCGCGGCGCGCACCATCGGCCTGCCGATCGCGACCGTGCGCGCGGGCGCGAAGACGTACCGCCCGCTGCCGCACCGCATGGAGCTCGTGGGCGATCGGGACGGTCTCTACTACTACGACGACAGCAAGGGCACGAACGTCGCCTCGGTCGCGGCCTCGGTGCGCGGCTTCCCGCGGCCGCTCGTGCTGATCGCGGGCGGCGTCGACAAGGGCGGCTCGTACGCGCCGATGCTCGCGGCCCTCGACGACGCGTGCAAGGGCATCGTGCTGATCGGGGCCGCCGCGCCGCTGATCCGCGCCGCCGCCGCCGCCCACGGCGCGACCTACCCGGTGCTCGACGCGACCGACATGCACGACGCCGTGCGCCGCGCGACGGAGCTCGCCGGCCCCGGCGACGCGGTGGTGCTCTCGCCCGCGTGCGCGAGCTACGACATGTTCCAGAACTTCGGCCACCGCGGCCGCGTGTTCCGCGAGGCGGTCTCGGCGATCGGCGCGACGCGGCTCGATGTTCTCCCCGCTTGATCCGCGACGCGATCTGCCTCGTAGTGAGCCATGGCCAACATCCATGTCACGGCGATCCTGCCCGCGAAGCCCGGCTCCGAGGCGCTCGTCCGCGAGGCGCTGACCACGCTCGCCGCCGCCACGCGACGCGACGAGCCCGGCTGCGTGTCGTACGACCTCTTCGAGTCGCAGGCCGCGCCCGGCACGTTCGTCACCCTCGAGGTGTGGAAGACGAAGGCGGATCTCGATGGCCACATGAAGACCCCGCATATCGCGGCCGCGCTGAAGGTCGCGGGGCCCCACCTCGCCACGGCACCGCAGATCCATCCCCTCACCCCGGTCGTTGCCGGCTAGCTGATACCCTCGGCGGTATGCACCGCTCTATGTTCGCGAGCGCCGTGATCGTCGTCCTGGCCGCCTGCGGCAGCGGGTCCGGTGGCTCGGGCGCGACCCACGCCGCGGCGATCAGGCCGCCCGCCGAAGACATCATCTTCGGGACCTACGAGCGCCGCCCGCCCCAGGGAACGACCGCGCTCAAGCTCCAGCGCGACGGCTCGCTGATCCTCGCGAAGGACAAGGGCAAGCTCGACGACGAGAAGCCGCTCGCCACCGGCTCGTGGAAGCTGGAGAAGGACACCCTCACGCTCGTGTACTCGCTCGGCGAGTGCGCGGACGGCGCGCGCAGCGGGACGTACAAGGTCTCGGTCTCGAAGATCGGGATCCACTTCGCGAAGCTCGAGGACGAGTGCGCGGTGCGGGCGAAGATCGACGGCGAGACGTGGTGGCGGGTCCGGCCAAAGGTCAACGAGTAACGCGACGGTAACGAAAACTGGCCCACGCGCTTCGATATGCGGAGAGTGGGGCGGGTGACGGCAGTCCTACGGCGCGTGCTCGATCGCTGGCAGGCGCTCCGCCCCCGCGCGCAGACGTCCGCGCAACCCACCGGCGAGCGCGAGCGGACGCTGGCGCGGAGCACCGCCGAAGGGCGGTGTGGTTCGCTCGATCCCACGCTGCCCGCGGCGGCGAAGCTCGTGGCCGTGCAGCACCCGAGCGCGACGGTGCCCGAGCGCCCGTACGACCTCGTGCTGCTCGCGGCGGTCCTCGGCCTCCTCGGCATCGGCACGATCGAGATCTACTCGGCGACGGCGGCCGAGGGCCTCTCCAAGTTCCACGACTCGACGTACTTCCTCGAGCGCCAGGGCCTGTTCGTCGGGCTCGGCGGGATCGCGATGTGGTTCGCGGCCGGCATGGACTATCGCCGCCTCCGCCAGTACGCGTACCCGCTCCTCGGGATCGGGCTCGTGCTGCTCGCCGTGGCCCTCGCCGCGCCCTCGCGCAACGGCGCCAAGCGCTGGATCCCGCTCGGGCCGCTGACGTTCCAGCCCGTGGAGATCGCGAAGCTCGCGCTGGTCACGTACCTGGCGTCGTCGCTCGGGCGGAAGGCCGATCACCTCAAGACCTTCACCGTCGGGTTCGTCCCGCACCTCGTGGTGTGCGGGATGATGATGGTGCTGCTGCTCAAGCAGCCGGACCTGGGCTCGTCGGTCGTGCTCGGCATGACGACGCTCGGCATGCTGTTCATGGCGGGCGCGCGCGTGTCGTACATCCTGGTCGCGCTGCTCGGCGCGGCGCCGATCGCGTACCACTTCGTCGTCGGCACGCCGTGGCGGTTGCAGCGGTTCCTCGCGTACTTCAACCCCGAGGCGTACGCCAACGGCCAAGCGTACCAGTTCCTGCAGGCGCGGCTCGCGATGGGCTCGGGCGGCGTCACGGGCGCCGGGCTCGGCGGCGGCCACCAGACGCTCGGGTACATGCCCGAGGCGCATAACGACTTCATCCTGGCGCCGATCGGCGAGGAGATGGGCTACGTCGGCGTGGCGATCGTGCTGCTGTGCTTCGCGGTGCTGGTCTGGCGCGGGGTGCGGGCGGCGCTCGGCGCGCGCGACGTGTTCGGCGGCTACCTCGCGTTCGGGATCACGCTGCTGTTCGGCGTGCAGGTGCTGTTCAACGTGGGCGTCGTGCTCGGCGTCGTGCCCAACAAGGGCATCACGCTGCCGCTCGTCAGCTACGGCGGCAGCTCGCTGGTCGTGACGATGTTCCTCGTCGGCCTGCTGTTCAACGTGGGCCGGCGCCCCGAGCGGGCGAGCGCGGCGGCCCGGGATCAGGCGCAGCGGGACGCGGCCGGGAACAAGCGGCTGCGCGTCCGCGTTGCGATCGCATGAGGCTGCTCATCGCGGGCGGCGGGACCGGCGGACACCTGTTCCCCGGCGTCGCCGTGGCCGAGGAGGCGAAGGCGCGCTGGCCCGATGCGGAGATCACGTTCGTCGGCACGGCCCGCGGCATCGAGGCGCGCGTCCTGCCGGGCCTCGGCTGGCCGCTCGAGCTGATCGAGGTCAGCGGCCTCAAGACGGTCGGCGCGCTCGGCGCGCTGCGCGGGCTCCTGCGGTTGCCGCGCGCGCTCCTGCAGGCGCGGCGCCTCGTCGTGCGGCTGCGGCCCGACGCGGTGCTCGGCGTCGGCGGCTACGCGTCGGGGCCGGTGGTGCTGATGGCGCGCCTCCGCGGCGTGCCGACCGCGATCTGCGAGCAGAACTCGATCCCGGGCCTCACGAACAAGATCCTCGGCCGGCTCGTCCGCGGCGTGTTCCTGGCGTTCGAGGACACGCGGCGCTTCTTCGCGGCGAAGAAGATCGTGATGACCGGCAACCCGGTGCGCCGCGCGCTCGTGGCGAAGCTGCAGGGCGTGGCCCCCGCCGCGGACGGCAAGCTCCACGTGCTCGTGAGCGGCGGCTCCCAGGGCGCGGTCGCGGTCAACGAGCTCGCGTGCGCCGCGCTGATCGCGCTCGTCGGTGAGGGGCGGACGATCGGCATCCAGCACCAGACGGGGGAGCGCGACCGCGAGGCCACGGCGGCGAAGTACGCGGCGGCCGGCGTCCCGGCCGAGTGCACCTCGTTCATCACGGATATGGCGTCGGCGTACGCGCGCGCCGACATCGTGATCGGACGCAGCGGCGCGACGACCGTCGCCGAGCTCGCGATCGCGGGCAAGCCGGCGCTGCTGATCCCGTTCCCCACCGCCGCCGACAACCACCAGGAGCTCAACGCGCGCGAGATGGCCGACCGGGGCGCCGCGCGCATGCTCCGCCAGGCCGACACCACCGCCGCCTCGCTCGCCGCCGCGCTGCGCCCGCTCCTCGACGAGCCCGCCGCCCGCGCCACGATGGGCGCGGCCATGAAGGCCCTCGGGAAGCCGCGCGCCGCCGCCGCCGTCGTCGATTGGTTCGCGGACCAGACGCAGCCCAAACCGTAGTAAGACGCGAGCGATGTTTCGCAAGCACGACACCAAGATCCACTTCGTCGGCATCGGCGGCATGGGCATGTGTGGCATCGCCGAGGTGCTCGCGAACATGGGCTACAAGGTCTCGGGCTCGGACAACAACGACACCGAGATCACGCGGCACCTGACGAGCATCGGGTGCACGATCGTCCGGGGCCACCGGTCCGAGAACGTCGGCGACAGCGATGTCGTCGTCGTGTCGAGCGCGATCAAGGGCTACAACGCCGAGGTCGAGGCCGCGCGCGCGAAGAAGATCCCCGTCATCCCGCGCGCCGAGATGCTCGGCGAGCTGATGCGGATGAAGTACGGCATCGCGATCGCGGGCGCGCACGGCAAGACCACCTCGACCACGATGATGCACACGGTGCTGATGGCGGCGGGCTTCGATCCCACCGCGGTGATCGGCGGTCGCGTGAACTCGCTCGGGCTCGCGAACGCGCGCTGGGGCAAGAGCGACTACCTCGTCGCCGAGGCCGACGAGAGCGACGGCTCGTTCCTCACGCTCACGCCGACCTGCGCGATCGTCACGAACGTCGACGCCGAGCACCTCGATCACTACGGCACGTTCGACAACGTGAAGCGCGCGTTCACCGACTTCTGCAACCGCGTCCCGTTCTACGGCATGAGCGCGCTCTGCCTCGACAACCCGGGCGTCAAGGCGATCCTGCCGAGCCTGACAAAGCGCTACACCACGTTCGGCCTGTCGGGTGACGCGACGTACCGCGCGCGCAACATCCGGCCCGACGGCATGCTCACGCGGTTCGTCGCGTGGCGCGGCGCCGACGAGCTCGGCGAGGTGGTGCTGCCGATGCCGGGCGAGCACAACGTGCTCAACGCGCTCGGCGTGCTCGCGATCTCCGACTTCCTCGCGATGCCGTTCGAGGTGTTCGTGAAGTCGATCGCGCAGTTCGAGGGCGTGGCGAGGCGGTTCACCGTGCGCGGCGAGGTCGGGGGCGTGACGGTCGTCGACGATTTCGGGCACCACCCGGCCGAGGTCCGCGCGACCCTGAGCGGCGCGCGGGCGAGCTTCGCGGGCCGGCGCGTGATCGCCGCGTTCCAGCCGCACCGCTTCACGCGTACGCGCGACCAGCTCGACGAGTTCCCGCGCGCGTTCCACGACGCCGACAAGGTCGCGATCTGCGACATCTTCGCCGCGGGGGAGAAGCCGATCGACGGCGTGTCGAGCGAGGAGCTCGTCCGCCGCGCGCGCGCCGCTGGCCATCCCGACATCACGTACATCCCGAAGCGCGAGGACCTCGCGGCGTGGCTCGACGCTCAGGCGCGCCCGGGGGACCTCGTGATCACGCTCGGCGCCGGCAATATCCAGCTGACGTGCAACGAGGTGATCGCGCTCCTCGAGAAGCGGCTCGGCGCGGCGACGAAGAAGAACCTCGTGCGGGTCGACGAGTCGAGCGCGACCGTCGCGCGCTAACCGCGTACACTCGGGGCATGCGCGCAGCCCTGCTCGTCCTCCTCGTCGGTGCGACCGCGTGCGGCAAGTCCTCGCACAAGGCGGCGGCCGTCATCGATCCGCTGCCGATCAACGCGGCCGTGAAGGCGCTCGGGGACCGGGCGTGCGGCTGCAACAACGACCCCGGCTGCGTGAAGCTCGTGCGCGTCGACTGGGACGCGAGCAAGAAGGGCTGGATCGAGGCGCGGAAGAGCTTCCTGCCCGGGCCGGCGGTCGTCTACGACACCGAGAGCGCGCGGATGGCGGCGTGCGGGGACGCGGCGGGCGTGACGTTCTGGCGCGAGCTGTGAGCCTGGAGGTCCTGCGCGACGTCCCCCTCGGCGCGCGCACGACGCTCGGGGTCGGCGGGCCGGCCCGGCGCTTTGTCCGGGTCGCGGACGAAAGCGAGCTGCGCGCGGCGCTGGCGGACGCGGACCGGGCCGGCGAGCGCGTGCTCGTGCTCGGCGGCGGGTCGAACCTCGTCGTCAGCGACGCGGGCTGGGCCGGGCTCGTGATCCAGCTCGCGGACGACCGCATCACGCTCGGCGCCGACGGCGTGGTCGACGCGGCGGGCGGCGCGAGCTGGGACGAGCTGGTCGCGCGCGCGGTCGCGGCCGGCCTCGCCGGCGTCGAGTGCCTCTCGGGGATCCCCGGGCGGGTGGGCGCGACGCCGATGCAGAACGTCGGCGCCTACGGCCAGGAGGTCTCGGAGACGATCACCTCCGTGCGCGTGTTCGATCGCGTGCGCGGCGAGGTCACGGCGATGCTGGGCGCGGCGTGCGCGTTCGGCTATCGCAGCAGCATCTTTCGCGGGAGCGCGCGCTGGATCGTCCTCGGCGTGCGCTTCCAGCTCGCGCCGGGCGCGCGGAGCTCGCCGATCCGCTATGCCGAGCTCGCGCGGGCGCTGACGATCGCCGAGGGCGACCGGGCGCCGCTCGCCGACGTGCGCCGCACGGTGCTCGCGCTCCGCCGCGGCAAGGGCATGGTGGTCGACCCGGCGGATCCCGACTCGCACAGCGCGGGCTCGTACTTCACGAACCCGATCCTGGATCCGGCGGCGCTCACCGCCGCGCTCGGGCTCGCGGGCCCGGACCTGCCGCGCTGGCCGCAGCCGGCCGGCACGACGAAGGTCTCCGCCGCCTGGCTCATCGAGCGCGCCGGCTTCGCAAAGGGCACCACGCGCGGCCGCGCTGGCATCTCGCGCAAGCACGCGCTCGCGCTCGTCAACCTGGGCGGCGCGACCGCCGCCGAGATCCTGGACCTCGCGGCCGAGATCGTGACCGGCGTGCAGGCCACGTTCGGCGTGACGCTGGAACGCGAGCCCATTCTCGTTTCAGATTGACCGCCAGGGCGCCGAAGACGTGGCGGCTTGGCGGTTAGTCTTCGAGCGTGAGCGTCCACAGGTTCGCAGGTCAGCGCGTCGCGGTCGTCATGGGCGGCCTGTCGGCGGAGCGCGAGGTGTCGCTGAACACGGGGCGCGGCGTGCTGGCGGGCTTGCTCGAGAAGGGCTGGGACGCCGTGGCGGTCGACTGGGTCGCCGGCCGCAGCTTGCCGCAACTCCTCGAGGCGAGCGGCGCGCGCGTCGTCTGGAACGCGCTGCACGGCACCTACGGCGAGGATGGTGCCGTGCAGGGCCTGTGCACGTGCATGCAGATCGCCTGCACCGGCAGCGGCATCCTCGCGAGCGCGCTCGCCATGGACAAGGTCATGTCGAAGCGCATCTTCGAGAGCCACGGCGTGCCGACGCCGCGCTGGACGCTGCTCCCCGGCGCGGGCAGCGCGCCCGCCGACGGCCGCGACGGCCCCGCGCTCCTCGCGGGCTGGCCGCTGCCGCTCGTGGTCAAGCCCGCGAACGAGGGCAGCTCCGTCGGCGTGTCTGTTGTCGACGAGCCGGCCCAGCTCGCCCCCGCGGTCGCGCTCGCGCGTCGGCACCACGGGCCGGTGCTCGTCGAGGACTACATCGCCGGCACCGAGGTGTTCGTCGGGATCCTCGATGGCGAGGTGCTCGGCTCCGTCGAGGTGCGCCCGAAGACGCGCTTCTACGACTACGAGGCGAAGTACAAGCGCACCGACACCACGTACCTCATCCCCGCCGAGCTCCCGGCGCCCGTGATCGCGCGCGCGCACGCGCTCGCCCTCGCCGCGTACAAGGCGCTCGACTGCAGCGGCCACGCGCGCCCCGACCTCCGCATCACAGCGGCCGGCGAGGCGTTCGTCCTCGAGGTCAACACGCTGCCGGGCATGACCGCGACGAGCCTCCTGCCCAAGATCGCGAAGTCGATCGGCGTCGACTACGCGACGTTATGCGAGCGCATCCTCAGCTCTGCCATCTGAGCCGCTTGGTCATGTTTCCTGGCCGGCCATCGCATGCATGAAACTCCCGCCGGCGGCCTGGGTCTTACCTCTGTGCGCACCGCTGTCCTCGCGTTCGCCCTCGCCGCGTGTGGCAGCGCCGCGCCGATCGTCGCCCCGCCCGGGCCGGGGTCCGCCGCCACCGCTGGCTCGGCCGTCGCGCGCCCGCCGGATCCGGATCTCGAGTCGACGCCTGCCGAGAAGCTCCTCCGCATCGACTGGGCCACGGTCCCCATCGCGACCGACGCCGACGCCCTCGCGCTGTGGCTCCAGATCGCACCGACGGGCGCCGACTGGGATCGCAAGCTCGACGAGCTCCCCGCCGCGCCGCCGCTCGGCCGCGCGCTCGCGAAGCAGCTCCTCCGCGCGGGGAACGTCTCGTGCCAGGCGCCGCCTCCGCTCGTGCGCTCGTGCGTCACGCAGCTCGTCGATATCCCCGAGCCCGCCCCGACCGCGACCTTCGACGATCCGTGCCTGCGCCGCGTGCTCGCGCTGTGGGCGTTCTCGCAGCTCGAGGCCGCCGATCTCCCCGAGGTGCACGACGCGCTCCGCGCCCTCGCCGCGCTGCCGCCGCCGGAGTCGGAGCTCGTCGCGGCCGCGATCGGCGCGCTACCGGAGGGCGACCAGGACGGCCGGCTCGAGCTGATCGGGATCGCGGCCGCCGCCGGCCAGCTCGAGATCGCGAACCGGGTGGTCGGGTCGCTCGACGAGGCACACCTCATCCTCGGCGTGACGAGGCTGCACCTCGCCGGCGCGCTCGAGATCCTGTCGGCGGCCGGAGACCGCGCCACGTACCTCACCGCGATCACCGACGAGAAGCTGCCGGCGGCCGCGCGAACGCAGGCCATCACCGAGCTCGTCGGCGCGACGGACACGCTCGCCCCGGATGCGCGCGCCGCGCTCGTGACGGCGGCGGCCTCGCCCGAGTGCGCGGTCGCGGCGCGCGCGGCAAAGGCCCTCGCGGATCGCGGCGAGGGCCGCTTCGTACCGCGGAGACCGGCGGGGCACACCGACGCGCAGCTCATGCGATCGCTGTGCGTGCTCGCCAGCTTCGAGCGGCTACAGGGCGCGGACGAGGCGTCGCTGTTGCCGGGGTTCCTGCCCGCGAAGGGCCTCGAGCGCGACACGGTCACCTTCGATCCCTCGCCCACGGCCGACGATTCGCACCTGGTGCACGCGGTGGATCTGGTCCCGCGGGCCGAGGCCGTCCTCCCCGATCTCGAGGACCTCGTGCGCGCGCTGCGCCACTGCGTCGGGACCTCGTGCTCGTCGGCCGAGCGCGACTATCGGTTCACGTGGAAGCGGATCGGCCCGGGCGGCCAGCCGCTCCTCACGCGCATGGAGCGGCAAGACCGCCCGCCCTGCTGATCCATCCACCGCCGCGAGAGGGCCCCGGCTGACCCGGATCGCGGTGGAACGGCCCCGGGGGCTGTGGCACGCTTGGCCGGGTGAAGACGCGCTGGCTCCCCGTCGTCGGCCTCGCGGCCCTGCTCGCCACCGCGGGCGCCGCCGACGCGCAGGTGTTCAAGCCGTTCAAGGGCAAGCCGTCGCTCGGCATGTCCAGGGCCCCGCTGCCGTCGGGGACGATGGTCAAGTCGACGGGCGCCGCCCCGGCCCCTGCGCTCCCACCGACGAGCCCCGGCGTGCCGACCGCGGCGAGCCCGACCGCGCCGAGGACCGTCGCCGCGGTGCCGGGCCCGGCGACCCGCGCCCCGACGCCCCACCTCGCCGTCACGCCGAACCCGAAGGCGCCGAAGCGCCACCGTCCGGCCGCCGGCGGCGCCGAGGGCGAAGAAGAAGTGATCGTCGTCGACGATGACGACGCCGCGCCCAAGCCGAAGCCGAGGCCGAAAAAGGCCAAGCCGAAGAAGCACGCGGACGACGACGACGTGACCGTCACCGACGACGAGTGACGCTTCGCCCACGCCACCGAGAACCCCGACGAGGCGTTCACGTTCGCGTTCGGTCCTCGCATGTGATCACGACGGCCACGCGGCCGCCGGCCTTCGTGAACGCGACCGCTCCGATCCACCGCTAGCGTCTCGTGCTCGGCTCTGACACTAGCGGATCTCTCCATTGATCTCGCGCACCTGAACACTCGCGCGGGTGGAGATCCGGATCTCTCCCGATCTTCTCCGGATGGGCGCTGAAAAATTGCCCGCTCGATCCGGGCATGGATATTTGCCAACGATGGATCGATCACGCCGCGGGAGCCGGCATGGAGAAGCGACTGCGTCCGCGTCTGCCGAGACCGCGAGCACGCCGCCCATCTCCTCGCGCCTCACCGTGCGCGCCGCGCGCAAGAACCGCCGCCGCCCCGAGTCGGTGTGGTCGCGCATGCCGTCCGCCCGCGTCGTCGGCTCCGCGTGCGGCCGCATGCTGCGCCGCTCGCTGCCCGCGCTCGTCGCGTCCGCCGCGCTCGCCACCCTCGGCGCGTTCGGCCTCCTCGGTTACCGCTTCGTCACGTCGTCCCCGCGCTTCGCCGTCACCGGCGTCGAGGTGCGCGGCACGCATCACCTCGCGGCCGACGCGGTCCGCGCCACGCTCCCCGTCCACCTCGGCGACAACGTCTTCGCCGCGAACCTCGACACCGTCACGCGGGACCTGCTCACCGACCCGTGGGTCGCGGCGGCCTCGGCGCACCGCGTGCTGCCGCACACGATCGTCGTCGATGTCCGCGAGCGCACGCCGGTCGCCGTCGTCGATCTCGACGGGCTCTACCTCGTCGAGGCCGATGGCCACCCGTTCAAGCGCGCCGAGCTCGCCGAGGGCGACGGCGACGGCTTGCCCGTGATCACCGGCGTCCTCCGCGACACGTACACGAGCGATCCCGAGACCGCCGCCACCACGATCCGCTCCGCGCTCGCCGCCCTCGACACGTGGCACACGACCACCACGCGCCCGCGCATCGGCGAGGTCCACGTCGACCCGCACGGCACCGTCACGTTCCACACCTACGACCACGCGACCGCGATCCAGCTGGGGATCCTGACGGAAACCCTGCCCGGCGGAACGCCGTCCATCGCGGAGCGCATGTCCACGTTCGACCTCGCGTGGGCCGAGCTCGACCCCGCGGAGCGCCTGCGCGCGCGCGCCATCCACCTCGACGCTCGCCCCGACCACGTCACCGTCGCCTTCGCGCCGGCCTCCCCGACGCTCAACTAGGAAGCCATGGCCAAGACCACCAGCAACGACATCATCGTCGGCCTCGATATCGGAACCACGAAGGTCGCGTGCATCGTCGGCGAGATCACCGACGACGGCGTGGACATCATCGGCATCGGGACGGCGCCCAGCAAGGGCATGCGCCGCGGCAACGTCAACAACATCGACGCCACCGTGTCGGCGATCCAGCAGGCGATCGACGAGGCCGAGAACATGGCCGGCTGCGAGATCTCGACGGTCTACGCGTCCGTCTCCGGCCCCGCGATGCGCGGGCTCAACTCGCCCGGCGTCGTGGCGATCAAGGACAAGGAGGTCCGCGAGGCGGACATCGCGCGCGTGATCGAGGCGGCCAAGGCCGTGGCGATCCCCACGGACCGCGAGATCATCCACGTGCTCCCGCAGGAGTACGTCGTCGACGATCAGGACGGCATCCGCGATCCGCTCGGCATGTCGGGCGTCCGGCTCGCCGCGAAGGTGCACATCGTCACCGCGCCCGCCGCCGCCGCGCAGAACATCATCAAGTGCGCGCAGCGCTGCGGCCTGCAGATCGCCGAGATCGTCCTCGAGTCGCTCGCGTCCGCGCAGACCGTCCTCGAGGAGGACGAGAAGGAGCTCGGCGTCGCGCTCGTCGATATCGGCGGCGGCACGTGCGACATCCTCGTCTACGACCAGGGCGCGATCGTCCACACGGCGGTCCTGCCGCTCGGCGGCGACCACGTCACGAACGACATCGCCGTCGGCCTCCACACGCCGCTCCCGGCCGCGGAGAAGATCAAGCGCAAGTACGGCTGCGCCTGGCGCGCTCACGTCGACGATCAGGAGCTATTCGAGGTGCCGTCGACCGGTGGCCGCGCGCCGCGCACCGAGAAGCGCGTGAAGCTCGTCAGCATGATCGAGCCGCGCATCGCGGAGACGTTCGAGTTCGTGAAGGAGAACCTGCGCGCCGCCGGCGTGTACGACTCGCTCGGCGCGGGCGTGGTGCTCACGGGCGGCGCGACCGCGATGGAGGGCGTCACCGAGGTCGCCGAGCAGGTGCTCGGGCTCCCCACGCGCCGCGGCGCCCCGACGGGGATCGGCGGGCTCGTCGATGTCGTGCGCGCGCCGTCGTACTCGACGGGCGTGGGCCTCGTCGTGTTCGGCGCGCGCCAGGGTCACGCGATCCGCCTCTCGCCACGCGACGAGCAGCGCGCCGGGATGCTGCGCCGCGCGTGGTCTCGCTTCGCAGAAATTTTCTAGCTCGCGTCGTCACGCGAGATCTCGCGAGCCGATATTCGCCAACCGGATCCAGATCGCAAACAAAAAGTTGCCCGAGTTACCTGGGCACTTTCATATGTCGCCAGGGGGAATCACGAACATGTCACTCATCGAATTCGACGACGCGAGCCACGCAAAGATCCTGGTCATCGGCGTCGGTGGTGGCGGCGGCAACGCGGTCAACACCATGATCAGCGGCAACCTCGACGGCGTCGAGTTCGTCGTGGCGAACACCGACATGCAGGCCCTCGAGGCCAACATGGCGCCCCACAAGGTCCAGCTCGGCGACGCCCTGACCAAGGGCCTCGGCGCCGGCGCGAACCCGGAGATCGGCCGCCGCTCGGCCGAGGAGTCGATCCAGCAGATCGCCGACCTCATCTCGGGCGCCGACATGGTGTTCGTGACGGCCGGCATGGGCGGCGGTACCGGCACCGGCGCGGCCCCCGTCATCGCGCAGATCGCGCGGGACTGCGGCGCCCTCACCGTCGGCGTCGTGACGAAGCCGTTCGGCTTCGAAGGCAAGAAGCGCGCGCGTCAGGCCGCCGAGGGCATCGATCGCCTCGGCGCGGCCGTCGACACGCTCATCGTGATCCCGAACAACCGGCTCCTCGCCCTCGTGAACCAGCAGACCGCGATGGTCGAGGCGTTCCGCAAGGCGGACTCGGTGCTCCTGAACGCCGTGAAGGGCATCAGCGATCTGATGACCGTCCCCGGCCTCATCAACGTCGACTTCGCCGACGTGCGCACGACGATGCAGGCCCGCGGCCGCGCCCTCATGGGCACGGGCGTCGGCACCGGCAAGAAGCGCGCGATCGAGGCGGCCGAGATGGCGATCATGTCGCCGCTCCTCGAGGACGTCTCGATCGAGGGCGCCACGGCGATCCTCATCAACATCACCGGCGGCGCCGACCTCTCGCTCCACGAGGTGTCCGAGGCGTCGACGCTGATCCAGCAGGCCGCCCACGAGGACGCCGAGATCATCTTCGGCTCGGTCATCGACCCCAACCTCTCCGACGAGATCCGCATCACCGTCATCGCGACGGGCTTCGATCCCTCGGGCGCCGCGCACCACATCCCGACCCCGCAGGTCTCGCAGTCCGCGGGCCGGACGATGCCGCACGGCACCACGCCGCCGGGCCGCCGCATGTCGGGCGCGAACCAGGTCGCGCTGCCGTACGACCTCTCGACGCAGACGACCAAGGAGTATCCGGCCCCGCTCCCGCCGCGCCGCGCCCCGGCGCAGGTCGTCGACGAGCCGGAGATCAACGTCACGTGGGACCGCGCCGCGATGGCCGAGGCCACCGACATCGAGCGCGCCCTCGCCGAGCTCGCCGATGGCTCGGTGCCCGCGCACGGGATCGACCTGTCGCAGCGCATGGCGAGCGGCAGCGGCCCCTCGCCCGTCGAGGCGATGCCGATGGTGCAGCCGTCGCCCGAGCGCAAGCGCGCGCAGTCCCGCCCGAGCATGAACGCCGTGCTCGCCGGCGAGATCGATACCGAGAGCGAGCTCGACGTGCCGGCGTTCATCCGCCGTCACTCGGCGAATCCCAGCTGAGAGCGGAGCCCGTCCTCCCGGCCGGCGTCACCCGACGTCGATGCGTCACCCGACGCACAAGCGACTGATCCTCCCTTCGTCGAGGCCCGCCGGGGCCTCGACTCATTTTCGGCCAGGCCCGTGCCGCATGATCGCGCCCCAACTGTGGGAAGCTCGCCTCTGGTGCGGCTGTCACGTCTGCTAAGGGTCCTGGGTGCGCTCTGCGCGCTCGAAGCGGTCGCGTTTGCGCAGCCCGACGATCAGGAGGCCGAGCCACCGCCGCCCCAGCCCGGGCAGGCGAACCCGCCGCCGCCGGTGCCCGCCGCCCCCGCCACGGCGAACGCCGGGATCGCCGGCATCGTGGAGTCGCCCGATCTCGACGCCCCGCTCGCCGGCGCGACGGTCACGATCGTCGAGACCAAGGCGACCGCCATCACCGACGACGAGGGCCACTTCCAGATCACGGCCCCGGCCGGCGTCTACCACGTGCGCGCCGACTTCAGCGGCTTCCACTCCGAGGAGCGCGTCGTCTCGGTCATCGCGGGCGCGCCCGGCGCCGCGCAGCTCGACTTCAAGCTCGCGACCGCGGCCCTGCTGAACGAGACGATCGTCGTCGTCGGCTCCCGCACGCCGCGCACGAACGTCGAGACCACCGTCCCCGTCGATGTCGTCACGTCCGAGGAGATCGCCCGCAGCGGCGGCACGGAGACCGGCCACATCCTGAACGAGCTCGAGCCCTCGTTCATCGCGCAGCCGCAGACCGTCGCCGACGGCACCGACCACGTCGAGCCCGCGGCCCTGCGCGGCCTCGGCCCCGACCAGGTCCTCGTGCTGGTCAACGGCAAGCGCCGCCACCGCTCCGCGCTGCTCAACGTCAACGGCACGTTCGGGCGCGGCACGGTCGGCACCGACCTCAACGCGATCGCCGTCGGCTCGATCAAGCGCATCGAGGTCCTGCGCGACGGCGCGGCCGCCCAGTACGGCTCCGATGCCATCGCCGGCGTCATCAACATCGTCACCAAGGACTCGCCCGACGCGGCCGACTTCACGACCGAGGCCGGCGTCACGGGCACCGGCGACGGCGCCCAGCTCAAGGCCTCCGCCAACTACGGCTTCAAGCTCGGCGATCGCGGCTTCGTGAACGTCACGGGCGAGTTCCTGCAGCGCCAGGCGACGAACCGCGCCGGTCAGTTCACCGGGTCGATCTACAGCAAGGATCCGGCCGTCGACGCCATGACCCTCGCCCAGCACGGCCTCACGCGGGACGACTTCCGCATGCGGATCGGCGAGTCGCAGGCGACGTTCGGCGTCGGCGAGTACGACATGGAGCTGCCGTTCTCCGACACCGGCAAGTTCTACAGCTTCGGCGACGTCTCCTATCGCCGCGGCAACGCCGCCGGGTTCTACCGGTTCCCGGTGCAGGAGTCGCAGAACGTCCCCGAGTTCTATCCGAACGGCTTCCTGCCCGAGATCCACACCGACATCGCGGACTCGTCGTTCACCGTCGGCATTCGCCAGAAGGGCGACTGGACCGTGGACGCGAGCCTGACGCGCGGCACGAGCTCGTTTCGCTTCGACATCGAGAACTCGGTCAACGCGTCGCTCGGCACGGCGAGCCCGACCTCGTTCAACGCCGGCGAGCTCGTCTCGACGGAGACCGTCGCGAACCTCGACCTCCAGCGCAAGCTGCCGACGGACGTCGTCAAGGCCGCGACCGTGGTCCTCGGCAGCGAGTTCCGCGTCGAGAACTACCAGATCCACGCCGGGGACGAGGCCTCGTATTCCGACGGCACTGCCACGTTCGGCAACCCGCCGCAGCCGAAGCTCCCCGGCGCGCAGGTCTTCCCCGGCTTCCAGCCGAGCAACGAGGTCGACCGCACGCGCGACAATATCGGCGTCTACGGCGGTCTCGAGACCGAGGTGAGCAAGGCGCTCGCCGTCGACATCGGCGGGCGCTTCGAGGCGTACAGCGACTTCGGCCAGTCGCTGACCGGCAAGCTCGCCGCGCGCTACAAGGTGCTCGACTCGGTCTCGCTCCGCGGCGCGATCAGCACCGGCTTCCGCGCGCCGTCGCTGCAGCAGCTGTGGTTCTCGAACGTCTCGACGCAGTTCCTCGCCGACAGCACGGGCGCGCTGCAGCCGACCCAGGTCCTCACCAGCAACAACGCGAGCCCCGTCACGAAGGCGTTCGGCATCCCCGAGCTCCACGAGGAGCGGTCGATCAACGCGAGCGGCGGCATCACGGTGCGCCCGACGGAGAACCTCTCGCTGACGGCGGACGGGTACTTCATCCGCATCGACGGCCGCATCGTGCTGACGTCGACCTTCTCCACCACCAACACCATCGTCGCCCAGATCCTCGCGCCGTTCCCCGGCGTCAGCCAGGCGCAGTTCTTCGCCAACGCGGTGAACACGGACACCGGCGGCGCGGACCTCGTCGCCGACTACGCGGTCTCGCTCGGCGCCGGCACGCTCATCTTCACCGGCTCGGCGAACTACAGCGAGACCAAGGTCGTCAAGGTCAACCTGCCGCGCTCGCTGGTCGACAAGTTCGGCTCCGACAACGCGCAGCTCCGCACGTTCTTCTTCGGTCGGCAGGCGCAGAACCGGCTCGAGGACTCGGTTCCGCACGAGAAGGGCACCGCCGGCCTGCGCTACGCGGTCGGCCCGTGGTCGCTCCTCGGGCGCGCCGACTACTACGGAAAGGTGTTCTTCAAGCCGGATAACACCGCCAACGACGAGACCTTTGGGGCGAAAGTGCTGTTCGACGCCCTCGTCGGGTACCAGGTCACGAAGTCCGTGCGCTTCTCGCTCGGGGCGGATAATCTATTGAACACGTTCCCGGACAAGCAAACGAAGGCCGACAACGTCAGCGCCGGTCGCTTCATCTATAGCCGCAACGTCACGCAGTTCGGACAGGCGGGCGGCTACTACTTCGGCAAGCTCGAGCTGACGTTCTTATAACCCTGTAGCTCATGTCGGCCACCGACTCGCCCGCGACCGAGGAATTCGGCCCGTACCTCGTCCACGAGCGCCTCGGGATCGGCGGCATGGCCACGGTCCATCGCGCGAAGAAGCGCGGCATCGATGGCTACGAGCGCAGCGTGGCGCTCAAGCGGATGCTCTCGCACCTCGCCGAGGACCGCGGGTTCGTCGAGTCGTTCGTGCGCGAGGCCAAGGTCGCGTCGCTGCTGGTGCACCCGAACGTGGCGCAGGTCTACGATTTCGGGCGGATCAACGGCGTTTATTACATCGCGATGGAGCTCGTCGCGGGCTTCGACATGCGCAAGCTCCTGCGCCACGCGAACCGGACGGGCGAGCCGATCCCGCTCGCGGTGCTGCTGTCGATCCTCGTCGAGCTGTGCGAGGCGCTCGAGTACGCCCACACGTTCGTCGACGAGCAGGGCGCGGCCCTCGGCATCGTCCACCGCGACATCTCGCCGTCGAACCTCATCCTCGCGCATACCGGCCACCTGAAGGTCATCGACTTCGGCATCGCAAAGGCCCAGAGCCGCGCGCTGCACACCGAGAGCGGCCAGGTGAAGGGCAAGCTCGGGTACATGTCGCCCGAGGCGGCGCTCGGCCTGCCGATCGGCCCGGCGTCCGACGTGTTCTCGGCCGGCGTGGTGGCGTGGGAGCTCATCACGGCGTCGCCGCTGTTCTCGGCCAAGTCCGACTTCGAGACGATGCGCCGGATCCGCGAGGCGGAGATCGTCCCGCCGTCGCGCCACAACCCCGCGTGTCCGCCGCCGCTCGATGCGGTCGTGCTGGCCGCGCTGCAGCGCGACGCCGAGCGGCGGTTGCCGTCGGCGGCGGCGTTCCGCCAGCAGCTCGAGATGATCGCGCAGCAGATGCAGATCCAGGTCTCGGCGCGCACGGTCGGGGAATGGATGCAGCAGGTGCCGGGCCCTGACGGGCGCGCGCGGCGGCCGTCGGCGTGGAGCCAGCCGGGGATGCCGGGGCACGCGGTGCAGCCGTCGAACCCGTCGAACCCGTCGGGGTTGAAGCTGCAGATGCCGCTGCCGCCGGAGCCGTTGACGACGAACCTGCGCATCTCGGGCCGGACGGCGCTGACGCGGTCCCACGAGGAGGCGCAGCTCGCGACGGAGATCTGGGGCGACGACGCGCGCACGTCGTCGAATTCGCCGGGCCCGAACTTCAGCGCGACCACGCCGCCGCCGGTGCAGGCGTACGAGCCGCCGATCCCGATGCCGATGCAATACGCGCCGCCCGCGCCCACGCCGGCGCCGCTGCCAACGGCGCAGATGCGCGCGCAGCACGTGCCGCCGGAGGAGCCACCGCGGCGCAAGGTGCTCGTGTACGTCCTCGCGGTGGCGATCATGATCACGCTCGGCGCGGTGATCGGAGTGCTCTACACGAGCCCCGATCGCGATCGGGATCGCGTCGCAAGAACGGATCCGAACCCGACGCCAGGGCCGAGCCCGAGCCCCAGCCCGACAGCGACGTCGCCGTCGCCGACGCCGTCCACCGCCGGCGTCGCGGTGCCGACACCGGATCCGGCGCCGGTGCCGACGCCGCCCACGGTCCCCGTGGCCGTGACGACCGCCCACGATCTCCTGACGCCGACGCCGACGCCGACCCCGACCCCGACGCCGACCCCGACCCCGACCCCGCATCCGGCGCACCACGACCACCAGACGGGCCACAACGTCGCGACCAACCCGCCCGACGCGCACGTCGACCCGACGCCGGTCGCCGAGCCCCCGCCGCCGCACGTCGACCCGACGCCACCCCCCGTGCCCGCGCCGATCCCGACGCCGCCCGTGGTCCCCACGCCGCTGCCCGCCCTCACGCCGAAGCCCCCGTCGCGCACGCCGGTCGTCGCCGCCTCGTCGGTGACGAAGCTCTCCGGCGAGCTGCCGCAGCTCCAGGTCCATGGCAACGACACCAACGGCGACGTGCTCGCGAAGATCTGCATCGACGAGCAGGGGCACGTTAGCTCGGCGAAGGTGCTCAAGTCCCCCGCCGAGATCACCGCCGACCTGCAGCACGCGCTCGAGGCGTGGCGCTACAAGCCGTACGTGAAGGACGGCGCCACGTCGGCCGTTTGCTTCGCGCTATCACTCCGCGTCGTCGTCAAGCACGCCGACTGACCGTTCGCGACCGCGCCGGCGAGCCGGCAAACGTTAGCGGCCGACCAGGAACGTCCACTCGAGCAGCACGGCCTTGTCGATGCCGCCGCTCGTCGTGGTGGTCGGCGTGCTGCCGTCGGCGCACGTCGTGCTGCGGCACGTGGCGTCCATGGCGTTGTCGTGGGGCGCGAACGCGAGGCGAACGCCGAACTGCCACCCGTAGCGATACGGGACGAGGTGGTTGTCGAGCTCGAGCCCGATGCCGATGTGCGCCTCGTGCGCGCGGTCGCCACCGGTCGGCGAGACCGTGCGCGCGTCGATGCGCCACTGGCCGTAGCGCTCGGCGACGCCCGCCTCGACGAACACCGAGCTGCCACGCGTGCACGCCATCCAGCGGCGGCAGTGGTCGCTCGTCGACCGGATGACGTCCGCGCGCACGTTCGCCCCGAGGCGCTGCATGCCGGCGTCCCCCGTGTGCGAGTCCATGAAGCTCAGGTACGCGTAGTCGACCTCGAGCGTGAGCGGTCCGATGCGCTCGCCGAGCGCGACCGTCGGCCCGAGCTCCGTCTCGCCCGGGGCGGCCTGATCCGTCGCCGCCATCGTGAGGCCGAAGCGCGCCGTCGGCCCCGCGGTCGCAGTTCCCGCTGCCGCGAGGAAGACAACACCTAGCGATCCCAACACCGGCCCGAGGATCTTCATCCTTCAGACGTATTCCGAGATGCCCTCGGCGGCAAGATGAAATCTCGTGATAGGACCTGACCATGAAGCGGACACTGATGCTCCTCGTCGTGGGCCTTGTCGCATGCGGCGGCCCGAAGAAGAACAGCGAGCACGCGGTGGTTCCCGAGGGCTCGGCGACGCCCGAGACCTGCTGCTGCAAGTCGAACCCGATGACGAGCGACGATGGCAAGCCGGTCTACGAGATGGCCAATCCGATCGAGTGCTCGACCAAGCAGGGCGAGTGCGTGTCCGAGGTGCAGTGCACCCCGCAGAAGACGGAGTAGCGAGCGTGCGCCGGCGCCACATGCGCTGATTTTCTTGTTGGTTTACAACGGTTGTCTAAGTACAATCGTTGTATGAGCACAACCCCGGTGCGGCCGTACGCCGTGCTCGCCATCTGCTGCATGAGCCTGCTCGTGGTGTCGATGGACATCACGATCGTGAACGTCGCGCTCCCCGCCGTTCGCCGCGACCTCGACGCCTCGCTCTCCGGTCTGCAGTGGGTGATCGACGCGTACACGATGGTCGTCGCGAGCCTGCTCATGCTCGCCGGGTCGCTCGCCGATCGCTTCGGCCGTCGCCGCACGTTCCAGACCGGGCTCGCCCTGTTCACGCTCGCGTCCGCGCTGTGCAGCCTGGCGCCGGACCTCCCGAGCCTGATCGCGTTCCGCATGCTCCAGGCGATCGGCGCGAGCATGTTGAACCCGGTGGCGATGTCGATCATCACGAACACCTTCATCGAGCCGAAGGCGCGCGCGGGCGCGATCGGCGTGTGGGGCGCGGTCGTCGGCGTGTCGATGGCGCTCGGCCCGCTGGTCGGGGGCGGCCTCACCCAGCTCGTCGGGTGGCGCGCGATCTTCTGGATCAACGTGCCGATCGGCGCCGCGGCCATCGCGCTCGCGCAGAGGTTCGTGCCGGAGTCCCGCGCCCCGACGGCCCGCCGCGCCGATCCCGTTGGCCAGGTCCTGGTGTTCGCCGCGCTCGCGTCGGTCACGTACGCCGTCATCGAGGGCCCGCACCACGGCTGGACCTCGCCGCTCATCACCGCCCTGTTCGCGATCGCGGCCGGCGCGGTGCTCGCGCTCCTCGTGTACGAGCCCCGCCGGGCCGAGCCGCTGATCGACCTGCGCTTCTTCCGGAGCGTCCCATTCGCGAGCGCCACCGTCATCGCCGTGTGCGCGTTCGGGACCTTCAGCGGCTTTCTGTTTCTGAACGCGCTCTATCTGCAGACCGTGAAGCAGCTCTCGCCGTTCGAGACGGGCCTGTACACGCTGCCGCTCGCGCTGGCGACGATCGCCTGCTCGCCGATCTCGGGCATGCTCGTCGGGAGCCGCGGCACGCGCTTGCCGCTCGTGATCGCGGGCGTCGCGATCGCCACGAGCGGCCTCATGCTCGCGCAGATCGACGCGGCCACGCCGCTGTCGTGGCTCGTCGCCGCGTACGTGATCTTCGGGATCGGGTTCGGCATGGTGAACGCGCCCATCACCAACACGGCCGTGTCCGGGATGCCGCGGGCGCGCGCCGGCCTCGCCGCCGCGATCGCCTCGACCTCGCGGCAGGTGGGCGCGTCCCTCGGCGTGGCGCTCGGCGGGACGATCGCGAGCGTGGCCGGCGCCGACTTCGCGCGCGCGACGCATCCGTTCTGGTGGCTCGTCGCCGGCGCGGGCGGCGTGGTCGCCGTGCTCGGGTTCGCCTCGACGACCGCGTGGGGGGAGCGGTCGCGGCGTGACGCGGCCGTGCTGATCGCCGAGGGTGACGCGGCGTGACGCGCGCCCGGCACGGCAGCGCCGACCAGGTGTGGAACAGCCTCGTCGCGCTCGTGATGGACTCGCGCAGCGACTACCGCCGCAAGGCCATCGAGACCACCGGCCTGCCGTTCGGCCGCGTGCGCGCGCTGCGCCGGCTCGACGCGGGCCCGCTCGCGCTGCACGCGCTGGCCGAGGCGATGACCGTCGACGCGCCGGCGGCGACGGTCGCCGTCAACGACCTCGAGGCGCGCGGGCTCGTGGTGCGCGCGCCGCACCCGACGAACCGGCGCGTGAAGCTCGTGTCGCTGACGCCGGCGGGCCGCGAGATGGTGGCCCGGGTGAACGCCTTGACCGAGCACGCGCCGGACGCGTTCGCCGCGCTGTCGGCGGCCGAGCTCGCCGTGCTCGCGCGGGTGGTCGAGCTGCTCACCAGGTGACTTGCATGCTCGACTGGAACAGCATCGTGCGATCCGTGTAGGTCGCGTCGGGCATCGGGGTCGCGACGCGGCACGTCAGGCCGCGGCAGACCGCGGCGGACTCCGAGGCGTGCGGCGCGAAGGCCATGCGCCAGCCGAGGAACCAGCCGACGCGCCGCGGGACCGTGACGGGCTCCTGCAGGCGGTGGTCGAGCATGATGCCGAAGCCCACCTGGCCTTCGACGCGCCCCGTGTTCTCGGGGACCATGCGCTCGGCGTCGCCGGCGGCGGGCTTGCCCCACGCGGTCCAGACCTTGGCCGCGCCGCCCTCGACGTACACCGCGAACAAGGTGTTCGGCCCGACGACATGGGACTCGAGGCGCAGGACGTCGAAGCGCGCCGTGAGGCCGAGGCGTTCCTGCGTGCCGAGCCTCGCGTCGGTGAGATCGGTTGCGTTCAGGTTCGCGAGGCCGAGCTCCGCCTCGAGCGCGAGGCGGCCGAAGCGCTGGCCGCCGGCGAGCGTGCCGCCGAGTGTGCGCACGTCCTGGCGCTGCCCGTGGATGAAGCCGACGGACGTGCCGAGGCGCAGGGTCGAGCCGTGGGTGTCGTGGGGCGCGAACGGGCTCTCGACGTACTCGACCCCCAGCTGTGGGGTCGGATCGGCCCATGCGACATTGGCCCCTGTGACGCCCAGGCACGCGATCACGACCAGCGGCTTGGAAGAGCGCATGGATTACCTCAGCACTGCAGTACGCGCGCCGCCCGTGAAGGGTTCCTGGTTCACGGCTTCTTCATGGGGCGGGAGCGCGGTGCCCGCTTACCGCAGAGTCAGGGAGGACGCCGAGAGTGAGGAGCAGAAGGAGAGGGTTTGATTCCATGGGGCCCGTACCGCGACCACAGCTGTCCATGGTGCCAACCCCTCCCCTTCTGCTCCTCGCTCTCTGTGACCTCCCTGACTCTGCGGTAAGCGTCGCCCGCGCTCACCCCCGCAGCGCCCGCCGCATCACGTCGACCGGTGCGTCCGCACCCGTCCACAACCGGAACGCGTGCGCGCCCTGGCGGACCAGCATCTCGGCGCCGTCGAACGTGCGGTGGCCGGCCGCCGCCGCCCGCGCGAGGAGCAGGGGCGTCCGGTGGTAGACGAGCGAGCCGACCCACGCCGCGGCGGGCAGCGCGGCCAGCGGGAGCGCGGCGACCATGCCCTGCTCGGCGCCTGGGTCGAGCGCGACCGAGGTGCAGTCGACGACGAGATCCGCGCTCGCGAACGCGGCGGCCAGGTTCGCGACGGACCAGGGGACGCTCGCGCGCCACGTGCAGGCCGAGCGCGCGACGATCGTCAGCCGCGCGGCGCCGCTCGCCTCCAGGCCGTGGGCCACCGCGCGGGCCGCGCCCCCGCCGCCGAGCAAGACGCACCGCGCGCCGCGCACCTCCCCGCCCGCCGCGGCGAGCGCGTCGGTGAAGCCGGGGCTGTCGGTGTTGTGGCCGATCACGCGGCCGCCGGCGAGCTGCAGGCAATTGACGGCGCCGATGGCGGCCGCCGCCGGGGCGAGCTCGTCGCACAGCGCCGCGACCGCGTGCTTGTGCGGGACCGTCACGCTCGCGCCGAGCGCGCCCATCGCGCGCAGGCCGGCGACGCACGCGGGCAGCTCCGCCGGCGCCACGTCGAGCGCGAGGAACACCGCGTCGAGGCCCGCCGCCGCGAACGCCGCGTTCATCATCGCCGGGCTGCGCGAGTGAGCGACCGGGTGGCCGAGCACGACCGCGAAGCGCGTGGCGCCGCCGATCGTCACGTCACCTCGCGCCGGGCGTGCTCGAGGGCGCGCGTCGCGTCGCGCATGAGCCGCGAGAAGCTGAGCGGCTCGCCGGGAGACGCGCCCGCCACCGCGCCGGTGACGTGCAGGGGAAACGTGCGGCCGGCCGCACTGACCGCATCGCCGCTCGCGACGGCCGCGATGACCCGCTGGCCCACGCTCGCCGCGCCGGCGAGGTCGGTGTACGGCAAGAGCACGAGAAACCGCTCGTGGTCGAGTTGCGTCGCGAGGTCGATGTCGCGGATCGCGCGGACGAGCGCGGTGCCGATGCGCGCGCGCAGGATGCCGCGCACGCCGGTCGGCGGCGGGGGCCGCGCGACCTCGACGGCGAACAGCGCCACGGCGAGCGGATACGCGTAGCGCCGGGCGCGCTTGATCTCGAGCTCGAGCGCGCGCTGGAATCGCTCGAACGGCTCGAGGCTGCCGGGCTCGGTGTGGGCGACCTGGTCGAGGCGCGCGCGCAGCGTGGCCTCCGCGCCGCGGGCCGCCGCGAGAGCGTGGCGCTCGGTCGCGAGCCGGGCGGCGGCGAGGAGCACCGGCGCGAGCTTGTCGACATCGTGCGGGCGCGCCAGGACGAGGTCCGCGCCGGCCGCGGCCGCGCGCCGCGCACCGAGGGCGAGGCCGCCGGCGACCGACGCCACGAGCACGGGCCGCCGCGTCGCGAGCGCAAGCGCGGCCGCGAGCAGGCCGCCCGCCGCATCGCCCGGCGCGCCGTCATGCACCGGCGCGCCGGGCGCGACCGGCGTCAACGCGACGAGCAGCACGTCGCACGCGCCCTCGCGCACGAGGGTCGTGATGGCCGCGAGGCCCTCGATGCCCGCGCCTCCGCCGACGACAAGGTGCCCGGCCGCGATGACGGCGAGCTGCGCGGCCGCGAGGTGCCCGTGGCTCTCCCACACCGCGACCCGCAGCGGAGAGATCGGCGCCGGCCCCGGCGCCGGCGGCACGAACCCCGGCGCCGCGGGGGGCGAGTCGCGCGTGGGCCGCGCGTCGTGCACCTGCAATGCCTCGAGGGCCGCCGGCTCCGTGGCGACGTGGCCCAGCCGCTCCGCCGACGAGCGCCCCCGCGGCCGCGGCGTGCGTGCGCGATCCTTCTTTTTCGGCGGCGGCGGCGGCGGCGGCGGGCCGATCACGGGTCGTCGCCCTCCGTCGCGACGACCGCGAGCGGCCCGCGCGCGAGGCGCACCTGGAGGCGCGTGCCCGGCGGCGCCTGGGCCGGATCGCGCACGACCTCGCCGGCGCGCAGGACCATGGCGGACCCGCGCTCGAGCACCGCGAGCGGCGACAGCGCGTGCGCCTGGGCGGCCAGCGCGCCGAGCTCCGCGCGCCGGAGGTCCACG
>JANXOM010000215.1 GCA_025353585.1 Deltaproteobacteria bacterium
CGGGCGTCGCGCGCGGCCCCGGCGTGCCCGCCGCGGCGCGGGCCCTCGCGAAGACCTTCGACCCGGCCATCGTCGGCGGGCTCGTCCCCGTCACGCCGACCGCGGGCGCCTACGCGATGGCGCTGACCCTCGCGTACAGCGGCTTCGTCACGACCGAGCTCCGCATCGACGAGCATCGCGCCGGCGCGGTGCAGCTGACGCTCGCCGCCGACGGCACCGCGCGGGCGTGCCTGGGCACCGTGAACGACCACGTCACCGAAGGGCAGTATCACTACGAGCCCGAGGGTCAGCGCCAGCACAGCCACAGCGCCGACCAGGAGCTGTCGGTCCTGGTCGGGGCCTGGACCGTGACGGAGGGCGTCGCGGTGGTCCACTTCGACCGCGCGGCGGCCGGGACCTGCGATCCCGCGACGGCCAGCGCGAGCACCGGGCTCGGCCGGCTGCGGTGCATCGGCATCGGCGCGACGGCGAAGGTGCCCGTCCCCGGGCTGGCGTGCGACGCGAGCCCCACCGGCTGGCCTGTCGATCTCGGGATGCCGCTGACCACCGACGCCGTCGAGAGCGCCCGGCGCCCCGGCGTCGCGCCCACGGGCCACAGCCTCGTGCTCGGCGCGCCCGGGGTCCTCTTCGACGTCAAGCAAGGAGGCGGAGACCGCACGCCGGCGTTCACGTTCACCGCCGGCGCGGTGACGCTCGACGACGCGGCCTACCACCCGAAACCGCCAAAGGCGCCGCGCTGACCCGGCGTCGTCGGCGGGGCGCGGTCCTGCCCGCGCGCGAGCCGCGACGACACGCCGCAGGCCGAACGCGCGGCGCCGTGTATCCGGTCGTGACCGGCGCGCGTCGAAGCGCCGTGCTGGAGGCTCCCTTGACGCTCGTGGTCGGCAAAGGGGGCGTGGGTCGGACGACGGTCGCGCGGGCGCTGGCCTTCGCGGCCGTGCAGCGGGGCGAGCGCGCGATCTGCGTGGAGCTGGCGGGCGACGCTGGCGGCGGGACCGCCCCGCCCGGGTCGCTCGTGCTCGACCCGGCCGCCGCCGTCGAGGCCGCGGAGACGCCGGTGTTCGGCTCGCGGGGGCTCGCGCGCGCGCTGCTCGGCAACTTCGCGATCCAGCGCCTGTTCGACGTGGTCCCCGCGATCCACGAGTACGCCCTGCTCGTCGCCGCGCTCGAGCTCACCCGCACGTACGCGCGGGTCGTGGTCGACCTCCCCGCGACGGGCCACGGCGTCGCGTGGCTCGGGATCGCGGGGCGCCTCGCCCGGCTGGTCCCGAGCGGCGTGTCCCACGACCAGGCCGCTCGGCTCGATGCGGCGCTCCGCGCGCCGGGCACCACGGCGCTGGTGGTGGTCACGCTCCCCGAACCCATCGTCCTGGCCGAGACCCGCGTGCTGCGGTCCGCGCTGCGCGTCGAGCTCGGCCGCGACGCGGACCTCCTGGTGGTCAACCGCGTCCCGGCCGTGCCGGTCGGGGCACTGCAGGGAGCGCGGGCGCTCGGTGATCCGGCCGCCGCGCAGCTCGCGGCGTGGCTCGCCGCGCGCGAGCAGGTCCGCACCGAGGCCGGCGCGGCCGCCGACGGGATCGCCGCAGTGTGGCTCGCCGACCACCCGACGCTACCTCCGGTCGCGGCGCTGGCGGCCGAGCTCCTGCGCCCACGGGCGAGCGTGACGGCGTGACGCGCTCGCCGGCCGAGCGCTACGTGGTCTTCGGGACGGGCGGCGTCGGCAAGACCACGACCGCGGCCGCGCTCGGCGTGATGCTCGCTCGGCGCGGGCGTCGCACGCTCGTCGTGACGACCGACCCGGCGCGCCGCCTCGCCGATGTCCTCGGCGTGGTGGCCGGCGCCGAGCCCGCTCCGGTCCCGTGGCAGGCGGGGCTCGACTGCTGGATGCCCGAGGCTCGCGCCGCGACGCGATCGCTCGCCGCCGACCTGCTGTCGAGTCGGCCCGACCTCGCGGCCGCACTGCAAACGAACCCGGTGTTCGACCTGATGTGCTCGGGCCTCGCCGGCGTGCATGACCTCGCGACCGTGGCGAGCCTCGGGGTCCGGGCCGCGACCTACGACGCGGTCGTCATCGACACGGCGCCGGCGCGGCACGCGATCGAGCTCGTCTCGCTACCGGCGCGGCTCGGCGTGCTCCTCGACAGCCGCGCCGTGCAGTGGCTCGGCCGGCTCTCCGCGAACGGGCTCGCCGAGCGGCGCGGGATCTCGGCGCGCCTGCTCGATTGGGGCCAGCGGCGATTCGTCGGTCGGTTCGAGGCCGCCGTCGGTGGCAGCACGGTGGCCGCGTGCATGGAGGTCTTCACCGCCTTGACGGTCGCCCGACCACAGCTGGCGGAGACGACCCGCAGCGCCGGTGAGATCCTGCTCGGCGCGGGGACCCGCCACGTGGTCGTCCTCGCGCCGCGGCTCGGCGCCGAGCACGAGGCCGCGTACTTCACCGACCAGCTCGCCGCGTTCGATCGTCGGGTCGCGTTGTTCGTCGTCAACAAGGTCGGCGGCTCCTCCGCGTGGGTCCGCGAGCTCGAAGCGCGCACGGACCTGAATGCTGCCGTCCGGTCCGCCGTCGAGCTCGCGCTCGCCGAGATGGCCACGGCCGCCGCGACAGGCAGCCGGATCGCATGGGTGCTGGACGATCACGCGGCGGGGGCCCCGGTGGTCACCGTGCCCGTGATCCCGCACGCCGCGCCAGCGGAAGTGGTCCAGGCCGTCGCGCGGTTCCTTGCGCCGGCCTGCGCGGGCGCCTGAGACCGCGTCTGCGCGGGCGATCTCCTCCGGACAGACGCCGGCGGCGGAGCCGACAAGCAGATCGAGCCGTGGGCTCGAGAGCGACCGGACGAGCCTCCGAGAGGTCGTTACTGCGGCATGAGGACGGTGTCGATGACGTGAATCACGCCGTTCGACGCCTCGATGTCGGTGGCCGTGACCTTCGCATCATTGACGGTCACGTCCTTGCCCTTCACCACGATCGCGACGGTCGCGCCGTTGACCGTCTTCGCCGTCTTCAGCTTCACGACGTCGGCCGCCATCACCTTGCCCGCGACCACGTGGTACGTGAGCACCGCGGTCAGCTTCTTCTTGTCCTTGAGGAGCGCGTCGACGGCGCCCTTGGGGAGCTTCGCGAAGGCCTCGTCGGTCGGCGCGAACACCGTGAACGGCCCGGTGCCCTTGAGCGTATCGACGAGGCCCGCGGCGGTCAGCGCCTGCGCGAGGACCTTGAAGTGTCCGTTGGCGACGGCGGTGTCGACGATGTCAGCCTTGGCCGCAGCGTGGGCGGGCTCCTTGGGGGCCGCGACGGCCAGGGGAACGGACACGACGCTGACGAGCATGGAGACGAGGAGTGTCTTGAACATGAGATGAGTCCTTGGAAAGGGGGCCGCATGACCGCGGCCAGTACGGGCGGTTAGAGAGCGATGCCGCTCCGCGGTTACTCTTTATCTGCGTGGTCGCCTCCGGCCTCGACGGCGGTGCGTGAGAGCAGAGGGAGGTTTGCCCCGCGGTGCAGGCCGTGCCAGCGACGAGAGACAGCGGTGCTACGGTCCCCATCATGATGAAGAATATTCTGCTGCGTGCGGCGCTCGCGTCGGCGTTGTTCACGGCGGTCGGCTGCTACAGCGACGAGCCGGGGCCGGTCTACGCCGGCGAGGAAGACGGCGCGGGCGACCTCGTCGAGGTCAGCCCGGGCGTCGAGGTCATCGCGGATTACGACGAGCCGATCTTCTTTGCGGACGACTACTACTGGGTCAACCGCGGCGGCATCTGGTACTCGTCGACCTGGTACGGCGGCGGCTGGGGCCGCGTCCAGAACGTGCCGGTCCACGTCCAGGGCATCGTGCATCCCGAGGGCTATCGCCACTACCGGCCGGCTGGCTACGCCGCGCACGAGCGCATTCACGGCGGCTACACCAACCACGCGCAGTACCACGCGACGCATGCGGCGTCCGGCGGCGGCCACGTTCGCGCGGCCGTGCACAGCAGCCACGCGGGCGGCGGTCGCCACCGCTGACGTCCGCGGCCGGCCCGGCGCGGGCGAGCCGGCCGAGCCTATCCGCGCAGCCGCTCCCCGTGCCAGGCGAGATGATCGTCCATCAGCGACGCGATGAACCAGTAGCTGTGATCGTAGGTCGCGTGCCGGCGCAGCGTGAGGCGCTGGCCGCTCGCGGCGGCCGCGCGCTCGAGCGCCTCGGGGTGCAGCTGGGTCGCGAGGAACGGATCCGCGAGGCCCTGGTCCACGAGGATCTCGTCCGGAAACGGCCGCTGCGCCATCAGCAGGCTCGCGTCGTAGGAGGCCCAGGCGCCGCCGTCCGGTCCGAGGTAGCGGCCAAACGCCTTCTCGCCCCATGGCACGGCGACCGGGTTCGCGATCGGCGCGAACGCCGAGACCGACTGGTAGCGCTCGGGGTTTCGCAGCGCCATCACGAGCGCGCCGTGGCCCCCCATCGAGTGCCCGAAGATGCCGCGGCGCTCGCCGACCGGAAAGTGCGCGGCGATCAGCGCGGGGAGCTCGTCGACGACATAGCTGTACATCTGGTAGTGGCGCGCCCACGGGGCCTCGGTCGCGTCGACATAGAATCCGGCGCCGACGCCGAAGTCCCAGCTCGCGGCGTCGCCGGGCAGGTCGAGCCCGCGCGGGCTCGTGTCGAGCGTGACCAGCACGAGGCCGAGCTCCGCCGCGCGCCGCTGGGCGCCCGCCTTGATGGCGAACGTCTCCTCGGTGCACGTCAGGCCCGCGAGGTAGTAGAGGACGGGGAGGCGCGCACCGCCGCCGTGGGGCGGCACGTACACGCCGATCCGCATGTCGGTTCCGGTCGTCCTGGAGGCGTGCGTGTAGAAGCCCTGAGTGCCGCCGAAGCAGCGCTGCTCGCTGCGCGTCGTGAGCGGGGAGGTCATGGCCGGCACTCTACGCCAGCGCACCCGCACGGTCTGGTACGCTGTGGAGGTGCATCGGGCTGTGCTGCTGCTGAAGAGCAAGGCGTTCGTCAGTCCGGACCAGACCCGTGCGTTCTCCGCGTCGACGCGCGGCGGCGGCGATGGCGATCGCGATGGCGGCTCGACCTCGGGCGGGGCGCGCGCGGTCGCCCGATGACCGCCGGCTCCATGGTCCCCGCGTTGGTCGCGACCGTCAGCACTGTCGTCGCGGAGCGCGGCCCGGACCTTTCCGCGAACCCCTCGCCCCTCGATCACGCGCTCGGCGAGCACGCGGACGACGGCCGCGACCCGACCCTCACCCCCGACGCGCGTGTTCGCCTGTTCGCGTCGACCCCGACGATGCAGTAAAGCCATGGAACCACTACCCCTCGAAGAGCGCCCCTTCACGTACGCCGAGCTCGTCACCGCCAGAGGCGAGCTGGTCGCCGAGGACCTGGTCCGGCGCCTTGGCGATGGCCGGGCGGTCGTCCGCGCCAACGCGGCGCTCGGGCTCGCGGCGCTCGGGCGCGCGGGCGGCGAGCTCGTCCCGTACCTGCGCGACGCGGATGCGCGCGTGGCGCGGGCGGCCGCGGAGGCGATGGTTCACCTCGGGATCGCCCAGCGCGATCACCTGGTCCAGATCGCCGCCGCGCTCGATGGAGCGCGCCCGGAGGTCATCGATACGATCCAGCGCATGTTCGCCGACCTCGTCGGACGCGCGGACGCGGAGCTCATCAGCGTGCTCGACACCGGGCGGCCCGTCGCGGCCAACGCGGTCGTGGGCGCGTGCGCGCGGATCGGCGTCCGCGGGTTGCACCTGCTCCAGGCCGCGGCGCGCGACGAGCGGGTGCGCGTCCGCATCAACGCGGTCGGCGGCATCGCGCAGCTCGGCGATCTGGAGCAGCGGTCGTCGATGGACGTGCTCGTCGCCGTCGAGCGGGATGACCGCGTCTCCGACGTGCGCGCCGCGACCCGGGCCGCGGTCGCGACGCTGACCGCGCGCGTCAAGGCGATCATCTCCGCGCGCCACAAGACGGCCGACCCGTCGCCGGCGGCCGTGCCGGAGCTCGAACGGCGCGCGCTGAACGCGGCCGAGCTCGAGGCGGCGGCGGCCGTCGCGCCCGTCGACGAGCTCCTCCGCGCGCTCGAGGTGCCGCGTGTCCACGCGAGGCTGAACGCGATCCGCGTGCTCGTGCTGCAAGGCGGCGCGGCGCCAGAGATCGTGCGCGCCCTCGCGGTGCGGCTGCGGGACGCAGACGAGACGGTGCGGCTCGAGGTCGCGCTCGCGCTCGGCAAGCTCGGCGCGCCGGCGGTGCTCGCGGCGCCCGCCCTCGCGCGTGCGCTCGGCGATGCGGAGCCGGTGGTGATGGCGGCGGCGGAGACGACGCTCGCCGAGCTCGGCGGGGCGGCGGCCCCCGCGCTCGTCGACGGGCTGGACGTGCCGAACGAGGCGCACGGTGCGCGCGTGGCGGCGCTGCTCGGCCGCCTGGCCGACGGGCCGCGCTTGCTCCGCGAGAGCCTCGGCAGCTCGTCGGTGGACGTGCGCATCCACGCGGCGCTCGGGCTCGGCGCGCTGGGGAAGGTGCGCGCGGGGACCGGGTTGCAGGCGCTCGCCAGCACGCCGACCAGCGGGAATGCACGGCTGCGCGCGGCCATCGCCAAGGCGGTCGCGCTGCTCGAGCCCCGCGTCGAGCGCACGCCGCCGAGGGTCGCCATCGAAGGCTTCGAGACCCGGGTGCTCGCCGAACCGGAGCTCGCCGCGGGCAAGGCGGCGATCGCCGCGGCCGGCGTGGGCGGGCTGGCCGCGCACCTGAGCGACGCGCGCGCGGCGATGCGCGTGAACGCGGCCCACGCGCTCGGCACGCTCGGCGCTGCGGCGCTGCCGGCCGCCGACGCGCTCGCGGTCAGCCTGCGCGATGACGCGCCTGGCGTGCGAATCGCGGCGGCGCGCGCCCTCGATCAGATCGGCGATGCCGCGATCGTCGCGTGCGCGCACGACCTCGTGCGGGCGCTGCGAACGGCGGACGCCGCGCTCGCGTAGCAGCTCGCGGGAACGCTGCGGACGCGCGCGTTGCCCGCCGTCGACGAGGCGCTCGCCCGCGGGCTCGACACGCCGGACGCGCGGCACGGACAGCGGATCGCCGAGCTCGTCAGCGAACGGCGCGGCGGGCTCGCGATCCTGTGCGACGCGTTCGGGCGGCCGGCGGGGCAGGCGAACGCGGCGCGCGGGTTCGTGTTGCTCGGCGCCGAGCGCGTCGGCGCAGGCCGGGCGCTGCTCGAGGCCGCCCGCGGCGACAGCTCGGTGCAGACGCGCGAGATCGCCCGCGCCGCGTTGCGCGACCTCGCCGGGCCGGCGCTCGCGCCGCAGGTCCCGGCCGTGGCCGGGTTCGAGACGCAGCTCCTCGATGACAGCGCGTTTGCAAAGGTGAGCCTCGACGCGACGCGGCTCGTCGGGTTCCTGCAAGACGGTCGCGCGATCGTGCGCGCGAACACCGCGACGGCGCTCGGCTCCCTCGGGGCGGGGGCGACGGCCCTCGCGCTGACCATCGGCGCGCTGCTGAAGGACGACGACGATCGCGTCCGGATCGCGGCCTCCGCGGCGCTCGACAAGCTCGGCGACGACGCGGTGGTCGCAGCGGCGCCCTTCCTCGTCAGCGCCCTGCGGGGCGCGGCGCGGGTCGCGGCGGCGTCCGCCCCCGTGCTCGCGGCGCGCAAGGCCAAGGTCGAGGGCGCGCTGATCGCCGGGCTCGAGACGGCGGACGAGACCCACGGCCTGCGCATCGCGGAGCTCATCTGCGCGCTGCCGAACGCGCGCGAGATCCTGTTCGCCGCGTTCGACGGCCCGGCGCAGAATGTTCAGATCACCGCCGCGCTCGGCATCGGCCTCCTCGGCAAGTCCGCCGGCCCCGCCGGCCGCCAGCGCCTGGTCGGGGCCCTCGCCGGCCCGTTCACGCGCCGCCGCGAGGCCGCCGTCAAGGCCCTCTCCTTCCTCGACCGCAAACCCGCCTGACATCGAGCGACGGGGCCTGGCCCCTTTGTTAGCGGCCGAAATTCGGACTAACAGGGGCCTGGCCCCTTTGTTAGCGGCCGGAGTTCGGACGCTCAGCGGGTCGGAAGGGCCAGCGTGCCGGTGTAGTAGGCGGACATGGCGTCGGCGTCCCACGAGCCCATGACGACGTCGCACGCGAACGTCTGGACCGTGTCGAGCGTGGCGAGCCAGCCCGCCGGATCGACGAGCATCGTCGGCCCGTTGAGGTCGTAGTGACGCGCCTCGACGAAGGACATCGACGCCGTGCGATGGTCGTTCGGGTCGTCGATCTTCAGCTCGCTGATGCGGCGCCCGAGGCCCGCGCGCACGACCGGATCCGTCGTGCCGGCGAGATCCGCTTCGAGGAGCGCCAGCTTCGCGCGGCGATACGCGACGGCGTCGCTGCTCCCCGTCGCCTCCTGCATGATCGTCGTCGAGAAGCTGACCTGTGCGCGGCGCGGCTCGAGGAGCGCGCGCGGCACGGTGTAGACGGTCGCGTCGGGCTGCGTCGGGTCGAGGAAGGCGCGGCGCTGGAGCCGGAACGCGCCCTGCGTGAGCTGCACGTCGAACGGCTCGAGCGGCTCCTCGCCTTGCTCCATCATCACCTCGTTGACTGACTCGAAGCACGGGCGCCCCAGCAGGTCGAGCCGCGCACCCACGAGCGGATGCGTCCCGACCGCCACGCCGTCGACCGTGACCCTCCGGATGAACACGCCGATCGGCGGCGCATGCGTCCGCGGGGCGACCGGATCGGACGTCCGCAGCAGCCGATCGAGATCCGGCTCGCCGGGCAGCGCGAACGTGTAGCCGCTAACGCCGCGCGGCTCGTCGGTCGGATCGGGGTTGGTCGCGAGCCGGACCTGGACCCAGCCGGTGAACGAACAGGCGACGATGCTCATGGGGCGACTTCCGGGGCGGGCGGTGGAGGGTTCAGGTAAGCGAGGACGCGGTCGCGGACGTACGCCATGTTCTTCGCGACGAAGGCGAGGCGCGCCGGCACGCCCGGCATGGCGGCCACCGCCGCGAACCCCGTGGCGAGGTGCGTGAGCCGCTCGCCGAGCTGGATGCCGAACGCCACGCGATCGGGGTACGTGCGGATCGGCCCGTCGAGCTCGAACGTGCAAATCGCGCAGTGCGCGCCGTCGCCGGCCGGCAGCTCCGTCAAGATCTCCCCGACCGGCCGCACCACGATCGTCATCAGCGGAAAGAAGGCGTACTTGCGATACATGTCGCGGTCCGCCGCCGTCGCATCGTTGGCGCCGTACAGCCGCGCGAGCAGCAGCAGCAACAGCTCGTACGCGCGGTTCGCCAGTCGCGCGAGCGCGACCGCCCGCGGATCGCGGAGCACGTTGCACGAGACGCGCGGGTCGACGTCGCCGCGCTCGCGGATCATCGGGTTCGCCGCGACCGGCTTCTGCAGCGCGTGGCGCGACGCCGGTGACAGCGCCTCCCACGTCGCCTTCATGCGGCCGACGATCGCGTAGTGCGAATCGGGGTCGGTGGCGGTGGCGCCTTCGCCCTGCACGCGGATGAGCTGGATCGCGGCCACCGCCGACGGCAGATCCGTCACCGGCAACAGCGTCAGGCTGTACCAGACCTGGTTCGGGGTGGTGCCGAAGTCCGCGTTCGAGACCTGCGGGTCCTTTGCGCCGAGGAACAGCGTGGTCTCGAGGGGGCCCCCGGGGCCGCCGAGCCGCTGGAGCCCGTCGCGCAGGCGGTCGTAGATCGCGGCGACCGAGCGAAAGTAGGGCAGGGCCTCGTGCGGCTGCGGCGCGGGTTCCGGCGCCTCGAGGCGCTCGGCGAGCGCGAGAAAATCCGCGCCGAACGGCAGGAGCGCCAGCGGCAGGTCCAGCGCGTAGTAGTCCGGCTGCAGCGGCAGGTTCGGGCGATCGAAGTTCGGCGGCGCGCCGACGGCGATCAGGAGGTTCGTGACGATGCCGAGGTGCTCCATCTCCTGCCGCGCGATGGCGAGCGTCTGCAGCGTGAACGTGCGTGCGAGCTCCGCCTCCTCGGGGCCGAGCGCGGCCGACGTGCGCTCGATCGACATCGCCGCGAACAGGTATTGGCACATGATCGCGTGCTCGATCTGCGCGGCTTTGCCGAGCGCGTCGATCAGTTCCTCGCGCGTCTCGATCGGCGGAATCGGCGGCCGCGCCAGCACCGTCCGCAGCTGCGCGCCGCTCGCGGTCACGGCGGCGATCCGAGGCCGAACCGGCGGCCGTCGAGCCCGAGGCGAGCGATCATCTGCGCATCGGGCGTGCGGCGCTCGCGCGGCGGTACGAACAGCGTCGACGCGGTCGACAGCGGCGCGAGCGCGAGGTCGGCGAGCCGTAGGTGCAGGATCATCGGCAAGCACGTCGGCAGCGTGGCCGCCTCGTACACGACGACGACGTGGTCGTGGCCATACGTCACGGCGAGCGCGTCGACGAGTACGCGCACGTTGTCCGCGTTCGTGCGGCCGGGGTTCCACGCGAGGTCGCCGACGGCGCCGATCTGCCACACGATGAGCGCGGCCGAGGGATCTGGCCGTCGCCCGTAGACGAGGAAGTCGGTCGCCTCGTACTGCGCGCACCCGACGACCGCTGGATCGAGCCCGAGGTCGGCGAACAGGCAGTCCTCGGCGGACACGCCCGGCTCCATGATCGCGCGCAGGCCCTCGGCGCGCGCGCGGCGGATCGCGTCGTGCGACGGATAGACGAACACGCCCGGGTGGCCGTAAAACGCGGCGCACACGGTGCGGCCCGCGCGCGTACCGGCGAGGAGCGTCTGCGTCATCGCCTCGTACGTGTCGTGGCGCGCGCGGCCGACCTCGTAGAAGCGCGTCAGAGACGTCGCCGCCGGTTGCAGCTCGCGGATCGCGCTCTCCGTGATCGGATCCGTCGTGAGGTAATGGACCTCGTCGGCGGACGCGAGCCACGCGCGCGCATCGAGCGTCATGTGCCCGAGCGCCTTGATGCCGGTGCCGACGACGACGAGCAGGCCGCTCACTTGGACGGTTCGCCGGACGGCGTGCCGGGCGCGCCGGCGCCGTAGACCATCGCGGGCGCGGGCTGCGCGCCGTAGACCATCGCCGGCGCGGACTGCGCGCCGTAGACCATCGCGGGCGGATACCCGCCGGTGCCGTAGACCATCGCGGGGCCGTACGCGCCGTAGACCATCGCGGGTGGATAGCCGGCGCCGTAGACCATCGCGGGCGGATAGCCGGCGCCGTAGACCATCGCGGGAGCATATGCCCCGGCGCCGTAGACCATGGGCGGCGGCGGCGCGGCGCCATAGACCATGGGCGGCGGCGGCGGCGGCGTGGCCCCGTACACCATCGCGGGCTGCGGGCCCGCGCCGTACACCATCACCGGCGGCGTGGCGCCGTACACCATCGCGGCCTGCGCGCCCGCGCCGTACACCATGGCCGGCGGCGCGGCGTAGACCATCGCCGAGACGGCTTGCTGACCTACGACCGCCTGGATGAGGCCGGCGTTGCGCGTGCGCAGGACGGCCTTGTCGGGCTCGGACAGCTCGGACGCGCCGAGCGCGGCGTCCGGATCCTGCCCGAACGCGTGCTGAGCGGCGGGGTCATTCGCGAGGGCGGCGAGGTACTGGAGCAGGGTCTTCATGGATCCTTTCGAGGTGCAGGTCAGGTCAACGATCGAGCGAGCCGGAAGCCGAGAGTGACGTCGCGCAGGATCGAGCTGGAGCTGTGGCGGGTGGCCGCGCGCAGCAGGAACGAGTCGAACAGAAAGCAGCCGCCGCGCAGCGTGCGCTCCGCGATCCGGCTGTCGGCGACGGCATCGCCGGGCGCCGTGTACACTCCGCGCTCGATGGGAGGGCCCTCGCGGCGGTACTCGTCGGCGCACCACTCGACGACGTTGCCCGCGAGGCCCCGCGCGCCGTATGGGCTCTCGTCGCTCGGAAATTCGTCGACGGCGACCGGCCGCGGCGCCGCCGCGTGGCTGAGCCGCATGCACGCCCAGCTAAGATCGAAGAAGTCCCCCCACGGGAACGCGCGCGCATCGACGCCACGCGCAGCTTTTTCGTACTCGAGCTCGCCGGGCAGGCGGTACGGACGCCCGGTGCGCTGCGCGAGCCAGCCGGCATACGCGACCGCGCCGTGCCAGTTCACCATGAACGTCGGCGCCGTTGGCTCCCACGTCACGCCCTCGTCGTCCTGGCCGAGCGCGAAGTGACCGTGCTCGTCGCGCGGCCAGATCAGCGTGCCCGCCTCGCCGACGGCCGCGCCGCGGTGGCGCGGGACCACGGACAGCGCGATCTCCTCGGCGCGCGGATCGCGCTCGTCGATCAGCGCGTTGAGCATCTCGAGGATCTCGGTGTTCGTGACCGCATCACGCCGCATCACGAACGAGTCGACCCACACCTGCTGGCGCGGCATGACCTCGCCCGCGGCCTGCGGATCGCCGCCGCACACGAATGGACCGCCGGGCACGTACACCTCGTCCGCGCCGAGGCTGCCGAGCGGCGGTAGCACGATCGGGCTCGGCATCGCCGCGCCCGGACGCTCCGCGAGCCAGTGCTCCTGCCGGCCGATCGCGATCGGGTAGCGTACGTCGTGGCAACCGGGCGCGCGGAGCACGAGCAGGTAGCTGCCGCGCGGGAGCTCGAGCGCGCGGAGCGGCGCGCGGCCGAGGTGACGCACGTGCTCGTCGACGAGGCGGCGCCCGCGCACCTCGTAGCGGCGAAGCTCGATCTCCGCCGGCGGGGTGGTGCTCAGCGTCAACGCGCCGACGCCCGCGAGGTAGCCTGCGTGCTCGCCGCGATCGTGACCGCGGAGGAGCACCTCGAGGCGTGCCGTCGCGCGATCGGTCGCGAGCTCGGCCGCCTCGTGCAGGCTGCGGTAGTGCTGCGCGAGGAGCGCGTGCGCCTCCGGAAGATCCGCCTCGATGAGCGACGAGTCGAGGAGGCGCGTCATCTCGAGCGTGGCGAGGTCGGCCTGGACGTCGAGGTCGCGCGCGCGATCCTGGAGCGCCCAGCCGCCCTCCTTGAGCGCGCTCGGCGCCGAGGGCGACAGCGGATCGAGCAGCGTTCGCGCCTGGTGCTCGACCTGCGCGGCCTCGACGGCGAGCGCGGCGATGCGCGGGCCGAACGCGCGGGCCTCGTCGAGGAGATCGCGGGCGCGGACGCGCTTTCGGTCCCCGTCGAGGAAGCCGGCGACGGCCTGCGCGAGCGTCTTCGCATCGACGTAGCGGGCCTCGAGCTGGAGGGCGAGCGCCCGGTCGCAGATCGCGACGAGCTCGTCCGGCACGGGGCGCTCGACGGCGAGCTCGAGCGGCCGCGCGATGCCGAAGCGCTCTGGTAACCCCGGCGGCGAGCCGGTGAGGATCTCGCGCAGGATCATACCGAGCGCGAACACGTCGGCGGCGGGGCCGAGGTCGTCCTGGCCGGTGCGCTGCTCGGGCGACATGTAGCCCGCGGTCCCGACGATCGTCCCGACCTCGCTGAGGAGTGAACGATCGTGCTGCCGGCTCGTCGACGGGGAGGGCGCCGCAGCGCTGGGCTCGGTCTGCCCGCGGACGCGCGCGAGGCCCCAGTCGAGGACGAGCGCCTCGCCGAACGCGCCGACCATCACGTTCGCCGGCTTGAGATCGCGGTGCACGACGCCGCACGCGTGCGCGTAGCCGACGGCCTCACACACGCGCTCGAAGATATCGATGAGCCGCCGAAAGCCGAACCCACCCGGTTCGACGCCCCAGCCCTCCGTCGACGCACCATGGACAGCCGCGATGACCGACGCGAGGGTGCGGCCGCGGACCTCGGCCATCGTGTAGTACGGCGTGCCGTTGCCGAGCGTGCCGATCTCGTGGACAGGGACGATGTTCGGGTGCTGCAGCTGCGCGGTGATCTGCGCTTCCTGCACGAAGCGCGCGACGGAGATCGCGTCGGCCTTGAAGCTCGGATTGAGGACCTTCATCACCATCTGCCGGCGCAGCTGGCGGTCGTAGACGCGGTAGACATCGCCCTGGCCGCCGCTGCCGATGAGCTCGCCGATGTCGTAGCGATCGCCGGCGACGGCCAGCGCCGGAGCGGGTTCGCGTTCGCCGCGGAACGACACGGTGGGGGCTTCCGCGGTCCTGGCCGCGTCAGCGACCGACCCCGTGGCACCCCCGATGGGCGGCTCTGGAATCACCACGTGCCCATGCTACTCCGCGGGGAGCGCCCTCGGGGTCAGGCGCGGCCCCGCTGCGGTCAGCCGGGCCGCGGTGGGTCGCGCCCCACCCAGCTCCCGTGAAGTCCGGGGGGGAGCGCGATGGGGAAGCGCGCTCGCGTCCGGGTCTCCAGGGTGGCCGCGTCGAGCACGAGGAGCTCCGCGGGCGCTCCGGGGTGGTGCAGGATGGTGAGCAGCCACGCGTCGGCGTCGCTGCGTGCCCCCGGACGTGGGACGAGGACCGGCTCGGACGGCACGGCCGGAAAGAAGTCGCGGACCACCTGCTGCTGTCGATCCGGGGTCAAGCGAACGAGCGCCGAGTGGTAGGGCTGGAGCCGCCCGGGCGGCACGGCGACCGCCCAGACATCGCTGTACGCGTGGGGACTGGCGACCGCCGTCGCGGGCATCTCGACCGCGATGGGAGAGATCACCTGGGTCTGCGCTCGTCCGGTGCCCGGATCGATCGTCATGCGCGTCAACACGCCGAGCGCGCGGCCGTCCGCGGCGGGCCCCAGCGTGGTCGCCACATCGGCGAGATCCGGCAGGCCAGGCATCAGCGCCAGGTCGCAGACGACCCGGCCATCGGGGAGGTCGTACGCCCCGGCCACGTGGAAGGCGAACCCGGGCGGCCCGGGGATGACGATCGGCGCGGCCCCGGTGCGCGGAATGAGCCAGAGGGCCAGGCCGTCCTGCTCGCGCGCATGCAAGGCGCCCACGGGCGAGGTCAGCCCGAACAGCATCCGCGCCACATCGAAGCGAACGGCCGGCGCGGCGATCACGACGAACCGCGACGTCAGCGCCATGTCGTGAATGAAGGACAGCTCCCGCAGCGCGTGCTCGGCGACGACCCGCGCGCGCCCGGCCGCGTCGAGCGCGTAGATCATCAGGGTCTGGCGAAGGCCCCAGCGCAGCCCGAAGTTCCACAGCTCGCCGGTCACGGCGTCGTGCTTGGGATGCGCGGAGAACGTCTGGCCCATCCCCAGCGCCCGCGACACGCCGCGGGGCGCGAGCAACCCGTCGAGGTCATCCTCGCCGAGCGTCGCGAGGGAGTGCTCGTCGATGAGATGAGGCGCGCCTCCCTCCCACAACGCGCGGAGCTTGCCCGCGTGAGACACGATGTGGGTGTTCGCGGCGTTGCGAAACCGCATCCGGAACGCGTTCGCGAGGAGCCCGCCGGGGCGCTGCGTCCCGAAGCTGCGGTAGAGCATGCGCCCGGCGGCGTGCTCCTCGGCCAGCGCGTGGGTCTCGACGAAGCGGCTCCGGACCGAACATCGACCGTCCGCGAACCGGACGGCGACCACGTATCCATCGCCATCGAAGGGATGGTCGAACCGGACCGGCCCGCGCGTGAACCGACCCGGGCCGTTCCGGTAGAGCGTGCCCTCGAGGCCCTCGGCGCCCGCGGGTAGCTCGCCCTCGACGATGGTGAGCGGTTCGTCGTCGAGCTCCCGGTCGACATCGGCGAGGTGCAGCCGGACGAGCGCGGGGAGGTCGAGGTACGGGGCCATGGTGGTTGGACGCCCGCCGGCGCGCGCGAGACGCGCCGATCGCCGCGCCAAAACGTCGCACGCACGTCGAGCGCTGAAACGTCGGGCCACGGGGCGCCGTCTACGAAAGTGAAACCCGAAAGGACCACCAATGTCATCGCTGCCGACGCTTACACCTGGCGAATACTCCCTTGTCTACAACCTGCTGAGTCTGGCCATCGCGGCGATGCTCGGCTCCTTCGTGTTCTACGTCCAAGCGCGAAGCCAACTCCACCCGAAATATCGCCCGGCGATGGTGTTGTCGTCCCTGGTTGTCGCGATCGCCGGGTACCACTACTTCCGGATCTTCGAGGGCTGGGGGAGCGCGTACGTCCTCAAGAACGGCGCGTACGAGGCCTCCGGGGTGCCCTTCAACGACGCGTACCGCTACGTCGACTGGTTGCTGACGGTCCCGCTGCTCTGCGCCGAGCTGGTCGCGGTCCTCGCCTTGTCCGCCGGCGTTCGCGGCAAGATGATGGGCAAGCTGGTGGTCGCCGCCGTGCTGATGATCGCGCTCGGCTATCCCGGCGAGCTCTCGAGCGAGTCCGGCCCGCGCGTGATGTGGGCGGTGCTGAGCACGATCCCGTTCACGTACATCCTGTACGTGCTGTGGGCCCAGCTCGGGAAGGTCGCCAACGACAACGGTCCGAAGGTGAAGAAGCTGCTCGACCAGACCCGCTGGTTGCTGCTCGCGACCTGGGGCTTTTACCCGATCGCGTACGCCCTCCCGCTGCTCAAGATCAGCGGGGCGAGCGCCACCGTCGGGGTCCAGGTCGGCTACTCGATCGCCGACATCCTCGCGAAGTGTGGCTACGGCTTCATGATCTACGCGATCGCGCGCGCGAAGATGGAAGCGGCCGGGGAGACCGCGACCGAGGGCGAGCGCCCGGCCGGGGCGGCGCAGGTCGCAGCGTGAGCGAGCTCGCCGATCCGCACGGCCACGCGCTGGCGGCCGGCAACGTGGTCGCGGGGCTCGGCGCGCTCGCGTTGGTGCTGACGCTGGTCGCCGCCGTGGTCGGCGGCGAAGCGGCGGCCCCGCCGGGGCTCGCGTCGACGGGCGCGCTGTTCGTGGTCGTCGGGGCCGCGCTGCGACGACGCTGGTAGGCCCGCCGACCCGACGCTCGCACGGGCGGGCGCCAGCGCTCGCCCGCGCGCGCCCCTGCGATGCGAGGTGGCACACGTGCACGGACGAGCGATGCGACCTGCGTCAACCTGGCCTGCGACCGCCGCTGGGCGCTGCGCATCGGCGACGCTACGACCCGCGTGGTGAGGCCGCCGAGCCGGCGTGGAGCTCTGCGGGCACGCGCGCGCTCGCCGTCCGCGCCTGGTTCAACTGCCACAGCAACCAGACGAAGTGGCCGTGGTACGCGGACGTGGCGCCGAGGTCGTGGGTCGTCCAGTTCGACGTCGAGGGCGCCCGCAACACCATCAACTCCACCGAGTGGAACCGCGAGTACCCCCTCGCGATGTACGCCGGCCAGCGCGCGCGCGAGGCCATGATGCCGCCGTGCAACTACCGGCTCGCTCACCCCGAGGCGGACCTGACGGCGACGGAGGCGGCCGAGCTCGCCCGCGGCCTGGACAAGGTGTTGCGGCCCGCCGCGCAACCGTCTCTGTCGCCGTTACCGGCCGTACGGCGTGCGGCCCGTGCCGTCGAGCACCGACGCCATGCGGGCCAGATCCAGCGGCGCGCGCGGCGAGGGCGCCTCGTCCTTGACCGGCCGGCCGAGGTGGATCCAGCCGAGCATCTCCTCGGTGGGCGCGAGCCCCAGCAGCTCGGTCAGCGCCTGGCCCTTCGTGTACGGCACGCTCTTCCACACCGCGCCGACGCCGAGCGCGAATGCGGCGAGCGTGATCGCATACCCCGCGCACGCAGCGGTCGCGTGCTGCTCCCACGTCGTGACCTTGCCGGGCTTGGGCGATGCGATGAGGCCGACGAGCGTGGGGGAGCGGAGCGCCTTCGCGCGGATGCCATCGAGCGTGGCCTCGGGCAGCCCGGGCCGGTGCTCGGCCGCCGCGCCGGCGAGCGCGTTGCCGAACGCGAGGCGACCGTCGCCCTCGGCGATGACGAAGCGGAACGGACGCAGGAGGCCGTGATCGGGGACGGTGCCGGCCGCGAGCAGGATCTTCTCGAGCTCGTCTGCGGTCGGGCCGGGGAGCCCGAGCGCACCGGCGCTGCGTCGCGACAGAAGGAGCTCGAGCCTGGGGTCGGCAGTGGAGTTGGCGCTCATCGGCCCGGCCACCTTAGCGCTCGCCACGCCGTTCGCGACTCCGGGTGGCACCGCGCGCGTGTTCCGCAGCGAGATCAACACGTTGTGCCGAGCCGCCAGAAATCGTGAAGATTCTATTATACCGTGCGTCTCACGTCCGAACCGGGAGGCTGCATGCGTGCACGTTGGATTCGAGTCCTGATGACCGTGGCCCTGAGCGCCGCGACGCTGAGCACGACGGCGCGTGTCGCACGTGCCGAGAGCCCCCGGGAACACCGCGAACGCGAGGACCGCGAGAAGCGCGAGCAGCGCGACCGCGAGGATCGCGAGCGCCACGAGCGCGAGGATCGCGAGCGGCACGAGCGCGAGGACCGCGAGCGCCACGAGCGGCGCGAGGAGAACCGGGAGGAGCGTCGCGACGAACGCCGCGAGGAGCATCGCGACGCCGTACGCGCCGAGCGCTGGCGAACGCGGGTCGCGCCGCCCGCCGCGCGCCAGGAGCGCCACGAGGCGTACCGGCGCGGCTTCACGTGGATCGGCGGTCGCCACGAGTGGCGCGGTGATCACTACGAATGGACGGCCGGGCGCTGGGAGGCGGAGCGCCGCGGGCATCACTGGCGCGAAGGACGCTGGGAGCAGCGCGATGGTGACTACGTGTTCATCGACGGTGAGTGGGAGGACGTGCGGCCCGTCGCCGCGCCGCCGTCGCCGCGCGAGGAGCGGTTCGAGCGCCGCGCGGGCTACGCCTGGCAGCGCGGCCACTGGACGTGGGTGGATGGCGAGTGGGCGTGGGCGGCCGGGCATTACGAGGCCGAGCGCGTCGGCTATCGCTGGCGCGACCCGCGCTGGGAGCAGCGCGAAGGTGTGTACGTGAGCGTCGAGGGCGGCTGGGAAGACGCGCCCGTGTTCACCGGCCCGCGCGTGCCGCCGCCGGCGCCGCTCGAGGAGCGCTGGGCGCCGCGTCGCGGCTACGTCTACGCGCGCGGCCACCACGAGTGGCGCAACGGCGAGTACGTCTGGATCCCCGGCCACTACGAGCCGCAGCGCGATCGGGCGAGCTGGTACGACGGCCGCTGGGAGCAGCGGGACGAAGGCTACGTATGGATCGAGGGCGGCTGGCGCTGAGCGGCTGGACGCGGTCAGCCCTCGACGACCCCTCGACATCGTGCCGCCGCGGTCGAGCGCGTTCGCCGCGTCGCGTACACGCTACTTCGCCTTGAACGCGGCGAGCTGCGCCCCGACCCGCGCGCCAATCTCGGCCCCGAGCGCCTGGAGTCCGCTGAGCGGCCGGACCATCACTTCGAAGTCGACGATCAGTCCCGCCGCGTCGAAGCGGATCAGATCGATCCCCTTCAGCGTGCGATCGCCGACGCGCGCGCTGAACTCGAGCATCGCGTTGTCGCCGTCGGTGAGCTCGCGGTGATACGTGAAGTCCTCGAGCACGCCGAGCACCGTCGTCAGCAGCAGCACCACGGCCTCCGCCGGCCCGTACGGCGTCACCGCCATCGGCGAGCGAAACACCGCCTCGGGATGAAGGAGCGCGCGCAGGCCGGTGAGGTCGCGCGCCGCGATCATCCGGTGCCACGTCGCGAGCGTGGTCGCCGCGGGCCGCTGCAAGTTCGTCATGGCCACAGCATGCGCACGACGGCCAGACGCTCGGCGAGCTGTGCGAAGGCAAAGGTGACGCCGTCCGCCGTCACCCGACACCGATCGATTCGCGAGCGCGCTGACCCCGGGACCGTCGCGTGGACGGGGCGCGAGGAGCCCCACGACCTCGAGCCAGTGCCCCATCGACGAGAGCTTGCTCGAGACCGGCGCGGCGCTCCGTCACGACGCGCGCACGGGTCCGGCGGCCGTGCGGGGCACCGTCGCCGCGCAGCCGGAGCGCGGTGGCCGATCGAAGCGGGAGGCGTTGAAACACCGGAAGACGTGAGGTAGGCACACCGGATGAGCGATACCCCGTACGTTCCGCCGAAGGTCTGGACCTGGCAGCAAGGCAGTGGCGGTCAGTTCGCCAGCATCAATCGTCCGATCTCCGGACCGACGCACGAGGCGGACCTGCCGGTGGGCCGGCACCCGCTACAGCTCTACTCGCTCGCGACGCCGAACGGCGTGAAGGTCACGATCCTCCTCGAGGAGCTGCTCGCGCTCGGGCACACCGGCGCCGAGTACGACGCGTGGCCCGTCCAGATCATGAAGGGCGAGCAGTTCGGGAGCGGGTTCGTGGGCGCGAACCCGAACTCGAAGATCCCCGCGCTCGTCGATCGCTCCGGCGTCGCACCGGTCCGCGTGTTCGAGTCCGGCGCGATCCTCGTGCACCTCGCCGAGAAGTTTCGCGCGTTCCTGCCGACCGACCCGGCCGCGCGCGCCGAGTGCCTGTCGTGGCTGTTCTGGCAGATGGGCAGCGCGCCGTTCCTCGGCGGCGGCTTCGGCCACTTCTACGCGTACGCGCCGACGAAGATCGAGTACGCGATCGACCGCTACGCGATGGAGGTGAAGCGCCAGCTCGACGTGCTCGACAAGCGCCTCGCCAGCTCCGCGTACCTCGCCGGCCCCGAGTACACCATCGCCGACATGGCCACCTGGCCCTGGTACGGGCAGCTCGCCGGCGGCAAGGTCTACGGCGCGGGCGAGTTCCTCGGCGTCGCGGACTACGTCCATCTCCAGCGCTGGACGGCCGAGATCGCGGCGCGCCCGGCCGTGACGCGCGGGCGCAAGGTCAACTGCCTGTTCGGCCCGCTCGAGGATCAGCTGCACGAGCGGCACGACGCGAGCGACTTCGAGCTGCGGACGCAGGACAAGCTCGCGCCCGCGCCCGCCGCCGCGAGCTGATGGCGAAGACGGTCCTCATCACCGGTGCCAATCGCGGCATCGGTCAGCAGGTCGCGCGCGTGCTCGCCACGCAGGGCTGGGACGTCCTCGTCGGGGCGCGGGATCGCAAGAAGGGTGCGGCCGCGGCGAAGCGCCTGCGCGAGGACACCGGCGGCCGCCTGCGCGCCGTCGAGCTCGATGTCACGCGAGACGGGTCGGTCATGGCGGCCGCGCGCGCCCTGCGCGACGGCGCCATCAAGCTCGCCGCGCTCGTCAACAACGCCGGCATCTACGGCTCCGCCGGCCCGGCGCAGACGCTGGAGACCAACTTCTTCGGCGCGCTGCGGACGACGGAAGCGATGCTGCCGCTCCTCGTCGATGGCGGCTCGATCACCAACGTCACGAGCAGCCTCGGCGCGGCGGGCAACCTCGACGCGGGTCCGCGCGCCGAGCTCCTCGCGATCGTCGAGCGCGACGCGCTGGCCGAGCACGTCCGGGCGCTCGTCCGCGCGCAGGGCCGGGGCTGGGGGACCGATGCGTACGGCGCCTCGAAGGCGGCTCTCGACCAGCTCACGCGCATCCTCGCCCGCGAGCTCGCTCCCCGCGCCATTCGCGCGAACGCCACGGATCCCGGCTGGGTCCGCACGGACATGGGAGGCCGCGGCGCGCCGCGCACGATCGAGCAGGGCGGGGCGAGCGTGCTGTTCGGCGTCACGACCGAATGCACCGGCGGCGTGTGGCGGGACGGCGAGCGGATCGACTGACGCGCCGTCGTCAGTGAATCGCGCCCGAGATCAGGAGGTAGCCGCTGTCGGTGTGCATCTCGAGGTCATCGAGCTGGATGCCGGCGACGGCCGGAACCGGCACGGTGACGAGGAACGGCGCGAGCGACTGGAGCTGCACATCGATGCCGGCGGCGGCCGGGCCCGTGAGCTCGACCTCGGCGCCGCTCGCGGGCCGCGACGGATCCTCGAGCTGGTTGACCCACAGGTGGACGTCGCCGAACTGCAGCGCGACCTGGTTCGCGCTCGTGCCGCGGAGGATCTTCAGATCGACCTGTGCGTTGATCGCAGCGCTGATGAACGGCTGCCCGTGGTCGGTGAACGCGGCCGTCATGTCGCCCATCACGAGGTGCAGCGTGCCGTCGGCGCTGTCGGCGCTGACCATCGGCGGCGACGCCATGCGGATGTCGAGCGCGTCGAACAGACCGAAGTTCTTCTCCACGTGCACCTCCATCAGGCCCAGCGCGTGCGTCTCGGCCAGGATCTCGTTGACCAGATCATCGGCGAGGGCGACATGGATGCCGGCGTTCGGATCGAGGGTCGGCATGCCGTTCGGCGTGACGATGAAGCCGGGGCTCGACTCGCTACCCGCGATCGTCGTCTTGAGGTTCATCGTCACCACCGCGCCGGCGTGGGTGAACGCGACCGCGGCGGGGGTGGCCTCGACCTGCACCATCTCGCCGAGCACCTCGACCTGCTTGGGACCGCCGAGCGCGCCGAGCGCGTCGTTCATGATCGGCTCGAGCCCGTGGGCCGCGGCCGCCGTGGCGAGGTTCTGAACGGTCGAGCCGAGGTTGTTGTTCACGAGCGTCAGCACCTGACCCGTCAGGCCGTTCGCGTTCAGCTGGAGCTTGCCGGTCTGGACCAGCGGCGCGGCGATCGTGGTCGTGAAGCCCGCGGTGCCCCTGGGCGTGACGACGAGCATCCCCGAGATGACGACCTTGTCCGTCGCCATGGTGACGGTGGTGGTGCCGTCGGGGACCAGCGCGCCGGCGTAGACCGCGGTCGCCGATGCGTTGAGGCCATCGATCTCGGCGGCGAACTTCAAGCCACCGTCGGTGGGCGTGAGCGTGACCTTGACGTCATCGAACGCGAGCTGGTCGATCGAGAGCTTCACGTTCGCGATGCTGTCGCCGAGGTTCGCCATGGGCTGGAGCGGCGCGAGCATCGCCGGCAGGTTCATGCTCTTGATGAGCGGGCCGGCGGCCGCCGACATCTTCGCGAACGCATCCGCCGACAGCGCGGCGGTGACGGCGCGGTCGATGTTGCTGCCGACGGGGCTGCGGTGCCCGCTCTGCACCGAGCGCGCGTCGGTCGCGGTGCCGCCGTATTCGGTGCTCGCGACCGTCTCGATGATGCTGGCGCCCTCGGGCACGTCGATGGCGGCGCTGAACGAGCCGTCGGCGCCGAGGGCCGCCGCGACCCCGTTGACCGTGACCCGCGAGACCGGGTCGCCGTTCGCGTTTGGCTGCGCGCTGCCTCGCACCGTGATCTGCCCGCTGTCCTGCATGAGCGAGCGCTGCGGCGACGTCACCGTCAGCCGCGGCGGCGGCGGCTGCTCACCCACGCACGCGGCGGCGGTGCTGGCGAAGAGCACGAGGGCCGCGGGTCCCGACGAGCGATGGCGCATGGTGCAACTGGACAGAGCAAGCGCTAGACCAGGCTGCGGACCGCCCTCGGATCTCGTTGCAACCTCCAGGCGGCACTCCGCGGGCCGATCGGCCGGCGCAGGGCACGCGCCCGACCGGGGCCGGATGCGCCAGAGGGTGGGGGCGCGGGCCGGAGATTCCCGAGGCTGTGCGAGGAGTTGCACAACACGCGCACCGAAGAGCCAGACCGGCCAGGCCGGTCAGCTTGTCCGCTGACCGGACGCGGCGCGGCGCGGCGCGTTCAGAACAGCAGCTGCATGACGAAGCGCGGACCCTGCAGCACGAGGTTGACGCTCGAGCGGTCCATCGCCATCGTCCGCCAGCCCAGAGAGAGCTGCACGTGCGAGCCGAGGCGCAGGCTCGCGTCGGCGGAGACGGACCAGGTGCTCGACGACGCGCCGACCACGCCGACGTCGGCGGCACCGGTGAAGAAGAAGCGCTGGCTCGGCCGCAGGAAGACGCGCCCGCCGGCGACGAAGTCCGCGCCCGCGAACACCATCTCGGGCGGCGCGACGGCGGCGCCATCGACGCCGACCGACGCGCGGATCGCGGTGCGCTGGTAGCGGATGCCGCCGCGCGCCTCGACGGCGAGCACCGAGTGGTCGTCCCCGAGCAGGCGGACGCCGGCCGCGCCGTCGGCCAGCAAAGCGCTCACGTCGCCGTGGATGTTCACCATGAGCGGGCCGGCCGCGGTGCCGGCGTCGATGCCGATCGCGCCGAAGATGACGTCGCCCGCGAGCGAGAACCGACCGTACCGAGCCTCGCCGACGAGCTCGCCGCCGTACTTGATCGTGTGGTCGAGCTTGGCGAAGTGGATGCCGCTCGGGTCCACGCTCTTGCCCCCGACGGACACGCTGGCGTCGACCGCGGAGGCCCACGCGTACGGTCCGATGGCGACGTTCCAGTCGCGCGGGCCCGCCTTCTCCGCGTGATGCGCCACGGCCACGATGTCGATGTCGGCGTCGGCGTCGGCGTCGGCGTCGATGTCGATGCTCGCCTCGTCGTCATCGGCTTCGACCCGGGTGGCCTTGCGGTGCGTGGGGACGGGCCGCGCCGCGTCATCTTCGTCGTCGGCGTCGGCATCGTCAGCGTCGGCGACCACCTCTGCGTGCCGCCGGGCGGCGACCGCGTGCGGCTTGGCCTTCGCGACGGCGCGTGCGCGGGCGGCCCCGCGGGCCTTGGGCTTCGGCGGCGGCGCGTCCTCGCTGTCCGCGGCATCGTCGTCTGCATCCTCGGCTGGCGCGGGCTTCGCGTGCGGCTTCGGCGTGGCCGTGACCGCCTTCGCGTGGCGACCCGGCGCCGCGTGCGCGACCGACCCCGCGAACGCGCAGGTGGCAAGCGCGAGGTGGCAGGCGAGGCGGCGCATGAACGCCTGAGTTGCAAACTCACAGCCACTCCCTCACACGACCGAACTTCGTTGTTAGCGAATGTCGGGCGCGGGTCGGTGTCGACCGTGGGCCACGATCGTGGGGGGCAGTCCCGACCGGCCACCGCGGCGCGCGCACCGACGACGCGTGATGTGCAACGAAGTGCACGAACTGCGGCGTACAGGGCCTCGTAGCCGACCCGCCCGCGCGCGGCCGCGTGACTCACGATCAGCATTCACGATGACGAGGGCGTACGAGAACGCTCGAGCGCAAAGAACCGGCGCGCGGTGCGCGTGGTCTCCGTCGCGACCGTGAGCTCGTCGCCACCGGTGGCGCGCGCGACGCCCCTGACCACGGCCGGCAGGAACGCGGGCTCGTTCCGGCGCCCGTCCCAGCCGGGCGGCGGCGCGGGGAGGTGCGACCGGGGGAGCAGGTAGGGCCCGTCGGTCTCGAGCATCAGGCGATCGAGCGGGACGGCCGCGGCGGCCTCGACGAGGCTCGCGCCCCGGCGCTCGTCGCAGATCCAGCCCGTGATGCCGATGTGGAGATCGAGCTCGAGGTAACGCTCGACCGTCGCCCGCGTGCCGGTGAAGCAGTGGACGACCCCGCCGACGAGCCGCGGGCGGTACCGCGTGAGGATCGCGAGCATCCGGGCGGACGCGTCGCGCTCGTGCAGGAAGACGGGGAGGGCGAGCTCCGCCGCGAGCTCGAGCTGCGCCTCGAACCAGTACTCCTGCACGTCGCGCGGCGAGAAGTCGCGGTTGAAGTCCAGGCCGCACTCGCCGATCGCCACGACGCCGGGCTGCGAGGCGAGCGCGCGCAGCGCCGCGATGGTGTCCGCATCGCATGCCTTCGCGGCGTGCGGGTGGACGCCCGCCGTCGCGTACGCGGGCAGGCCGCGGGCGAGGTCAGCGGCGCGCTGGCTCTCGGCCACGCTCGTCCCGGTGACGACGAGCGTCGTGACGCCGGCCGCGCTCGCCCGCGCCACGACCTCGGCGCGATCGCGGTCGAACGAACGATGCGTCAGGTTGATCCCGATATCGACGAGGGCGGGACGCAGGTCAGTGGGCACGGCTCGCTACCCTGCCACGCCGCGAGGCGTCAGGACGGTCCATGCGCCGGCCGAGCGCGGCGGGCGCGGCCGCCCGGACCTACGCGAGGAGGACGATCTTGCCGTCGAGCGAGCCGGCCTCGAGACGGATGTTTGCCTCGCGTGCCTCGGCGAGCGGCAAGCGCAGCGCGATCCGCGGCGCGATCTTCTTCGCGCGCAGCAGCTCGAAGACCGCGGGGAGATCGGCGCGGAACGGCGCGGGGTCCTTTCGATACAGCGCCGTGATGCCGTAGAACGCGGCGCGGCGCCCGCGGAGGCGCGCGAACACGAACGTGTCGAGCACGTTGCGCAGGATCCCCGGCAGCGTGGACACGCCCATGAAGCCGTACCAGACCACGGCGCCGCCGCGGCGCGTGACCGCGATGCACGTCCGCAGCGCGGCGCCGCCGACACCGTCGAACGCGGCGTCCACCCCACCCGGCGCGAGCGCGTGGACGCGCTCGACCGAGACCTGGCGCTCGATCGGTTCGGCGCCGAGCGACCGGAGCAGCGCGTGGCTGCGCGGGCTCGCCGCCGCGATCACGCGCACCCCCTGGGCGCGCAGGAGTTGCACGAACGCTTGGCCGGCGCCGCCCGCCGCGGCGGTCACGAGCGCGGTGGTCCCGGGGCCGAGCTTGGCGACGCGGTGGATCGCCTGGTAGGCGGTGACGTAGTTCAGGATCGTCGCCACGACCTCGGCGGTATCGAGATCGTCGGGGACGGCGAGCCAGTCGCTCGCGCGGCGCACGACGTACTCCGCGTACCCGCCGTGCACGAGCAGCGCGCACACGCGCTGGCCGAGCCGGAAGCCGGTGACGCCCGGGCCGATCGCGTCTACGGTGCCCACGGACTCGTAGCCGGGCACGAAGGGTAGCTTCGGCGCGTACGGATAGCGCCCGCGTCGCATCGTGACGTCGGTGGCGCCGACCCCGGTGGCCAGGATCTTCACCCGGAGCTCGCCGGGCCCCGGCTCGAGGAGCGGGAGCAGGACGGGCACGAGGACCTCGGGCTCGCCTTTCTTCGTCAGCAGCGTCGCGCGGTACGTGGTCGGCATGCGTACACGTTGCGGTCGCGCCGAGCTTCCCACAAGCTGCATGGATGCAACGCCGCGGTGCGAATTTGCTCAGCTGGGATGACGCGCGCGTGTTCCTCGCCATCGCGCGCGCGCCCACGCTCGTGCTCGCGGCCCGGACGCTGCGCCTCGACAAGTCGACCGTCAGCCGACGGCTCGAGGTGCTCGAGCGAGCGCTCGGGGCGCGGCTGTTCGTCCGGACGCGCGAGGGCCTCCGCCCGTCCCTGGTAGGCGAGCGGCTCCGCGCGCCGGCGGAGCGCATCGAGGCCGAGTTCCACGCGCTCGCGAGCGTGGCGATCGCCTCGAGCGACGAGGTCGCCGGCCGCGTGCGCATCGCGACGACGGAAGGGCTCGCGTCGCGGCTGGTGGCGGGCGGACTGCTCGAGCTGCGTGCGCAGTACCCGGGCCTCGAGCTGGAGGTGCTCGGCGGAAACAAGGCGGTCGACCTCTCGCGCGGCGAAGCGGAGCTCGCGGTGCGCGTGACGCCGACGACCGATCCGAACCTGGTGGTTCGCGTGCTCGGGCGGTACGCGATCTCGCTGTTCGCATCGCCGGTGTACCTGCGCGCCCGAGGCGTGCCGCGGACCCCGGCTCAGCTCGCGGGGCACGACGTGCTGATGCCGTGCGGCGAGCTCGAGCAACTACCCGAGGCGCGCTGGCTCGCGGGGCGGCCGCGCGTCCGGGTGGCGTTCCGTTCGACGAGCCTGCCCGCGTTGATCGAAGCCGCGGTGCGCGGGCACGGGCTCGTCGCGATCACGCGACCGTGGGGTGAGGCCACGGTCGGGCTCGATCACGTGTTCGAGTTGACGGCCGTGCCGGCGCGCCCGACGTGGCTCGTGGTGCACCCCGATGTCGTCAAGCAGCCGGCGGTGCGGGTGGTCGCGGACCGGATCGCGGTCGCGTTTGCGGCGGTGCGCTGAACGATGCGCGAGGGCAGGCTCGAGCCTCGAGGTTGTGGGGCTGGCGGGGGGGCGGGGCCGATGAACGCGGCGACCGTGAGGTGGTCGTCGCGCGACGCGCG
>JANXOM010000275.1 GCA_025353585.1 Deltaproteobacteria bacterium
AGACCCCGGCACCGGCGAAGAAGGCGCCCCCGGCCGCGCCAAAGAAGCAGGTCGTCGTCACCGCCGACCACAAGAAGGCGCTCGCCGCGAAGCTCTCGGGCTTCAAGTTCGGCATGACGAAGGACGAGGTCCTCGCGCAGATCGGCAAGGAGCTCGACGCCAAGTACGACGACCAGTTCAAGGCCACGAACGACGACGCCACCAAGGATCGGCTCCGCAAGACCAAGAAGGAAGACCTGACGCGGGTGGCGCAGAGCTACGTCGCGTTCGACGCGAAGAAGACGGGCTGGGACGTCTCGATCGTCGAGGACGAGTTCGCCCACAACACCAACGAGGCGATGCTCGAGCGCTGGGAGAACGACAACGGGAAGAACCAGCGCCGGTTCTTCTTCTTCTACGACGGCAAGCTCTGGAAGATGTTCATCTCGCTGGACGTCTCGATCCTCCCCGACGACAAGAAGAACTTCGACGAGTTCCGCAAGCAGATGGAAACGGCGTACGGCGCGGGCGACGTCGATGTGGGCGTCATCGCGTGGCACACCGACGAGTTCGATGCGCGCGCCGTCGACAAGCTGAAGACCTACGACGCGATCGGCATCTCGATCGAGGACAGCACCAAGATCAAGGAGATCAAGGCCCTGCGCGCCGAGAAGGCGCCGAAGGCACCCGAGACGAACGCGGTGATCAAGGCAGTCGTCGACACGAACGGCACCGATCACCCGGACGTGAAGCAGAACGGCAACGCGGTCGACTCGGTGATCCAGAGCAACGGCGGCACGCCGAAGAAGAAGTGACGCGGGCGCGGCGGCGTCGCTGAGCTGACGCGCGCCTCCACCCGATCGCGGCTGGCCTGGAGCCGGCCTGGGCCTCGAGCGCTGACCGCTCGGCCTAGTTGCCGACCGACGTCGGGGTCACGGTCGCGCTCAGCGACTGCGAGGCACCCGTGAGGGCATCGGCGCTGACGCCGACGTCCAGCTCGCTCCCGGTGACCGAGCCATGGCACCCCGCACATACCGCGTCGAACAGCGGCTGGCGGACGCCCATCGAGATGGCCTCGCCCGGCCCGATCTGGTGCTCTTCGGTCATCGTCACGATCTCTTTGCCGTCGCCGTCCATGAGCGAGAAGATGAGGCCGGTCCGCGCGGGCAACGTCACGCGCACGGAGCCATCGTCGGCGAGCGCCGCCTTGCCGAGCACGGTGCGGCTCTGGTAGACGCCCATCGCGTCCGGCATGCACGAGGTCCCCGGCGGGCACGGCCCCTCGGTCGAGACCTGGAGGAACTTCGCCTTGCGGAAGTCGTCGACCGGCCGACCGCGGCGCAGGTTGCCGGTCAGGAGCGTGAACAGCATCGGCGCGTCGGGCATGTGCAGCACGCCGTGGCCCGCATCGGAGCCGCCACCGCTGCCGCCGAACACGAGCTGGCGGTGGTTCGTGAACAGCGGGCGCGCCGGAAACGGGTACGCGATGACCGCGTCGACCGCGTTCGGGATGAGGTCGGTCTGCGTCTTCGTGCGCGGGTTGACCTGTACGACCTTCCACGTCGGCGCGCTGGTGTTGGTGGTGAACGAGACCATCATCGTGCCGTCCGGGAGATCGACCGGGCCGCGATAGCCCGCCGCCGTGCCGGTGTGGCCGCTCGCGCCACCGGTCGGATCGAAGAATGTCACCGAGGGCAAGAAGCCCGGGGTCGAGCGGCCCGCCTCGAAGGGCCCGAGGCTGCGGTTGAACTGCGCGAGCGCGCCCGCGCCGCCGGCGAGCACGGGCTTGCCCGCCGCGTCGACGTCCGAGAGGATGAGCAAGAACGTGCCGTCGGTGCCCTCGCGGATGTCCGTCGCGGCGTCGAAGCCGATCGACGGCAGCGTCATCGTCGGGTCGGTCGGGTCGGCGTACGGCGAATTGTGGCGCTGCGCGAGCAGCGGGTGGTAGTCGGTGAGGTCCCAGTTGATGCGGCGACCGCTGAGCTGATAGAAGCCGTCGCTCGCCTTCTCCGTCGTCATCGTGATCCGGCCCTCGCGCATCATCTGCGGCGAGACCTCGGAGTTCGAGAGGAACGTGACCTGCTCGGTGGTGTTGTCCGCGAGCTTGATGCGCCAGAGGTCCGACTGCGGCAGCATCCGCTTGCGCGAGAGGGCCGCGCCGCTCGCCGGCCCGCGCGTCGACGCGAAGACCAGCCACTCGCCGTCAGGCGACCAGGCCGGGTCGAAGTTGTGGACGTGGATCCCGTTGCTGTCGGGCGCCGGCGCCGTGACTTGCTTGCAGTTCGTGCCGTCGACGCCGACCGTGTAGACCTCGAGCGGATCGGCCGCGCTCTTGCGCGCCGCGAACGCCACGGTGACGCCATCGGGGCCGACGTCGGGGGCCTGCACGTCCGCCGTGCCCGCGACGATGCCGAACTTGGTCGTGCAGTCGCCCAGGAGCGACTGCGCGCCCGCGACGTCGACGCTCGCGATGGTCTGTTGCGCGCCGAGCGTGGCCTGGGCCGCGCGAAGATCGGCGCCGCCCTGGAACGTGTCGAACTCGAGCCGGCCCGCCGACGCCGCGCCGTTGCGCGCGACATACACGATCGGGAGCTTGTCGCCGGCCGCCATCAGCGGCAGCCCCAGCGCCGCGCGCTCGAGGCGCAGCCATTCGACGATCGTACAGAACGGGGTCGAGGCGGCGGTCCACGGCGACGGGCACGCCGCCGGGTCGGCCGGCCCGCGGCCCGGCGTCTCCAGCACGGGCCCACCGCGGTGCACGATGCCCGCGACGCCCGTGACGCGGTCGTCGGTCGGGAGGATCGTCTTCGCGAGCGCGCGCCCCCGCCGGGCGTCCGGCAACTCGACCGCCGTGAAGTCCTGGAGCAAGAGGTCGTAGTTGCGCTGGAGCGCGACGGCCGAGTAGAAGCCCTGCGGCGTCCCGCTGCGCAGCTTGAAGTCGTTGGTGGCGGAGGCGCTGTGGCACGCCTGGAACGAACAGCCGCGCGCCACGAGGATCGGCTGGACGTTGTCCTTGAAGAAGGTCTTCGTCGGATCGCCCTGCGCGAAGTCGAGGACGCCGACGCTCGTCGCCCACGCCTGGATCGCCTTGTAGTCGGGGTCGTCGGTGCTCGCGAATTGATCGCCGCCGGTGTGGCCGCGGCCGCCCTGCGCGACCGCGAGGGGGATGCGCAGGATCTGCGAGTCGTCGACCGGCGTGTTCACGAAGGACCACGCCTGGCTGAAGTTGAACGCCTTCTGCGTGTCGTCGGCGCCGCACGTGATGTAGAAGTCCGACTGCGGCGCGCCATGGCAGCTGCCCGCCGTGCACCCGTGCTTCTCCAGCACGGGCTCGACGGTGCTGGTGAACGCCGCGTAGTTCGGGTTCGCCAGGTACGGCGTGGCGACGAAGCCCGAGGGCACGGCCGTCGAGCAGTCGCCGATTCCGGTCGCGGGCGGCGTGGCCGGCTTGAGGCCGTTCTCGGTCGCGCCGTTCGCGAGCCAGCTCTGCAGCGTGAAGAACGCGTCGGAGCTGATCTCGATGATCGGGCCGCCGGAGTGCTGGACCTCGATGGGCTTCGTGACGCCGTTGTAGTTGAACGTCAGCGCGTTGGGGCCGACCGCCTTGATGAGCAAGAGCGGGTAGCTGTACGCGCCAAACGGCGCGAGGACATCGCGCCGTTTCTGCACCGAGTCAAAGGACGAGACATCGAAGTTGCCAGCCACGACCTGGAACGGATCGTCGAGGTTCGGCTGGTGGCAGCCCGAGGTATTGCCGCCGCATTTCGGGACGAGGATCGTCGAGATGTTGCGGTCGAAGAACGTCTTACCTGGCGGTGGGTCGCCGCACGCCGAAGCGGCGACAACACACAGCACGGCCCCGAGCAGTGCCCTCGTCTGCATGAGTCGAGTTTACTCTCAGTGACGCAAGGTGGCGAGGGCTGCCTTCGCGACTCCGCGCACGATCCCACTCGGATCGCTGGCCGCTTTCGTGAGCGCCACCGACGAGGACGGGTCGCCGATCTTGCCGAGCGCCCAGGCCGCGTTGCGACGAACTGTCGCATCACTATCGGTCTGCACGAGCACCTCGAGCTGCGCGCGCGCCGAGCTGGCGGCGTACGCACCGGCGAGGGTCGCCGTCTTCGAGCGGACCTCGGCGTTCGGGTCCCCGAGGAGCGCCATCACCGGCGAGACGTCGGTCTGGCCGAGGATGTCGCGCCAGGCGACGACGGCCGCGGCGCGCACCGTGGCGTCGCTGTCGTTCATCGCGGCGACGAGCGTGGGGTTGCCCTTGACGTGCGCGAGCACCGCGACGGCGCGGACGACCGCGAGCTTCGCCTCGACGGTCAGGTTGCCCCGGCCCATCGCCGCCTGCAGCCCCGGCAGCGCCTTGTAGTTGCGGACGGAGCCGAGGAAGTCGGCCGCGTTGCGGACGCTCGTCGCGTTGCCCGTGCCGAGGTCGCCGATGAACTGCTCGGAGAGCGCGTCCGCTAGCTGCGGGCGCTTGGCGAACCACCAGGCGGCGACCTCACGCACCGGGTAGCGCGCATCCTCGGTCAGGTTCGTGACGGTCTGGATGCACTCGTCGCACATCAGGCCTTCGGCGCGCTCGACCTCGGCGATGATGGAGTCGACAGAGCCGCTCTGGACCGCGGCGGTGATGTTGGCGGAGCTGCCGCCGCGACCCGCGTGAGCCACACCCGCGCTGGCGAGCGTGGTGGCGAGCGCGAAGAGAACCCCGGCGATGCTGTGCTTCATGTTCGTCATGGTGATTTGTCCGGGGGGCTTAGTTGTTGTGCGGGTTGTTTTCGCGGCTGTAGAAGTTCACGCCCATGTCCGCGGCGAGCGTGATGGCGTAGTACTCGTCAGCCGTGAGGTCCGCGAAGCCCTTGGCGGCCGCGTGCGGGTTGGTCGTGAACGCGCGCTTCGTCATGTCCTGCGTCGGGAACTGCTGCACCGGGTTGAGAATCTGCGAGACGATCGAGCCGTGCGCGTCCTCGGGGTTCATGTAGACCTTGAAGTCGCCGGACAGCATCAGGCCGCCCTTCTCGATCTCCTCCATGTCGGGGCCCGCCATCGAGAGGTACGACGCGCTGTAGGTCGTGAGCATCGTCGTGCCGACCGCGAGGGTCACGGGCTTGTCCGAGAGGTCGAACGTCCAGGTGACGTTCTCGCCGGTGGTCGGGTTGCTGATCGTGTAGCTCGGGTTCGCCGGGCCCGCGACGCCGTTATGGCAGCTGGCGCACTTCGCCGTGAAGATGGGCTGCAGGGTCTTGTCCCAGGCGACGCCCATGATCTTGTCGCGCGAGAAGTCGGTCGACTGGCGGTTGGCGCGCGGCACGGAGCCGTACATCTCGGTCGGGCCGATGGAGAAGGCCTGCGTGATACCGGGGTTGATGACGGTGGTCTTGGCGCGGTCCTCGTGGCAGCCGCCGCACACGCGGGACTCACCCGCGCGCCCGGAGAACCACACGGGCTCGTTGAAGATCGACATGCCGTAGTTGTCGACGGCCTGGACGTGCACCGGGACGTTCGGCGGGATCTTGGCGAGCCACGAGCCGTCCGAGGCCAGCTTGGCGACGCCGAGGTTCGCGTGACCCTCGAAGCGCGGCGTGCCGAACTGGCGACCGAAGCCCTCCTCGCCCGAGAAGCCTTCCATCACGCGGACACCGTAGATCTCACCGGGCGTGAACGTGTGAAGCGACGAGTTATAGGCGTTCATCGAGCCGATCAGCATCTCGCCGCCGAGCGAGGCGTCGGTCGCCGAGTTCGTAGCGTTTGGCGCGCTCCGAGCCTGCAGCGGCCGCGGGAAGATGTCCCACATGTCCGGGTCGTCGAGGATCGGGCGGCGCTGCTGCGCGACCGAGTCGTAGAGATAAACGCCGAAGTTCGCGGCGATGCCGGCCGCCTCGAGCGAGCTCGACTCGACGGTGCCATCGGCCCACGAGACGAGGAGGGTCGGCTGGTCCTTCTGATCGACCGGGTACGCGTCGTAGTAGCGACCGATGGTGGACGACGACGGCTCGTTGTCCATCGGGACATCGGGCGTCAGGAGGCGGTAGGTCGCGTGGGCCTCGGACATCGACGCGTCGGCGCGGACGTTGCCCGCGTCATCGGTGCTCGGCGTGCCGAGGCGGATGTCGATGAGCGCGCCGGCGTTGATGGTGCGGTTACGCGACGTCGCGATGCCGACGAAGCGGCCGGGGGCGATCTCCTGCGCCTTGAGGGTGGAGTTCGAGGGCGAGGTGCCCTCCTTGCCGAACGCCTCGCGGAGCTCCTGCATGTCCGTGTTCATGAACATGAGGTGGCCGGCGTTCTCGGGGCCGAGGTGATCCCACTGGGTGAAGATCACGCGACCGTCCGAGGCGAGGCTCGGCGCGGTGCGGTGCGAGAGGTTGCGGGGGCCGAGCTCCTCGTGGGTGCCGTCGATGCCGATCGTGCCGACCTGGGTCGTCACGCCGCGCTCGTACTCGTCCTGGTGCTGCGGGGCGCCCGGCTCGACGACGTTGTTCGTCGTGAACATGATCTTGTTGTCGGGCAGGAAGATCGGGGAGACGTAGTCGCGACCGGGGTCGGTCATGAGCTGGGTGACGCCGCCCGACGCGATGTCGAGGAGGAAGAGGCCGTACGTCGTCGACGCCGACAGCTTGCCGGCGAACACGATCGACTTGGCGTCGAACGAGATGTCGTAGCTGTTGATGTCGATGTTCGCGTACTCGGGGCCGGCCTTGTCACAGCAGAGCGCCGTGATGGTGCCGTCCGCGGTCGGCGGCTCGAGCTTCACCAGGCGCGCGCCCGGGATGTACGAGGTGTACTGGAAGATGTCGCCGCCATCGTTCCGCTTGGGGCGCTGGAGGATGACCAGCGAGTCGATGTTGCCGAGCGCCGAGGAAGAATTGTCGTCGCTTCCGCAGCCCGGCGCTGCTGCGAGGAGCGCGGTCGCGACCGCCAGGCCCTTCATCAGGTGCTTCATGGGGAGCACCTAATACAAGGCGCGTGCCGCTCGTAACGGTGCGTGATGCTTGAGGTCGGAATCTTTCGAGGGCTGGGCCGCAGCCCCCTACGCGGAGGGGTTGGGGGTCGCAACCCGCATCGGTACGTGCGTGGGCGTACGGGCGTGTAGGACAGGCGTCAGAGGAGAGCCTTCAGCTCGGCGAGGAGCTGGAGCGCCTCGAGCGGCGTGGTGCGGTCGACGTCGATGGACGCGAGGCGCGCGAGCGCCGGCGCGGGCTGGGCCGTGGGCAGGAGGGTCAGCTGCGTCGACGAGCCGAGGCTGGCGCCGCCCTCGAGCTGGCTCATGATGGCGCGCGCGCGGGTGACGACGGTCTTCGGCAGGCCGGCGAGCCGCGCCACGTCGATGCCGTAGCTCTTGTTGGCGCCGCCGGCGACGACGCGGCGCAGGAAGACGATCTCGCCCTTATGCTCGCGCACGGCGACGCTGACGTTGCGCACGCGCGGCCGGCTGTCCGCGAGCGCGACGAGCTCGTGGTAGTGGGTCGCGAACAGGGTGCGCGCGCCGATGGTATCGTGCAGGTGCTCGGAGACGGCCCAGGCGATGGCAACGCCGTCGAACGTGGAGGTCCCGCGGCCGACCTCGTCGAGGACGATGAGCGAGCGCCGCGTGGCGAGGGCGAGGATGGCGGAGGTCTCGCGCATCTCCACCATGAAGGTGGAGTCGCCGCGCGACAGATCGTCAGCCGCGCCGACGCGGGTGAAGACGCGGTCGCAGATCCCGACGAGCGCCGCCTTGGCCGGCACATAGCTGCCGATCTGCGCGAGCAGCACGATCTGCGCGACGGCGCGCATGTACGTCGACTTGCCCGCCATGTTGGGACCGGTGATGAGGACCAGCTGCTCGGCGTCCGGATCGAGGCGGCAATCGTTCGGCACGTAGGTGCCCGCGGACAGCATCGCCTCGATCACCGGGTGGCGACCGTCGGTGATCTCGAGGGCCAGGCCGGCGTCGACCACCGGGCGGCAGTAGCCGCGGCGCGCCGCGACCTCGGCGAGCGCGGCCGCGCAATCGAGGACGGCGAGCGCGGCCCCGGCGGCGGACACGGCGAGCGCGCGCGCCGCGACCTCGGCCACCTCGGCGCGGACGAGCTCGGCCTCGCGCGCGTTGAGCGTGTCCTCGGCGGCGAGCACCTTGCGCTCGAGATCGGCCAGCTCCGGCGTGACGTACCGCTCGCCGGTGGCGACGGTCTGCTTCCGCACGTAGTGCGCGGGCACCTTGGCGAGGTGCGTCTTGGTGATCTCGATGTAGTAGCCGAAGACCCGGTTGTACCGGACCTTCAGGTTCGCGATCCCCGACTGCTGTTGCTCGCGGGTCTCGATCGCGAGGATCTGATCCTTGCCGCCATCGGCGAGCACGCGCGCGTCATCGACGATCTTGTCGTAGCCCGGGCGGATCGCGGGGCCATCCTTGAGCAACGACGGCGGTTCGTCGACGAGGGCCTTCGCGAGCCGGGCCGCGAGCGCGGGGAGCTGCGGATCGGCCGCGACGCGGAGCCGGTCGGCGAGCTGCGGCGGCACCGGCTGGAGCGCGCTGGCCCCTGTCTTCACGAGCGCGATCACCTCGGGGAGCTGCGCGAGGGCATCCCGCAACCGGCCGAGGTCGCGCGGCGTGGCGACGCCGAGCGTGGCCTTGCCGGCCAGCCGCTCGAGGTCGGCGACCTTCGTGAGCGCGCGATGGATCTGCTCGGTGAGCTGCGGCCGCTCGACGAGCCAGCCCACGGCGTCCTGCCGCCGGCGGATGCGCGGGACATCGACCAGCGGGTAGAGGAGCCAGCGGCGCAGGAGGCGCGCGCCCGGCGCGGTGGCGGTGGCGTCGATGATGTCGAGCAGCGAGCCGACGCGGCGCTTGCCGATCAAGGTCTCCGTCAGCTCGAGGTGCGCGATCGCGGCCTCGTCGATGACCACGCTGTCACCGGGTGCGTAGCTCTGCAGGCGCGCGATCGGCAAGACGCCCGTGGGTTGCGTGGCGCGCGCGTAGGCGACGCAGGCGGCGGCCGCGCGGGCGGCGAGCGGCTCGCAGCGCGCGGCCCCATCGATCGCGGCGAGCTGCGCGCGCGCGGTGGCCTCGTCGGCGACGGCGACCGGGTTCCACGCGGCCTTGTAGCGCGTGCGCACGATCTCGAGCGTCTTGAGATCCTTCTCGGACGCGAGGACCTCGCGCGGCGCCACACGGACGAGCTCGTCCACGAGGCCGCCCGGCAGGACCTCGGTCGCGCAGAGCTCGCCGGTGGTCGCGTCGAGGTACGCGAGGCCGCAGCGCTCCTTCGTGACGACGACGGCCGCGAGGTAACGCGCCTGCTTCGGATCGAGGACCTCGTCGTCCAGCACGACGCCGGGCGTGATGATCCGGACGACCTCGCGCCGGACGAGCCCCTTGGCGCCACCCGCGCGCTCGCGCGAGGGGTCTCGTGATGTCGGGTCTTCCACCTGCTCGCACATCACGACCTTGTGGCCGAGCTCGGTCAGCTTCGCGACGTACCCGCGCGCCGCGTGGTGCGGGACGCCGCACATGGGCACCGCGTCGTCCTTGCCCTTGTCCCGCGTGGTCAAGGTCAGATCGAGGAGGCGCGCGCCGCGCACGGCGTCCTCGAAGAACATCTCGTAGAAGTCACCGAGGCGGAAGAAGATCATCGCGTCGGGGTGGCGGTCCTTGACGTCGAGGTACTGCCGCATGAGCGGAGTCTCGGCGGGTGATCGAGTGGTCGCCACGCGGCAGGCCTACCACGCGGGTCCGACATGCTGGTTCTGGCCACGAAGTGTCGAGGTTCACCCCGGTCTCGGCATTGCAATGGCACAGGCCATGCGCGTCGCCTGGGTGCTCGTCATCGTGGCCTGGTCGGCGAGCGCCCGCGCCGACGGCCTGCAAGACGAGGTTTACCTCCATCCGCTCGACGCGTTCACCGCGCAGACGCTCCACGCCGGCGAGGTGCTCTACGCGCAGCCCGTGTCCCCGCTGCCGGGCTGGGCGCAGGTCGGAGTGACCGACGACCTGACGACCGAGGTCGACGTCACGGCGCTGCTCGGCGGCTTCTTCATCGCGCCCCATCTCCCGGTGCCGAGCTTCAACGTCCGCTACCGGGTGCGCGATGGCGGCCGGGCCCGCGCGAGCATCGCCGTCGAGGGCATGGCGCAGTACCTCTGGCATCCGTACGCCCAGGAGGACTTCCCGACATTTCGCCTGGTGCGCGACAAGCTCGGCGGCTTTCTGCACGTCAACGCCAGCGTCCCGGTCGCCGAGCACCTGTGGCTCCATCTGTCGGCGGGCGCGTCGTACGCGGACCTCCTCGCGGTGCAGAACCTCGGGCGCGCGGGCTCGCACCAGCGCGTGTTCCGCGACCTCGTCTCGCCCGACGTCTCGGTCTCCCTCGACGAGCGCTGGACGCCGTGGCTGTCGGTGCACGCCACCGCGAGCTACGGCGCGACCTTCGTCTACGCCGACAACCAGCCGCGCAAGCTGCAGCTCGCCTACGGCTTGCGCATCGCGCCGCTCCGGCACTCGACGCACGCGATCCTCCGCGACCTGCGCCTCGAGCTCGCCGCGCTCGTCCTCTACCGCCCCGACGCGCGCGAGCTCCAGGCGCTCTACATCCCGCTCCTGCCCTACGCGTACTGGCAGTGGCAGTGGCACTGACCGAGGAGGACATCAGCTGGCCACGCCGACCGGATCGGGGACGGCGAGCGGATGCTCGGCCTCGACGGTGAACGGGGCGCTCGCGCCGTCGCGCCATTGCCGCAGCTCGATCGTCGGCGCGCCGCTCGTGGACGGCTGGATCAGGACGTGAGTGAAGCTCCGGCGAAGCCCCGGGCGGGTGGCCGGCAGCCAGGTTCCGCAGTTGACGTAGAGGCCGCCGCCCTCGAGCGGCTGCCAGCGCGGATCGTGCGTGTGGCCAAACACGATGACAGGCGCGTCGACCTGGGCGCGCAGGCGCCGCGGGATGGCGCGCATGGGCAGCTGGGACGTCACGAGGTGCGTGCCGAGCCGGCGCGAGACACCCGCCGCGGCGCCGACGGTGAGCGCGGCGCCCGCGAGCGCCCACGCGAGCGGGAGGAGGAGCGCGAGCAGGATCCAGGCGAGCAGCATGCCGGCCCCGAGGCCGAGCTTGTCGAGCATCACCATGCGGCCGAGCCGGCGCCAGCTCACGGTGAGCGGCGTGCGCGCGAGGCGATCGATCGCGCTCGCCCGCTCGAGGGAGAGCCCGCCCTCCGCGGCCACGCGCACGAGCCGCTCCCGGTGCGCGCGGCGCCGGCGCTCGCGCCGCGCGTGCGAGCGGTGCAGCGTGCGCGCGTCGACCAGCGCGCCGATGAAGCGCAGGTAGCCGAGCAACAGGCGGCCGAACGAGCCCGCGCCCTGCTGCCAGCCGAAGCGCAAGAAGCCCCAGCAGCTCCAGTCCTCGATCGCGTGCGGGTCGACGTCGGGCAGCGCCGTGCCGAGGTGCCGCACCGCCGCGTAGTCGGCGTTCCACACGAGGCGGCCGTCCGCCGGATCGCAGGGCGCGAGGTTGAACTCGAACGAGCAGCCTTCGTCGTAGACGTGCCCGTGCTCGATCCATGCGACGCCGGGGATGTAGACGAACCACGGGACGACGCGCAGCCGCGCGAGCGTCCGGGCCTCCGCGCCGGCCGCGCGAAAGTGCGCGGCGAGCTCGGCCACGACCTCGGGCTCGAGGAGCTCGACATCGTGGTTGCCGACCACGATGTCGACCTGATGGCCGGCGGCGGCGAAGCGCACGAGCGCGGCGATGAGCGGCGCGTGCGCGTCCGCGATCATCCGCATCCGCACGACGCCCGCCGCGACGCCGCGCTGCAGGCCGAGGCGGCGCTCGTCCGCGGAGGTCGCGGGGGCGGCCGGCGTGCCGGGCACGGCGACCGACATGAAGTCGAAGAGGTCGCCCGCGATGACGAGGCGCCACGGTCGCCCGCGCAGCCGGCGCGCCGCGTGGTGGTGCAGGAACGCCCGGAACGCGGTGGCCGCGAGCTCGACCGCGCGCCGGCGCTCCGCCGAAGCGCCCCGGAGGAGCTCTTCGCCGAAGTGCAGGTCCGAGACGACGAGGACATTGGCCAGCTCGGCCATCCCTCCATCATGACTGATCTTCGGCCAAATGCGCAGTGATTTACGCACTGCCACGGCCGTTGCGCACGCCCACGACGCGCCGCGACAGGTTGCCGCAAGCTCGCGTACCCACATGACAAACATGCTAAAGACGCCCGGTGAACCAGGCCTTGTTCATCCTCCTGCTCGCGGCGTCGGTGGCGTTCTTCGCCCGCACGACCTGGATCTTCGGGCGCGCGGTGTTTGCGGGCGTCCGCGACCCCCGGCCACGCCTCGACGACGTCGGCGGCCGGCTGATGGACATCGGCCTCTACTTCTTCGCCCAGAAGAAGGTCGCCGAAGAGGGCCCGATGCACCGCACGAGCAAGCACCACCTCTTCATCTTCTGGGGCTTCCTCATCATCACGATCGCCACCGCGGACGTCATCGTCTCCGGCATCTTCCCCGGCGTCTCGCTGCAGCTCCTGCCCGCGCCGGTCTACCAGCCGCTCTACTTCCTCATCGACGTCATGAACGCCGTCGTGCTGCTCGTGATCTGCTGGTCGATCATTCGCCGCCTGCTCGTCCGCCCCAAGCTCATCCCGTGGACCCTCGACGCCGGCCTGATCCTCGGGGCGATCGGCTCGCTGATGCTGTCGCACTTCGCGTATCACGGGTACCAGATCGCGGCCGAGATGACGGCGACCGGCGACGGCACGCCGTGGTGGCTGCCGGTCTCGAGCCTCGTCGCGAAGGCCGTCTCACCGACGAGCGTCGAGCACGCCGCGCTGTGCGGCCAGGTCGGCTACTGGCTGCACGTCCTCATCGTGCTGACGTTCCTCAACTACCTGCCCTACTCGAAGCACATCCACCTCCTCGGCGCGCTCCCGAACATCGCCACGCGCAACCGCAGCGCGCGCCTCCTCGACATGCCGAAGATCGATCTCGAGGACGAGAAGCAGTGGGGCGTCGGTAACTTCGAGCAGTTCTCGTGGAAGAGCCTCCTCGACACCTACGCGTGCACCGAGTGCGCGCGCTGCTCGAACTACTGCCCCGCGTACACCACCGGCAAGAACCTGTCGCCGATGCAGCTCGTGCACGACATCCGCTACGAGATGCTCGACCGCGTCGAGCTGCGCGACAAGATCGCGGACCTCGAGAAGCAGACGCAGGGCTTGGCGGAGTACAGCACCTCGCACGGCTTCGAGCTCGAGGGCGCGCACGTCCACCCCGACCTGATCGATCTCCGCGCGCGCCTCCTCGGCGCGCAGACCGAGCTCGAGACGATGCCGAAGATGACCGGCGGTCGCGTCGCCGAGGACACGCTGTGGGCGTGCACCACCTGCGGCGCGTGCCAGGAGGTCTGCCCGGTCTTCATCGAGCACCCGCTGAAGATCCTGCAGATGCGCCAGAACCTAATGCTCGAGCAAGAAAAGACGCCGAACGAGCTGCAGCGCACCTATCGCAACATCGAGCGCCAGAGCAACCCGTGGGGCATCGCGAACGACCAGCGCATGGACTGGGCGAAGGACCTCGAGGTCCCCACGATCGAGGAGAACCCGGATCCCGAGTACATCTTGTGGGTCGGCTGCGCCGGCGCGTTCGACAGCCGGATCATCAAGCAGACCCGCGCGATGATCAAGATCCTGCAGACGGCGGGCGTCGACTATGCCGTGCTCGGCCATCAGGAGGCGTGCACCGGGGATCCCGCGCGCCGCACCGGCAACGAGATGTTGTTCCAGATGCAGGCGGAGCAGAACGTCGAGACGCTCAAGAGCGTGGGCGCGAAGAAGGTCGTCACGTCGTGCCCGCACTGCCTGCACACGCTGAAGAACGACTACCCGCAGTTCGGCGGCAACTTCGAGGTCGTCCACCACACGCAGCTCATCGACAAGCTGTTCAAGGACGGCCAGCTCAAGACCGGCAAGTCGCCCATCGAGGCCGTGACCTACCACGACAGCTGCTACCTCGGCCGCTGGAACCGCGAGTTCGATGCGCCGCGCGATGTCATCGCCGCGCTCCAGCCCGGCCGCACCGTCGAGCTCAAGCGCAACAAGCGCCACGGGTTCTGCTGCGGCGCCGGCGGCGGCCGCATGTTCATGGAGGAGCACGAGGGCGAGCGCGTGAACATGAACCGGACCGACGAGATCATCGCGGCCGAGGTCGAGGCCGTCGCGGTGGCCTGCCCGTTCTGCAACATCATGCTGACCGACGGCATGAAGCAGCGGAACGTGGAGGACAAGATCGCGGTGTACGACATCGCGGAGATGGTCGCGCAGGCGATCCCCGATGTCCCGCTGACCAAGCTCGTGCGCAAGAAGGATCGCGTCGCGACGTAGCTTCGCTCGGCGCGGTAAGCTCCGCGCCGATGAGATCTTGGATGACGAGCGTCCTGCTCGCTGCTGCCGCGTGCAGCGCGGGCGATGACACGGTCGACGGTACGCGCGCCGCGTGCGCCGAGGGCGGCGCGCTCAACGCGTGCCCCGAAGCGGCGCGGACGCCCGAGGGCGCGTGCTGGCGCCTCGTCGACTGCGCCGTGATCCCGGTGCGCAAAGCGAACGGCTTCGACTGGGGCAGCTGCGTCTCTCGGATCGAGGGCGCGACGGATGACCGGCAGCGTCTGATGATCGACTGCATCGCGTCGTCCTCGTGCGACGCGCTCAAGGTCAACGGCTCGCCCGACAACACGTTCCAGGATCTCGTCTGCTTCGAGCTGGGGGGCAAGTGAACCGCGCGGGCCTCCTCGGCGCGGCGGTCGCGGCGCTCGTGCTGTGGGCACCCGGAGGTGAGCTGCGCGCGGCGCCGGCCGACGACGTGACGGCGTGGATCAAGCTCGTCGAGACGCAGCCGACCGACATGGACAAGGCGACGTGGCGCGAGAAGCGGCGCGAGGCGGCGAAGAAGCTCGGGCAGGCGAAGGACAAGCGCGCGGTGCCGGTGCTGATGCGCGTCGCCGAGGCCGAGACCTTCGACATCGTCGGCGAGAACGCGATCGAGGCGCTCGGCGCGCTCGGGGATCCGCAGGCCGTGCCGCTGCTGCAGAAGATCGCGACGGATGCGCAGCGCGACCAGGGCCAGCGCGACCTCGCGAAGAAGGCGCTCGGCAAGCTCGGCGCGAAGGCCGACGGCAAGGCGTCGCCGCCGGTCACGCCCGTGCCGCCGCCGCCGCCGCCGGTCACGCCGACGCCGACGTCCGCGCCAACGGATGCGGCGCCCGCGCCGAGCGACGGCAGCGCCACGCCACCGCCCCCCCCGGCTCCCGTGATCAGCGAGGGCAAGCTCCTCGGCGGCGAGCCATCACCGAGCGCGGTCCCCGGCGTCCCCGTCATCGCCGACGACGTCATCGCGGCGAGCGAGCGCGTGACGTTCACCGCCGGCAACGCGAACCTCGCGTACGACACCGTGCGGAAGCGCGTCGACTTCGACGGCACCATCGGCGCGACGTACGCGAAGCGCGTGGAGAAGCCGACGCTCGCGTACGGCTACGGCGGCAGCGCGAACGTCGTCGCGGGCTACATCAACCCGGAGGGCGCGGCCGAGTCGCGCGGCGGCGAGGTCGATGTCCTCGGCACCGGCGAGGTCCGCGGCTACTCCGGGAACCTGTACGGCGTGGGCAAGGCGGCCGTGTCCGTGCACGAGGACTACGTCTCGCAGATCACCGACGACGGCAGCACCGCCGCGAAGGACACGCGCTTCCAGGGCGACGTGCAGGTCGCGCTCGGCGGCGGCTATGGTCGGGTCCTCGATGTCGGCGCGGCGATCCGCGTGCGGCGCCTCGCGGCCGCGCTGCAGGCGAACCGCGCGCTCGGCAAGCCGATCGATGCGGCCCTCGCGCGCAAGCTGCAGCTGTCGTGGTGGGCGCTGCGCGGGGAGCGGACGACGTACCGCGCGCTCCTCGCGACAGTGGCGATCCTGCGCGAGGCGGGGGTGTTGCTCGGCGAGCCCGACGCGGGCACGAGCTACGAGCTCCTCGAGGTCCTGCGCGACTCGCAGCTCTACCAGCGGCCGGTCGGGCTCGACGTGCAGATCGCGGTCGGCGAGGGCTACCTGAAGCGGCCCGACATGGCGCCGACGGCGGCCGGGCGCATCGAGCAGGCGCTCGCCGCCGCGAGCTACGGCAAGGAGCTCGCCGCCGACAAGGTGCAGGTCACGGGCACTGCGTTCGCGCGGCTGCGGCTGTTCGCGAGCGACGGGCAGCCCGCGCCGTGGGCCGTCGGGGCGCTCGCGCGGATCCAGCGGTTCGCTCATGGCGAGCACGGCGAGCCGCTCGGCGTGCTCGACGCGTCGCTGTCGGTGGCGCTCTCGGACGACGACGTGCCGAACGGTGATCCCGCGCTCGGCGTCACGGGCGCCCTCGGCTTCACGTACTTCATGAACCAGGCGTCGGGCCTCCGGCTCGCGGCGACGGCGACCGTCGACCAGGGCCAGCTCTTCCTCGGCGCGCAGTTCTCGGCGACGTACGCGTTGCTCGACGGTACGGTCGCACGGTAGTGGCGAGCGGGGCGCAACCGGTGAATCTTCGATGGACAATTGGTCGGACCTTTCGGTAAGGTCTCGCAATGGCGAGGCTCTCGGCAAGGCAGCGCGAGGCGCTAGTGGCGGTGGCGGAGACGGCGTTGCCGGCGGGCGCGTGGATCCCCGCGGCGGGCGCCGAGACGATCGACAAGCTCGAGCACTTCCTCGCGCAGATGCCGGCGGCGATGGAGCGCGGGCTCGTCGGCCTCGTCGCGGGCCTCGATGCGGCCGCGTTCCTCGCGCATCGCCGCCGGTTCGCGGGCACCTCGCCCGCGCAGCGGCTCGCCCTCCTCGAGCGCTGGCGGCACGGCGATCCGGTGCGCCGGCTCCTGCTGCGCGCCCTGATCGCGCCGCTCAAGCTCGCCCACTTCGACGACCCGGCGCTCTATCGCAAGCTCGGCTGCGTCTACCGGCCGGAGCTCCCGCGCGCCGAGGCGAAGCCCGCGTACATGCGCGACCGCGTGCACGGCGCGCTGACCGAGGATCTCGCCGTCGAGTGCGACGTCGTGGTGATCGGCACGGGCGCGGGCGGCGCCGTCGTCGCGCGCGAGCTGGCCGAGGCCGGCGTGGCCGTCGTGATGGTCGAGGAGGGCAAGTACTTCGAGCGCTCCGACTTCACCGGCCGGCCGTTCGAGATGCAGAGCAAGCTCTACCGGCGCGGCGGCTCGACGTTCTCCGTCGGCAACGTGCCGATCCCCATCCCGCTCGGCCAGACGGTCGGCGGCACCACGACCGTCAACAGCGGCACCTGCTACCGCACGCCGGACCGCGTGCTGAACGAGTGGGTCACCGAGCTCGGGCTCGCGGAGCTGTCGCCGGAGGGCCTCGGCCCGAGCTTCGATCGCGTCGAGGGCGTCCTCGGCGTCGAGCACGCGAAGGCGGAATTTCTCGGCGGCAACGCGCGCGTGATCGCCCGCGGCTGCGACGCGATCGGCCTCAAGAAGCACGGCCCGCTGCGCCGCAACGCGCCGGCGTGCGATGGCCAGGGCGTGTGCTGCTTCGGCTGCCCGACGGACGCGAAGCGCTCGACGAACGTCAGCTACGTGCCGCTCGCGCTCCGGGCCGGCGCCGAGCTCTTCACGAGCAGCAAGGTCACGCGGATCATCCTCGAGGGTGGCCGCGCCGTGGGCGTCGTGGCCACGAGCGACGGCCACGTGCTGACCGTGCGCGCGCGCGCCGTCGTGGTCGCGGCGGGCGCGATCCTCACCCCGCTGCTCCTCGCCGCGCAGGGCCTCGGCGGCGGCTCGGGCGAGCTCGGCCAGAACCTGTCGATCCATCCCGCGACCGGCGCGCTCGCGGAGTTCGACGAGGAGATCCTGCCGTGGAAGGGCATCCCCCAGGGCTATTCGATCGAAGACCTCCACGACGAAGGCATCCTCTACGAGGGCACCGCGCTGCCGCTCGAGTTCACGGTGAGCATGACGCAGCTCATCGGGCCGCGGCTCGTGAAGCTCGCCGAAGGCTTCGACCGCGTCGCGAGCTTCGGGTTCATGGTCGAGGACAGCTCGCGCGGCTCGGTGCGCTCCGTGATGGGGCAGCCGCTGATCCAGTATTGGCTCCAGGACGCCGACGTCGCGCACATCAAGCGCGGCCTCGACGTGCTCGCGCAGGTGTTCTTCGCGGCCGGCGCGCACACGGTGCACGTGCCGATCGCGGGCCACGACGTGCTCCGAGGCGAGGCCGATCTCCAGGCGCTGCGCGCGGCGAAGGTCCGCGCGTGGGATCTCGATCTGTCCGCGTATCACCCGCTGGGCACGGCGCGGATGGGGCGCGACCCCGCGCGGTCCGTGGTCGGCCCGGATCACGAGGTCTGGGGGACGCCGGGTCTCTATGTCGTGGATGGCGCGGCCGTGCCGACGTCGCTCGGGGTGAACCCGCAGGTGACGATCATGGCCATGGCGACCCGAGCGGCGGGAAAGATCGCGACCGCGCTGTCGTGATCCGTGGTTTTTCGAGATTCGCGCCGGCGGGGCCTTCGAGATTTCGATGGGTTGCGGACCGTCCGGCGTGGCACGAGCCATGCTGTAGCCGGCGAGCATGAAGCGCGTTGCCGCCGCCAGCCTCGTCCTCGCCTGCCTCGTCCCCACCGCCGCGCTCGCGGGCCCGACGGTCGGACTCACCCTCGGCAAGTCCGAGGCGAAGCAGGACGCCCAGAACGGCGCCAACGCGAGCTCGACGTTCGGCCTGTTCGTCCGCGGCCACCTGACGCGGAGCCTCCAGATCCAGGGCGAGCTCAACAAGCTGCAGACGGACGACGGCACCGGCTCGACGATCCGCACCGGCAACGGCGCGCTCGTCCTCGAGCTCGCGCACACCGGCCTCGTCCCGTACGCGCTCGTGGGCCTCGGCGTCGACGTGGTCTCGCAGGCCTACGGCTCGGGGCAGAACTTCTTTCACGAGGAGCTCGGCGTCGGCGTCGAGTACCGCTTCCACGGCGGCATCACCGTCGGCACCGACGTGCGCATGGGCAACCGCAACCAGACGAACACGCAGACCTACTACACGGACGGAGGCGGCGTCGTGCCGGTCGGCGGCGTGAAGCTCTACACGCCGTCGAGCCTGTCCGAGGGCGAGTACCGCAGCATGCGGTTCACCGTCGGCATCAAGTTCTGAGCGGAGACTCCCGCCAGATGAACCCCGCACGCGTTCATCAAATCTACTGACACGCGGCCAGCGCGTCGACGGTCGCCGCCGAGCCCATGCAGTGGGTGGCGAGCGCGTCGTTGGCGCTCCGGCACTGCGTGACGCACGTGGGGCCGCGCTCCTCGAGCTGGCGGGCGAGCTGGACCGTCGCCGCCTCGCGCTGCGCGCCACGCGCCGCCTCGGGTAGCTGGGCGATCTGGGCGTCGGCGCTCTGCCAGAACTTCAGCGTCGCGAAGTTGCGGCACGCCTTCTCGCACGCCGCGTCGTCGAGCGCGGGGACGGCGAGCGTCGCCTTGACCGCGTCCCACTGCGCGCAGTCGAACGTGCGCAGCTCGTCGACCGTCGTCGCGAGCAGCTTGCCGCCCTGCTTGATCTGCTTCGTCGCCTTCATGCCGACCTCGGTCAGCTCGTCGTCGGAGTCGACCTCGATGCCGACCTTCGGGATCTGCGAGACGGAGGACCACGACGTCCACTTCCACGGCTCACCGCTCAGCTGGCCGGTCCCCGCGAACGCCCCGCCCGTCTCCCGCATGGTGAAGTCGTTGCCCGTCACCGTCATCTCGACGTGGAAGCTCTTCGCGCCGTGCGCGCCGGCGTCGTCGTGCGAGACGTCCTCCACGATCGTGCCCGCCGCCGGATCCACCGTCCGTCGCGCGATCGTGCGCGCGGTCTGGTCCATCCCCACCGTGCCGACGGACGTCCCCGCGTAGCACGTGGTCGTCGCCCCGAGCGGCGTCACCGGAGGAGGCGACGGCGCTTTCGTCGAGGCCGAGCAGGCTCCGAGACCGAGCGCGAGCAGGGAGAGACCGATCCGCGTCATGGCGGCGACTCTCTTACAGATCGATGCGCTCGCGCCAGCTCGCCGCGTCACCGGCGGCGAAGTGCACGTCGGCCAGCGCATCGCGCACGCACGTCGCGGTCGCCGACGGCAGATCCGAATCGATGACGTTGAGGAAGCCGACCGCGCCCGCCGGATCGACCGCGATCTCGATCTGCACGTACGTCTCGCCGAGCCCCGCCTTCGTCATCGCGCGGACGCAGTGCGCCAGCCGCGCGTGATCGAGCCCGGCGAGCAGCTCGCGCCGCCGGGCCGCCGCGCTCGCCGTCGGTACCACCTCGACCGCCGCCGCGACCTTCGCCACCGGCACCGAGCTCGTCTCCGCGCCCGCGCTGACCTCCACCCACTCGACGCGCTTGAAGCGGCCCGCGCTGTCCGCCGCCTCGACGAGGTGGCGGCCCGGCATCACGCGCACGCGCATGGGCGCGTCGCCGCGCTCGACACCGTCGACGCGCACGGCGCGCTTGCCCGGCGTGATCACCTCGAGCGTCGAGGTCGCCCGCAGCGCCGCGTCGGGATCGCCCCAGCTCGGTGTCGTGACCGGCGTCGCCTGCGCGAGGAGCGCGAGCTCGTCGGTCGTCATCGGCGTGGGCGCGCTCTCGACCACCGCGTGGCCCGCCGCGACCTCGAGCCGCCGCGCGGCGCCGACCTCGACCTCGCCGTGTCCGTCGCGGACCGCCACGCGGCCGTGGCGACACGCGACCGCGGTCCCCTGCCCGTCGTGGCGGACGCGGAACTGGGTGCCGTGGACCTCGACCGTCTCGTCGCCCGCGAGGACGAGGAAGCGCTGGCCGGGCAGCCGCGGCGCGACCTCCAGGTCGACGGTGCCCTCGACGACGAGCTCGATCGCCGTCGCGTCGACGCGTCGCAGCTCGAGCGTCGAGCGCGGGCCGAGCGACGCGGCCGTGCCGGCGCCGAGCTGGACGTCGATGCGGCCGTCGCCCGTCGCGAGGCGCGCGCCGACCGAGAGCGGCGCGGCGAACAAGCGATCGCCGTCGCGGCGGATGCCATCGACGAGCACGTCGCCGGTCAGCCGGCTGACGACGCCCGCGAGCGCAGGGGCGGCGGGCGCGGCCGCGGGCGCGGGCGCGGTGACCGCCACCGGTGCGGCGGCAGGGCTGGTGTGCTGGAGATACAACGCACCGCCGGCGGCCGCGGCCGTGGTCGTCGCGAGCACGGCCCACAGCCACGGGCGCACGCGAGGGCGGCGGATCGCGACCATGCCCGTCGGACGACTGCGGCGCTCCGACGAGACGTCCCAGTGCACGCGCGCGCGGATCGAGTCCCACGGCAGCTCGGGCGTGCTCTGGGCCCGGATCGCCGCGAAGGTGCCCGTCCCGCCCGCGAGCCGCTCGACGCGCGTGCGCGCCGCGGCGCAGGCCGGGCAGCCCTCCGCGTGGCGGGCCATGGTCTGCCGCTCGCCCTCGCCGACGCGGCCGGCCGCCGCATCGGCCCAGCGGTGGGGCGCGATGTGGCCTCTCACCTGGCCGCCTCCGTCGCCGCCGCGATGGCCGCCGCATCCGCGACGAGCGCAGCGTAGAACTCGCGCCGCGCGTAGAACAGCCGGGTCCGCACCGTCACCGGATTGCTGTCGACCAGGTAGGCGATCTCCTTGAGGTCGAGCCCTTCGATCTCGTGCAGGTACAGCACGACGCGCTTCTTCGGCGCGAGGTGCTCGAGCGCGCGGTAGACGCGCTCCTGATCTTGCCGGCGCTGCAGGCTGCGCTCGGGCGTCTCGGGGCGCTCGGTCAAGCTCGGGTCGGCGGTC
>JANXOM010000355.1 GCA_025353585.1 Deltaproteobacteria bacterium
ACCGCGCGCGAGCAAGCCTGCGCGCAAGGGCCGCTCGGGGCCGAGCGCCGCGTGTGCCTCGACGCCGTGCTCGCGCGCTTCGACGCCGTCGCGCGAGGGGCCGCAGCGGCGGGCGCCGCCCACCTCGAGCATGTCGACGCGGGCGAGTTGCTCGTCGACCCCGCCGTCTGCGCCGTGACCCCCGTGCCGCGGCTCCTCCCGCCGAGCCCCGAGCTGCGCGACGTCTTCGCGCGCTGGCTCGCCGAGGAGACGCGCGTCGGGCCCGCCGATAGCGCCGCGCTCCTGGCGCTGGTGGAGCACGCGACGCCCGATCCGTGCGCGAGCACGCTGGCGCTGCGGCTCGCCGCCGACGCCGAGGAGGCCACCGCGAAGCACGCGCCGCTCGTCGAGCGCGCGGGGGCCGACGCCGAGCGCTGCATGGACGAGCGCGTTCGCGCCGATGTCGCGCTCGCGCAGGCGAGTGACGTCCTCGCGTCCGAGCTGCTCGACGTCACCCTGCGCCCGAAGCTGCAGCACGCCGAGGCGGCGGTGGCGCGCGTGCCGCAGGCGGATCTGTCGGCGCGGCTCGAGCTGATGCGCAGCCGCTTCGCCGAGCGCAACGACGAGCCCGACGCGGCGATCGCGCACCTCGACGCCGCCGCGCCCGGGTTCGCTCAGCGCGGGCGCGTCGCGGCCCAGGTCGGTGCGGCGGTGCAGGCGGCGCGGGCGCGCTCGCATCGCGGACAGCCCGAGGATGTCCGCGCGACGGTGCCGCGCCTGACCGAGCAGCGTGCCCGCGCCGCGAGCGCGCTCGGCGCCGACGATCCGCTGGTCCGCGCGATCGATCGAATGCTCGCGATGGAGCAGTTCTCCGACGGCGATATCGCCGGCGCCCACGCGCGCCTCGCGGCGCTGCACGGCACGCGGCGGATCGCGCAGAAGCACCCGCGGCACGTGATCGGGCACGTCGTCGACGCGCACGGTGCGCCGGTCGCCGGTGCGCTCGTGACGGCGGGGCCGGACCTCCGCGGCGACAGCACCGGCGGCGTGATGGCGTGGCCCGGCGAGACGCTGCAGCGCACCACGACCACTAACGCGGCCGGCGAGTTCGCGTTCACGGACGCGGCGGGCGACGGCGCCGTCGTCGCGTCGGCCGGCGCGCTGCGCTCCTGGGGCGAGCCGATCGCCGACACCGTCACGCTCACGCTCAGGCCGACCTCGCACCTCGCCGGCCACGTCGATCTGCACGGCCTGATGCCGAAGAACGTGATGGTGGCCGTGACCGACCGCGCGAAGCCGGCGTTCCGCGACTACGCGCTCGTCGCGCCGGTCGACGCCAGCGGCGCGTTCGCACTCGACGACGTGCCGCGCGGCGAGGTCGCGATCACCGCGATCGGGTTCCAGCCCCACGGGCCGACGACGGGCGTGACGCGGGCGAAGATCGACCGGCCCGTCGTCAGCGGCGTCACGCTCGCGATCCCGTCCTCGGCGCGGACGGTCGACGTCGTCGTGCGCAGCACGGTCGGCAACGGGCCGGGCAACGCCCAGGTCATGCTCGTCGCGGGCAAGCTCCCCGCGACGCTGACGGCCGCGGACCTCACGCGCACGGCCGGCGTGGAGGCGTTTCGCTTCGCGCGGCTCATCGATGGAGAGCATGCGCCGCCCGCGGTCCTCGCGCTCGCCCACCCGGGCGACCTGTTCGTGACGCTGACCGACGTCGGTCCGGGCGAGGCGAGCGCCTGCGCGATCGCGCTGCCGAACGACATGGACGAGGAGCTCCAGCACAAGACGGATCGGAGCTACGACAAGCTCACGTTCCGCTGCGTCCCGATCCCGCCCGACGCCAAGGTGGTGACCGTCGAGGTCGCGCCGTGGCCGCGGCTGGACTGAGCGAACCTAGCGGAGGGCGTCGCCGTCGGCGACGAGATCGTGGCCCGGATCCTCGCCGAGCCGGATCAGCGCGGCCGCGAGGACATCGGGCGTCGTCGAGCGATAACGGTTGCGCAGGCCGCGCGCGCCGACGAGGCCGACGACCGCGAGGAGGCCGTCGCCCACGATGGCCGCGGTGCGCTCGCCGATGCGCGTCTCGCCGCGATCGCCCGTGATGATCGCCGGGCGCGCGATGATCCACGGCAGGCCCGCGCCGCGGACGGCGTCCTCGGCCTTGCCGCGGGCGCGGATGTAGGCGCTGCTCGACGAGGCGTTGGCCCCGAGGCTCGAGAGGTACACGATGCGCGGGCGCACGCCGCTCGCCGCCGCCGCGTCGACCGCGATCTTGGTGAGGCCATAGTCGATCGCCTCGTAGATGTCGCCCGCGACCGCGTCGGCCTTGCCGCGGGCGCGCGTCGTGCCGATGCAGATGTAGATCTGCGCCGGCGCGAGCGTCTCGATCATCGCCGTCATCGCGCCGGTCTCCCACGCGGTCGTGTCCACCGTCGCGCCGACCGCGGTCAGCTTCGTCTGCCACTCGGCGAGCGCCCGCGAGTCAGGGCGCACGTGGGCGGTGACCGGTGTGGCGCGCACGGCGAGCTGCCGCGTGACCTCTTGCCCCACGAAGCCGGTCGCGCCGAGGACGAGCGCTGGTGCGGGCACGCTAGACCCTGGCCAGCGCGGTCTGGATCCGCTCGCGCAGCGGCGCGACGACGGCGGCGTCCTTGATATCGATGACGGGCTCCGTGTCGTACTGCTCGTAGAACACGCTGTCCTTCACGTCCTCGGGGACGCCGAGCGCCTCGCGGATGCGCTTGAAGTCGGGGATGAACGCGCGGTCGAACAGCGGGATGATCGTGCCGGTGATCGTGCCGGTCAGCCCGCAGATGTAGATGACGACGTTCTTCGGCGTGAAGCCGCCGGGCAAAAGGCCGATGCGCGCCTCCAGGTCGGTGAGCCGCGCGGGCTCGAAGTACGCCTCGACGCGCCCGACGTCGCCGGTCCAACCGTGCGCTTCCTTCGGTCTGCTCACGGTCCCGAAGTAATGCAGCTTGTGGTTCTGGACCAGCGCGTGGAGCTCGTCGCGGTAGCCGAGGTCGGCGGGGTACGATGCCCCGTGCAGCAGCACCCACCTCGAGAGGTCCGCGTTCGGGTCGCGGCGCAGCTCGCTCCGCAGCATCGAGACGAAGGGGGCCGAGCCCGTACCGGCCGCCACCATCACGCGGATGCGCGGATCGTCAGCGCCGATCGTGTCGGGCACGGTGAACACGCCGGCCGCCACCGGGCGCATGTACATGCGATCGCCGGCCTTGAGCTTCCAGAGCTGGTGCGTCAGCGGGTTCTCCGACTCGGGCTTGGCGACCCAGCGGACGTAGAACTCGGTCGGCCCCTCGTCCTCGGGCGCAGACGCGATCGACATCGAGCGCCGCACGCCGCCGAGCTCCGGCTTGTCGGCGTTGTTCATGCCGAGCACGCAGTACTGGCCCGGCACGAACCACGGCCGCTTATCGGGCTGTTTGTCGGGCGCGATCTTGAAGATGGTGAGCGCGTCGGTTACATCGATGCGCTCGCTCAGCGTCGCGTTGTACTCGAGTGGCTTGGCCATCGAGTCGACGCTAACACGATCAGCGAGAGGCGCTCGGGTCCTGTGCGGTGGCGCTCGCCGTGCGCTCGGCGACCGGTTTGGCGTGGTCGGCCACGACGACGAGCGCGGCGTAGCCCGCGGTCTTCCACTCGAGGTCGAGCACCTTCGCCGTCCGGCGCAGCATGTCGCCGGTCGCGGGGTCGAGCGTCACGACCGAGCCGTCCACCTTGTCGAGCGCGATCGCGACCTCGAAGTGGCTGCGGTTGTGTTGCCGATCGAACGGCAGCACGAGCCCCAGGAGCACCGGGCGGCCGGCTCCGAGCTCGCGCTCGAGATCGGTGTGCGTGCCGGCGATGGCGTACGCGTCGAGCCCGCGCTCGCGCGCCAGGTCCCGGAGCGCGCCGAGGGGAACTCCCGCGTCGGTCGGGTGAATACGGTGGGTAAGATCGCCCATGCCCCACGTGTGACCCCACGCGCCGGCCATCATGGCGAGGGCGGCGAGCCCACAATCGGACTCGGCGAGCTGCCGGACCACCGGGGTCGGAGCGGCGTGGACCCACGCCGTCGTCTGGAGGTCCGCGCTCGAGATCGGGCGCGCGCCGCCGCGGTAGTCGAGGTGACAGCCGGCGACGCACGCGAGCGCGAGCGTCAAGGTGGCGAGCGCGCGCATGCGGCTCAGATGAACAGGAGGAGGAGGATCAAGATGACGATGAGCGCGCCGCCGGAGACGCCGATGACGACCACGCTGCCGCCCTGGAACTTCGCGGCGTCCTGGTGGGTCGCCTCGCGCTGCGCGTAGGTCGCCGCGACGGTGGAGTCCGCGGTCGGGGCCGTCGGCGTCGCGTGATCTGCCGCGATGGCATCGGGGGTGACGCGCTCGGCGGCGATGGGCGCCGAGGACGTGTCGGCCATCGCCGGCGCGGCGGCGAGGGTCAGGGCGGTGGCGAGGGCGAGCGAGGTGCGAAGCGACATGGACAGAGCCTCCAGGGTTATGCCCGGAGCCAAAGCAACGTCCGATCCAACCCCGGGCCGCGACGATCGAGGGTGCGGGAGCGCCCGGTGAGCGCCGGCGCCCGCCGCGACGTCACGCCGGCCGCCGCGCCACGAGCGCCTTGAACTCGTGCGGAACGAGGCCCATCAGGCGGTCTTCGAAGCGGTCGTAGCGAAGGTCGCCGACCTGGGCGAGCTCGAGCTTGCCGGCGACCGCCTGCTCGAGCAGCGCGGGCGTGTAGCCGATCTTCAACAGGTCGATCCCGACATCCGTGGCGAGCGCGCGCAGCGCCCGGAAGTGGCTGCGCGTGGTCGCGAGCCCCTTCTGATCGCGGTCGACCTCGAGCAGGTCGATGACGAACTCCATCTTCGCGTCGAGCTTCAAGGCGCGGGCGACCTGCACGAGGATCCCGAAGTGCGTGGAGAGCTCGGGGTGGTCGAGGTGGGTGGAGAGCTTCGGCCAGGCGGCGATGTCGCCGAACTCCGACACGATGGCCGTGCCACCGGGCGCGAGCCACTCCGCGATCTTGCCCACGAGCTCGATCGCGCCGTCCTGCAGATAGAACGGCTCGGGCGCGTCATCGAGCACGACGTTCAGGTCGGCGGCCAGGTTCGCGCCCGCCGTATCGAGCGCGCGCAGCTTCGCGCGGTCCACGGTGCCGGTGCCATCGAGGTCGAGCCCGAGGTCGGTGCGCGAGAGCTTGCGCGCCGGCAGGTCGCCGACCATCTCGTTGCTCAGGATCAGATCGAAGCTCGCGGCCGGGAGCTTCGCGGCGAGGACGTCGCCGCTGACCCACGTCACGTGGTGCGTCATGTCATCCGCGCCGCCGGACAGCGTGCCGAGCCGCAGGCGCTGGGCCGCCTCGAGCGCGGGCGCGAGCTCGCAGATCGTGTACGCGACGGTGCGGCCGGCGGCGCGCAGGCGCGCGAGCACGTCGCGCGCGACGTAGCCGAGCCCGGCGCCGATCTCGAGCACGCGGACGTGGCCCTCGGGGATCGCCCCGCGCGCCACCAGCACGTCGACGAGCGTCTCGCCATACGTCCGGCCGCCGAGCGCGGGGTGCGGCACGCGCAGCAGGTGAGACAGCGTGGTCTCGGTGTGATCGAACTGCGCGTCGGCCTCCACGATGTCGTGCTGGTGATAGCTCGTGAGGTTCGCGGCGGCGGGCACCGGGAGGCCGGGCGCCCACGCGGGGTACGGCATGGTCGAGGACAGGTACGGCGGCGCCATCGCCGGCCGCGCGGCGTACGCGCCCCACGGCATGAGGCTCATCTTCACGGCCTGCACGTCGGAGTGCACGAGCTTGCGCGCGAGCCCGATGAGCTTGGCGTTGTCGTGGTGGTGGCGCAGCTCGACGAGGCGCTTGGTGCCATCGAACGCGTCCCAGATCTTCGTCTCGTCGGGATCGAGGAACAGCTGCTGCACCGGGCGCTCGCCCCACGCCGTCCACAAGGTCAGGCGATCGCCGCGGCGCTGCCACACGTTCCACTTGCCCTTGATCGGCACGAACGCCCACATGCCCTCGACCTCGTCCTCGTTCGGCTCGAGGAAGACCGCGTGCGCCATGAGCGTCTGGATCATCTCGGGAGCCGCGCCATCGAACTGGCCGGCGAAGTCGGCGATGACCGTCTCGGTGTTGGCGCCACCGTCGAAGGCCTGGATGAGGTCGGCGATGTCCGGCGACATCTCCATCAGGTAGCCGTAGAGATCGTGAAAGAGGTAGACGGCGCCCATGTGGGCGAACCACGACAGGTGGCGCGAGCGCGCGAGGCGCGGCGGGATGGCTGGCGCGGACGACATGCGCCGGAGCATACTCGACGGGCCGGGGGAGGACGCGCCGCCATGGACTCCACGTACCTGTTCGAGACCGAGGAGCACGCGGCGATCCGCGCCTCGACGCGTCGCTTCGCGCAGGCGCACATCACCCCGCACGGCGCGGCGTGGGAAGAGGCCGAGGAGTTTCCGGTCGCGCTGTACGGGGACGCCGCGCGCGCCGGCATCACGGGCATCGGCTACGCCGAGGAGCTGGGCGGGCAGGGCGGTGATCTCGGGCACGTGCTCGTCGGCTGCGACGAGCTCATCCGCGTGGGGCGCTCCGTCGGCACCATCGTCGGCCTCGGCACGCACGGCATCGCGCTCCCCCCGATCGTGCGGTTCGGGACGCGCGAGCAGCAGCGGCGGTTCGTCGAGCCGTGCCTGCGGGCTGGCGCCATCTCCGCGCTCGCGATCACCGAGCCCGGGGGCGGCAGCGATGTGGCCGCGCTCGCCACGCGCGCCATCCGCGCCGGCGACCACTACGTCGTCACCGGCGCGAAGACGTTCATCACGAGCGGCACGCGCGCGGACTTCGTCACGACCGCGGTGCGCACCGGCGGCGCGGGGCATGGCGGCGTGTCCCTGCTGGTGATCGAGCGCGGCACGCCCGGCTTCTCCGTCGGCAAGAAGCTCGCGAAGACCGGCTGGTGGGCGAGCGACACCGCGGAGCTGCACTTCGACGGCTGCCGCGTGCCGGCGGCGAACCGCATCGGCGCGGAGCACGGCGCGTTCCCGATGATCATGGTGAACTTCGCGGGCGAGCGGCTGATGCTCGCGGCGCAGTGCGTGGCGATCGCGCAGCTCGCGTACAGCGAGTCCGTCGCGTACACGCGCGCGCGCCAGGCGTTCGGCAAGGCGCTGACCGGGTTCCAGGTCACGCGGCACAAGCTCGCGGACATGGCCACGAGAATCGCCGCGGCGCGCGCGCTCGTCGGCGAGACGCTGGTGCGCGCGCTGCGGGGCGACGTGATGGTCGCGGGGCTCGCGGCGATGGCGAAGAACGCGGCGACGGACATGTGCAGCTTCGTGTGCGACGCGGCCGTGCAGCTGCACGGCGGGATGGGCTACATGCGCGAGACGCTCGTCGAGCGGCTGTATCGCGACGCGCGGCTCTATCCGATCGGCGGCGGGACGCGCGAGGTCATGAACGAGGTCATCTCGAAGACGGAGGGCTACTGATGCAAGCGCTCGGATGGGCTCGGTTACCGGTGGCGCTTCGCGTCGGGCTCCTGCTGGCGATGGGGACCCAGATCGCGTACCTCGTGCTCGCCGGGCTCCCGGAGGGCGAGCCGATGCGGCTCGCGACCGTCCGGGGCTGTGTCCAGGCCGTCTGGCTGGCGTCGGACGTGATGTGCCTCTACGGCGCGCTGCAGCTCGCGAAGCGCACGCCGCGCGCGACGCTGCTGGTCATCGGCTATGCGCTGGCCCTGACGTCGTCGGCGCTGTGGCTCGGGTTCCAGCTGATGGGGGTCCACGCGTACGAGGCGATCTCGACCTGGCTCGTGATGCTGCGCTGGCTCAGCTTCGCGATGCAGATCGTGTTGCTCGTCGGCTGGGCGTACCTCGCGGGTGGGGCGGGCACGGTCGTCGCGCTCACGCTGGCGATGCTCCTGGCGAGCCCGCCGCCGGTGGGCGACGATGCCATCCGTCGGCTGCTCGGGGACGGCGTCACGGCGTCGTGGATCGCCCGCGCGGTCGTCGAGCTCGTGGCGCTCGGGGTGTGCGTGCTCATCGCGACGGGCGTGCGCGCGACCCGCCCGGTATCGCCCCGGCTGGTCCGGCCGGCGCTGTACCAGGGGCTCTCGATCGGCGTCATCCTCGTCGGCGTGGCGCAGCTGCTCCTCGGCCTGCACGTGCTCGCCCTCGGCGTGACCACGCTGCTGCTCGGTGTGGTGGTGGCAGGCGGGTTGTTCTGGCTCGCGACGCTCGCGGTCGGGGTGCGCGAGGTCGGCGAGCCCGGCGTGTGGGCCCTGGTCGCGGCGGGCGCGGCGTGGGTGCTCGCGGGCGTCATGTACGCGCTGGCGCTGCCGGTGGACCTCGCCGCCGCGCGTGGCGATCGAGTCTCCACGGCCGGGGCCGAGCTCTGGGCGTTGCCGCTCTGCGCGCTCGCGGGCGTGGTGCTCGCGCTGATCGGGATCACGCGCGTGGCGCGGGCGCGGGGCGCGGAGCAGGCGCTGCGGGTGGTGAGCGCGTGCGGCGGGATCGTCGTGATCTCGGGGCTGACCGGGCTCGGTGCGTCGATGACCCGCACCGCGATCCCGGTCGCCGTCCGGGTCGCGGCCTACGGCGCGGCGTTCGCGGCGGCCGCGTTCGGGTTCCGCGCCGCCGGCCGGTCGCTCGGCGCCGGGGCGGATCTGCCGACGGCCACGCTGCGGCCACCGGCCGCGCCGCGCGGGATCGATCGCGACTAGTCGCGCTTCGGCTTGAAGCGGACGTGAAAGTGGTCGCCGTGGTGCGGCCAGTGGCGGACGAGGCCCTCGGTCGCGTCCTTGCCGCGCGGGTACTGGAGCAGGAAGTCGAGGTCCTCGGCGGGCGTGCCGTGGGCCTTCGCCCACTTGTAGAGGCGGCCCTGCGCGTCGTAGTCGAAGAAGATGATGTGCACGCCGGTGTCGAGATCGGCCGTGCGCCCGAGCGCGGTGAGGAGCGCCCACGTCGCCTCGAGATCGAGGTCGTCGCTCGCGGGCGCGAACGAGTCCGGGTAGCCCTTGGGCTGGTGCTTGAAGTAGAGGCCGACATCCACGTCGAGGCCGGACTGGTGCGAGACGTGGCCGCCGATCTTGCCGCCCTGCTTCGCGGAGAGGTCACCGATCGCGAGCGTGTGGACGGCGGGGTAGAGCGCGCGGACCTCGGCGATGACGTGGCGCAGGTGGTCGACGACGTGCGGCGCGCCGTACGAGCGGTTCGGGCGGCGGATCTCGTAGCCTTCGCCGCTCGGCATCGCCTCGCCGCCGAACAGCGCGCCGTTCCAGGGCTCGCCGATGCTGTCCGAGGGCTCCGGCGTGTCGCTGGTGGTCCACTTCCGCGGCGCGCGCGGCTGGACCCAGGTGGCGCCGTCGATGACGGCCAGGGCCTGCCGGGCCTTGTCGTCCTCGGAGTCGGGGGGGGCCGCGGGTGGCGGCGCCTTCGCGCCGGCGGGCTTCGGCGGCCGGCAGTCGGGGACGGTGACGACCGTGCCGGGGCGGACGAGCGTGGTGTCGAGCCCGTTGGCGGCGAGGACGCGCTTCGTCGGGCAGCCGTGGGTCTGCGCGACATGCTCGAGGGTCTCGCCGCGCTTGACGGTGTAGCGCTCGGCGGCGGCGGGGCCCGCGGCGGTGGCGAGCAGGGCAGCGATGGACCACGCGAGGCGCACGGGAGGACGGAAGTCTCCCGCGGCGGCCCGGCGCGCGCCAGTTTTAGGCGGCGGGTGCGCCGGCGCCAGCTTCGATCGCGGCGATGGCGGCCGTCAGCTCGACCTCGGGGAGGCGCGAGTTGCTGCGCACGCCGACGACGAGGTCCGTCAGCCCGCCGTCGATGTCGAAGAAGTGCGCCTTCGCGCAGCCCGGGTGCAGGTAGCGTGCGCCCTTGGTGACCATCGCGCCCGTGTCGATCTCGCTCTCGACGGCGACGCGCAGCGAGGCCTTCGCGATCGGCTCGCCGCACGTGATGCACTTCGCGCGGCCCGTGGGCGCGTGGTCGACGTGCGGCAGCCCGCCCGGCTTGGCGGCGCCCTTCGCGATCGTGGCCTCCAGCGTGGTCTCGAGCGCCGCGCGGTCGGGGACCTCGCCCTCGAAGCCCGCGAGGCCTTCCTTCAGCTCGACGGGCAGCTTGTCGGCCGCGCACGCCAGGTGATGCCACTGGACGGTCGCGTCGCTGAACTGGCTCGCGACCTCGACGCCGAGCCGCAGCTCGCCCTTGCCGATCGTCTTCTTGCACGTCCGGCAGCTCGCTCGTCCCGACTTCGCTTCCTCGATGTGGTTCGCCATGGCCGGGTGAAGATACCCGCGTGCGGGCGGCGAGCATTCGCGCTTGTCCCCCAAATCATGCGCATCTACAATGCGCATATGAGCCCGGGGCCCGCATGAGCATCGCCGCGAAGAAGACGCCGACCAACGTGTCGGTCCGCGCGGATCTCGTGCGGCGAGCGCGCGCGCTCCAGATCAATCTTTCGGAGCTCCTGGAGCGGTCCCTCGAGGGGGCGATCCGAGAGCGCGAACGCGAAGCGTGGATCGCGGACAACGAAGAGGCGATCGACGACTACAACGCGCGAGTCGAAAAACGTGGCGTCTTCGGCGACGCCTGGCGCCGGTTCTGATGGCGCAATTCGATGTCTACAAGAACCCACGTGGGGGCGGGTTTCCGCTCTTGCTCGACATGCAGACGGACCTCCTGTCTCGATTTACGACGCGCGTGATCGTGCCGATGTCGGCGCTCAAGAAGTACACGGGGAAACCGATCAGCCGGCTGAATCCGATCGCGATCGTGCGCAGCGTCGAGTATGTGGCGGTGTTTCAGGAGCTGGCCGCCATCCCGACGTCTGCGCTCGGCGAGCGGGTCGACTCGATCATCGGGCAACGGGCCGAGCTCGTGGCGGCGCTCGATCTGCTGTTTACGGGGATCTGAGCTATCGTCGCGCCGTGAGTGACGCGCAGCCCTATCCGGTGATCGCGACGCGCGTCGACCCGCGCACCGACGACTTTCGCGCGAGCCACGCCGCGAACCTGGCCGCGGTCGCGAAGCTGCACGCGGCCCAGCGCGAGGCCACGCAGGGCGGCGGCGAGAAGTACAACGCGCGCCACCTCGCCGCGGGCAAGCTCCTCCCGCGCGAGCGCATCGAGCTCCTCCTCGACCGCGACTCGTACTTCCTCGAGCTGTGCGCGCTCGCCGGCAAGGACGTCCCCGGGCACGTGCCGGGCTCCGGGCTCATCGGCGGCATCGGGCGCGTGTCGGGCGTCGAGTGCTTGATCACGGCGAGCGAATCGACGGTCAAGGGCGGCGCGGTCAGCGAGATGACGGCGTGGAAGTCGGGCCGCCTGTCCGACATCGCCGAGCACAACCGGCTCCCGTCGATCTCGATGATCGAATCGGCGGGCGCGGATCTGCCGAACCAGTCGAAGATCTTCGTGCCGGGCGGCCGCGGCTTCCGCGACCTCACGCGCCGCAGCGCCGAGAAGATCCCGACGGTGTGCCTCGTGTTCGGCAGCTCGACCGCCGGCGGCGCCTACATCCCGGGCATGAGCGACTACACGGTGATGGTCGACAAGCAGGCGCAGGTCTACCTGGCCGGCCCGCCGCTCGTGAAGATGGCGACCGGCGAGGACACCGATCACGAGGAGCTCGGCGGCGCGGAGATGCACGCGCGGATCAGCGGCGTGGCCGACTACCTCGCCCGCGACGAGCGCGACGCGATCCGGCTCGGCCGCGAGATCGTGGCTCACCTCGGCTGGGCGAAGGGCGCGCACCCCGCCGCGCGCGCGATCGAGCCGCCGCGCTACCGCGCCGACGAGCTCCTCGGCATCGCGTCCCCGGACGTGAAGGTCCCGTTCGACGCGCGCGAGGTCATCGCCCGGCTGGTCGACGGGTCGCGGTTCTCCGAGTTCAAGCCGCTCTACGGCAGATCGCTCGTGTGCGGCTGGGCGCACCTCCACGGCTTCCCGATCGGCATCCTCGCGAACAACGGGATCCTGTTCTCCGAGTCCGCGCAGAAGGGCGCGCAGTTCATCGAGCTGTGCAACCAGAGCAACGTGCCGCTCGTGTTCCTGCAGAACATCACCGGCTTCATGGTCGGCAAGAAGTACGAGCAGGAAGGCATCATCAAGCACGGCGCGAAGCTCATCAACGCGGTGAGTAACTCCACCGTCCCCGCGATCACGATCATGATCGGCGCGAGCTACGGCGCCGGCAACTACGCGATGTGCGGGCGCGCGTACGCCCCGCGGTTCCTGTTCACGTGGCCGAACCATCGCATCGCGGTGATGGGCGGCAAGCAGCTCGCGGGCGTGCTCGAGATCATCCAGCGCGACGCCGCCACGAAGCGCGGCGAGGTCGTCGACGAGCAGAAGCTCGCGATGGGCAAGCTCATGATCGAGGCGCAGCTGGACAAGGAGAGCGATCCGTACTTCGCGACGGCGCGCCTCTGGGACGACGGGATCATCGACCCGCGCGACACGCGCACCGTGCTCGCGATCAGCCTGTCGGCCGCGTACAACGCCCCCGTCGTTGGCACGACGAGCTGGGGCGTGTTCCGCCACTGAGCGACGGGTCGCTACTTCGTCTGCAGCGGGCCGACGAAGGCCGTCGTCCCGGCGGCCATCCGCGTGGTCGCGAGCGGCCGTTTGGCGACGTGCACGCCTTTGGCGTTCGGCTTTGCCCGCAGGAGCGCGGGCCCGATCGCGCCGTCGACGTTGTCGATCTCGAGCGTCGAGACCTCCCACGCGAGGCAGTCGCCGCTGGGGTTCACCTCCTCCGTGCCCGTGGTCTGCGCGGCCGCGAACGTCGCCGTGACGTCGTCGACCCGATTGTCCCACATCGCGCCCGAACCACCCTGTGCGCCCACGAACGCGTCGCCGCTGCCGAATGACACGCCGTTGATCGCGACGCTGTCTGGCGCCGGTTGGCCGTCGGCCACGATATTGATCGCGGTCGCGGGCCCGAACGTCGCGCCCAGCGTGAAGCCCGTAAACGTCGCGACGGTCGCCGCGGAGAGGCCGCCGTCCTTCACGCACACGTAGTTGTTCCGGGGATCAGCCGCGTCCTGGTACGCGACGAGGATGCTCGCGCCCTGGCCGTCCTTGATGCGGTCGGTCTGCGAGAAGAAGTTGGTGATGGCGTGGGGGCCATTCCCGGTGACCAGCGCCGTCACATCGCCGCGATTCATGAAGTTGTCGCCAATGCTCCAGCAGGTGTCCGGGGTGGTGCCGACCACGGTGCCGGTGACCACCGTGCCGTCGACGGTCACGGTCGGCTCGTTCGCGCCGATCGTCGTCCAGTAGATCTGCGCGCCGAGGATGGTCGCGCCCACCGGGATGCCTTCGACATCGATCGTTGCGGTCGTGCGGACGTGCCCGTCGAATCGTCCTGCCCAGACCGTACCGCCGACGGCGAGACCGCCGCCCGTGACGACGCCGCAGGACTCGGTCTGCAGCGTCTCGCACGCGTCGCCGACGCCATCGGCCGGCGCGACGTCGGCCTGGTCATCGTTCGAGAGGTCGGGGCAGTTGTCGACCCCGTCGAGGATGCCATCTCCGTCGCGATCGGCGTCGCACGCGTCCCCGATGCCGTCACCGTCCAGGTCGCTCTGATTGGCGTTCGCGAGTAGCGGGCAGTTGTCAGTCGCGTTCGGGACCCCATCATTGTCGACATCCGGATCGCAGACATCCCCGATGCCGTCACCATCGCTGTCCCGCTGATCTGCGTTCACGTCCACGGGGCAGTTGTCGCAGACGTCGCCGACGCCATCGCCGTCGGTGTCAGCCTGGTCGGTATTGCCGGAGAACTTGCAGTTGTCGCAGGCGTCGCCGAGTCCATCTTCGTCGCTATCGGTCTGGTCCAAGTTGGCGACGAGCGGGCAGTCGTCCGACCCGTTCAGGAGGCCGTCGTTGTCGGCGTCCGGATCGCAGACATTGCCAAGGCCATCATCATCCGCGTCTGCCTGATCGGCGTTCGCGTCGAGCGGGCAGTTGTCGAGCGCGTTGAGGATCTCGTCGTTGTCGATGTCGGGATCGCATGCGTCGCCGAGGCCGTCGCCATCGGTATCGAGCTGATCCGCGTTGGCCGCGACCGGGCAATTGTCGCTGCCGTCGGCGAGGCCATCGCCGTCCTTGTCACCATCGCAGGCATCGCCGTGACCGTCACCGTCCGTGTCCAGCTGGTCGGCGTTGGCGACGAGCGGACAGTTATCGCTCGCGTTCGGGACCCCGTCATTGTCCTCGTCTGGATCGCAGACATCGCCGATGTGATCGCCATCAGAGTCGACCTGATCGTCGACCAGACTAGTTTAATTTGTATGTAGGCCTCAACCCCACTCACGTTCGAGGGCGAGCCCTGGCTCTCACCGCGATAATGCGGGAGACTCGCCGGCCCACGCCATGCCGCCGATCATGAAGGTCCTCGTCGCCAACCGCGGAGAGATCGCCCTGCGCGTCATGCGGACGTGCCGCGCGATGGGGCTCGCGACGGTCGCCGTCTACGCCGACCCCGATGCGGACGCGCCGTTCGTCCGGTTCGCGGACGAAGCCCTCCGGGTCGGGCCCGCGCCCGCGCGCGAGTCGTACCTCGTCATTGCCGCCATCCTCGACGCGGCCCGTCGCACCGGCGCCGATGCCGTGCACCCGGGCTACGGCTTCCTGTCCGAGAACGCGCACTTCGCCGAGGCCGTCGCCGAGGCCGGGCTGACGTTCATCGGCCCGCCCGCCGCCGTCATCGCGAAGCTCGGCAGCAAGATCGGCGCGAAGCGCATCGCGGACGCGGCGGGCGTGCCGACGGTCCCGGGCTACCACGGCGACGACCAGGTGGGCCTCGCGTCGCACGCGGCGGCGATCGGCTACCCGATCCTCGTCAAGGCCTCCGCCGGTGGCGGCGGCAAGGGGATGCGCGTCGTCCGTAAGCCGGACGAGCTGGCCGATGCCATCGAGCGCGCCCGCGGCGAGGCCGAGAGCGCCTTCGGCGACGGCACGCTGCTCCTGGAGCGCTACGTCGAGCGTCCGCGCCACATCGAGATCCAGATCCTCGGCGACACGCACGGCAACGTCGTGCACCTGTGGGAGCGCGAGTGCTCGATCCAGCGCCGGCACCAGAAGGTGATCGAGGAGGCGCCGTCCGTGGCGCTCGACGACACGCGGCGCGCGGCCATGGGCGCGGCCGCCGTCGCCCTCGGACGCGCGGTCGGCTACGTCGGCGCGGGGACCGTCGAGTTCATCGTCGATCCGGCCGGCGCGTTCTACTTCCTCGAGGTCAACACGCGCCTCCAGGTCGAGCACCCGGTCACCGAGCTCACCACCGGCCTCGATCTCGTGCGCGAGCAGATCCGCATCGCGCGCGGCGAGGCGCTCGGATATGCGGCCGCTCCCCCGCAGCGGGGCTGGGCGATCGAGGCGCGGCTCTGCGCCGAGGATCCCGAGCGCGAGGATCTCCCCACGACGGGCACGCTCCTCACTGTCGACGTACCGGCGACCGTGCGCGCGGACCTCGGCGTCGCGGCCGGCAGCGTCGTCGGCATCCACTACGACTCCATGCTCGGCAAGATCATCGCGCACACGCCCACGCGCACGGAGGCCGCGCTGCTCCTCGCGCGCGCGCTGCAGGAGACGTGGGTGCCGGGCCTCGTCACGAACCGCGAGTTGCTCGCGCGCGTGCTCGCGCACCCCGCGTTCATCGCCGGCGAGCTCGACACGCACTTCCTCGCGCACCACGCCGGCGAGCTCGGCGCGCGGCCGCCGGGGCTCGACCGCCTGCGCGTCGCGGCGATCGCGGCCACGCTGCACGGCATCCTTGCCCGCGCGCACCCGGCGCCGCTCGCGCCGACCGCGTGGCGCAACGTGGCGTTCGCCGACCAGCGCGTCACGTACAAGCTCGGCGAGACCGAGATCCAGATCGGCTATCGCGACGCCGGCACCGGCGACGGCGCCCTCGTGCTCGCGATCGGCGGCAAGCCGACGCCGGTCGCGCGCTACGGCCGCGAGGGCGATCGCCTGTGGTTCGTCGAGCACGGCGGGCACCTGCGGCGGGCGCGCGTCACGAGCGCCGCGGGCAAGACGTGGGTCCTGAGCGAGGGGCTCTTGCTCGCGCTCGTCGAGGAGCCGCGGTTCGCCGAGGCCGGCGCCGCGCTGGCCGCGGGGGCGCTCGTCGCGCCGATGCCGGGCAAGGTCGTGAAGGTCCTCGCGTCGGTCGGGCAGGAGGTCGCCGCGGGCTCGCCGCTCGTGGTCCTCGAGGCGATGAAGATGGAGCACACGGTGCGGGCGACCGAGGCCGGGATCGTGCGCGCGGTGCACGTGGTGGTCGGGGACCAGGTCGACGGCGATCGCTTGCTCGCCGTGGTGACCGCGGCGTGATCGCAGCGCGGGTCGCCGCGTGGGCCGTGCTCGCGGCCGCGTGCCACAGCCCCGCCGCGCCGCCGTCGAGTCGCCTCGCCGACGACCGTGATGTCCGAGCGCCGGACGACCCGGCGCCCGCCGTTCCCGCACCTGGCCCGCGGTTGCCGGACGCGCTCGCGCCGGTCGCGTACGATCTGACGCTGCAGCTCGATCCGGACCGCGGCGGCTTTCGCGGGCACGTCGAGATCACGCTCCGCGCGGCGGAGGCGACGGACACGGTGTGGCTGCACGCCGTCGATCTCGACATCACGACCGCGACCACGCGCGACGCGGCGGGCGCCACCGGGCCGCTCGTGCCCGTCGGGACGGGCGAGGAGATGCTCGGCTATCACCTCGCGCACCCGCTCGCGGCCGGGGCCGAGACGACGCTCGTCTTCGACTACGCGGGCGGTACGTCGCACGACCAGCAGGGCCTGTTTCGCCAGCAGGTGCGCGGTCGCTGGTATCTGTACGCGCAAAGCGAGTCGGTGTTCGCGCGGCGCATCCTGCCGTGCTTCGACGAGCCGCGCTGGAAGCCGGTGTGGCGCGTGCGGCTCGCCATCCCGCACGGCATGGTCGGCGTCGGCAACGCGCCCGAGCGCGCGCGGCATGTTCGTCCCGACGGGCGGCTCGAGGTCGAGCTCGCGCCAACGCCCCCGATGCCGAGCTACCTGCTCGCAGTGGCGGTCGGTCCGTTCGACGTCCTCGACGCGGGCCGCGTTGGCCGCGGCAACGTGCCCGTGCGGGTGGTCGTTCCGGCGGGCGATGGCGCGCGGGCGGGCGTCGCGGCGGAGCGGCTGCCGGCGATCGTCGACGCGCTGGAAGCGTACTTCGACAACAAGCTGCCCGTCGCGAAGCTCGACTTCGTCGGCATCCCGCACTTCTTTGGCGGGATGGAGAACCCGGGTCTGGTCTCGATGGCCGAGCACTTGCTCGTCGCGGACGCGGCGGAGCCGAGCGAGCGCCGCGCGTTCCAGCGGTTCGCCGCGCACGAGCTCGCCCACTTGTGGCTCGGTGACCTCGTCACGCCGGCGTGGTGGGACGACCTCTGGCTCGCCGAGGCGTTCGCGACGTGGCTCGGCGATCGGGTGCTCGTGGCCACCGACGGGTTCGACGACGTCGCGCTCCGCGCGGCCGAGGCGCGCGAGCTCGCGATCGACGCCGACGGGCTCCCCGATCCGCGCCCGCTGCGCCGGGCCGTGACGCATGGCGCCGACGCGGAGGCCGCGTTCGACGCGATCGCGTACGACAAGGGCGCGGCCGTGCTCGCGATGCTCGAGCACTGGCTCGGCGAGGTGCCGATGCGCGACGCGATCCGCCGGTTCGTGCACGCGCACGCGAACGGAACGGCGACGAGCGCGGACTTCATCCACGGGTTCGCCGCGACGCCGGCCGTCGCCGACGTGCTGACCTCGTACGTCGATCATCCGGGCGTGCCCGTGGTCGATCTCGCGCTCCACTGCGATGCGCATCCGGCGACCGTGGCGGCGAGCCTCCGCGCGCCGGGCGTGGCCGTGCCGCTGTGCGTCCGCTACCCGGGGGGCCGGGGGCCCGCGGAGACGTGCGGTGTGGTCGCCGGCGAGCGCGGCGAGCTCGTCCTCGCCGAGGCGGCGGGGTGTCCGGCGTGGGTGATCACGAACGCGGGCGGCGCGGGCTACTACACCGCGCAGTGGCTGCCGCTCGGCGTCGGACCGGTGGTGCCAACCGGGATCGCGACGCCCGCCGAGCGCCTCGCCGCGGGGACCGACATCGCGAACGCGGTGGCGCGCGGAGATCTGGCGCCGACGGCGGCGCTCGCCGAGCTCACGCGGCTCGCGGCGAGCTCCGATCCATATGCCGTGCTCGCCGCGCTGGCGATCGCGCGCGCGCTGGCCCCGCTGGTCGACGAGACCACCGCGCCGCGCTGGGCGGAGTACCTCGCCGCGCAGCTCGCGGCTCACCTCGGTCCGGAGGCGATGCTCGCGCCGGCGACGCCCGCGTGGCGCGCGGTGCGCGATCGAATCCTCGAGCTCGTGCCCGCTGACCGCCTGCCGACGGCGACGGTCGCGCGCGCACGCGGGGATCTCGAGCGCGTGCTCGTCGGCGGGCTGGCCGCGGTACGCGTGGCACCGCTGGAGGTGCCGAGCACCATCGCGGGGCCGAGCGCCGGGCACGCGGCCCTCGTGTCGGTGCTCGCGCTCGCCGCGCGCACCGAGGACCCCGAGCTGCGCGAGGAGCTCTACGCCGCCGCCGGCGCGTTTGGCCCCGGAGAGATCGGGACCCTGCTCGCCGCCGTCACGGCGCCCGACGGCTCGGCGGCCTGGCCCGCGCTGCAGGCGTACCTCGAGCGCCCGGCGACCGCCGTCGCCACCTGGGCGGCCGTGCGAGACCAGCTCGCCGCGGTGCTCGCGCGCCTCTCGCCCGCGGAGACCGCCGAGCTCCTCGGCACCGCCGCGACGCTGTGCGAGGCCCGGCCGGCGGCGCTGGTCGCCGTCGCATTCGAGCCGGAGCTCGGTAAGATCCCCGGTGGCCGCCGCGCCCTCGAGCGCGCGCTCGCCGTGGCCGACCGCTGCGTCGCCCGCCGCGCGCGCGCGGGCGCGCTGGCGACGGCCCTCCGACGGTAGGCGCTGCCGCCCCGGATTGATCTGGCGTGAGGGTCAAGCCTCGTCGTCGAGCTCGGCTTCCTCGTCCTCGTCGAGCGGCAGCTCCGGCAGCGGTGCCTTCTTCGGGCCGCGCCACTTGCGCCAGACGCGCGCGACGACCGGCGTCAGCGCGATCGCGATCGGGATCCGGATCGGCATGGTGGCCTTACCCGCGACCCAGCCCGCGCCGATCACGCCGAGCACGCCGCTCGCCGAGCTCGGCTCCACGCCGAGGCTAAACGCCGTCGCGAACGCGGCCCACGTCAAGAGGCCCATCACGAGGTACGTCACGACCGCGATCGTCCCGTACTCCTCGTACAGGGCCGCGAGCCGCTTCTTGAGCGGGGGCTTCGGCTTCGGTGCGTCGACCGCGATCGGGACGTCGCTCATCTGCGTCGAACCTTACACGCCGCTGTCCGCTCGCGCCATGACGGCCGCGCAACCGGCCTCCGGGCCCCGTGTCCTCGGGGCATGGGCAATGTCGTCGGCACGAACACCAAGGGCTCCGTCAACGTCGAGCTCAACATCGTCCCCTTCATCGATCTGATGAGCTGCCTGACGGCGTTCTTGCTGGTCGCCGCCGTCTGGGTCAGCATCGCGCAAGTCAACGCATCGGCTGGTAAGAACCGAGACACCGTCGATGGCGACAACCCCGACCCGAAGCTCTCCGTCCTCGTGGAGGCCGACGGGATCTGGGTCGGCGTCTCGCGCGTGAACGAGTTCACGCACCTGCCGAACACCGCGGCCGGCTACGATTGGCCCGGCCTCGAGGCCGCCCTGAAGAACCAGAAGGCGTCGGCGTACTTCGAGAAGGCGACCGACGTCGAGCTCGCCGCCGACAGCTCGCGCGAGCACCCGGTCAAGTACCAGGAGCTCGTCGGCGCGATGGACGTCGCCATCAAGGTCGGCTTCGCCGACGTCGGCATCATGGCGCCCTCACAGCTCTCCGCTCAGCCGCACATCTGAGCCCCTGTAACAAACGTAACAGTGGGGCCTGGCCCCCGTTTGGGTGTCCGGGAATCGGACTCAGGGGCCGTAGGGGCCGTCGCCGAAGCGGGCCGCATGCCACGCGGGCAGCTCGCGCAGCGACGGGAACACGAAGTCCGCGCTCGCCAGGGCGGCCGCGTCGTCGCTGCCGGTGGTGACGGCGATGATCGTCGCGCCGTTCGCGCGCGCCGCGCTGATGTCGTGGATGGTGTCGCCAACCACGACGACCTCGCGGAGGGCCCCGCGCTCGCGGGCCCGCGCGATCGCCGCCCCGACCAGCTCGCTGCGCACGCGCGAGTCGCAGCCGTAGCCGCCGATGTAGTCGCCTTTGAACCACGCGTCGAGGCCGCACGCGGCGAGCTTCGCGGTCGCGCCCGCGCGCACGTTGCCGGTCGCGACGCCGAGCACGACGTCAGGCCGCGTACCGAGCCACGCGAGCGCGAACCCGACGCCCTCGATGACGTCGACGCCGCCCGTCTCGAGATTCGCGCGCAGCGCCGGCAGGTACGCGGCGAGGAACGCGGCGTGCTCGGCCGCCGTCGCCGCACGCCCCATCCGCGCGGCGAAGATCTCGTCGATGATCGCCGGATCCGTCTTGCCGCCGTAGCGGATGCCCTCGCTCGCGCCGGTGAGGCCGTGCTGAGCGAGCAGGATGGCGTCGAACGCCTCCCGACCCGCGCCGTGTGCGTGGAGCAGCGTGCCGTCGATGTCGAACAGATAGAGGATCACGCGCCTCTTACGGATGCGCGCCCGACGATCCGCCCGACGCGCCGCCCTTCTGCGCGATGATCAGCGCGTCGAACGCATCGCGCAGCGCCCACGCCTTCTCCTTGTACGACTTCATCGTGCTGGCGCGCAGGAGCCCGTCGCCGAACACCGCGCTGACGCCCTTGCACGCCACGCTCTGTTCGAGCTTGATCGACGCGCCCTCGTAGATCCGGTAGCACGCCTCGTAGCCCTTGCGCGTGCCCGCGTTGTAGAGCGGCGCGCCGAGCTCGATCGCGTCGGAGATACCCTTGATGATGTCCTCCTGCTCGGGCTTCTTGCAGCCGCTGTAGACCGTCGTCGGCAGCACCGGGATCTTGCGCGTGATGACCACGTCGTCGTCCTCGCGCTGCTGGCCATCGCCCGGCTGCTCGGCGAGGTCGTGCGTCTTCGTCGCGAACGCGGCGATGTCGAGCGGCGTCTGGTGGAACAGCGGCTTCAAGTAGTTCGTCGGCACCGCGATGTTGATGTTCTGCCCGGTCTGGATGATGCCCGTCGTGACGCCGATGACCTCGCCGAACTGATTGAACAGCGGGCCGCCGCTCGAGCCCTGCGAGATCGGCACCGAGATCTGGAGCAGCGTGACGTCCGCGCTGATCGGCCGGATCTGGCTGATGAGGCCGCTCGAGATCGTGTAATCGAACATCCCGAGCGGGTTGCCGATCGCGACCACCTCGTCGCCCACGGCGATATCGTCGCTGTTGCCGACCTGCACGATCGGCAGCTGCTTCGCCGACTGGATCTGCACGATCGCGAGGTCGTGCGTCGCGTCGTAGCCGATGACGCTGGCTACCTGCAGCTCGGTCTTGCCGTCGTGGAGCTGCACGACGATCTTCGACGCGCCGGCCACCACGTGGAGGTTCGTGGCGACGAGGCCGCGCGCGTCCACGATGAAGCCGCTGCCGATCGCCACGCCGCCGGGGAGCTGCGACTCGATGCGCACGACAGCCGGCGTCGCCGCCTTGTAGATGTCCTTCTCCGACAGCTTCACGCGCGCGGGCTTCCCCGCCGCCGCGACCGCGGGCGTCGTCGCTCCGGTGCTGGGGCTCGCGGCGGGCCCGCACGCGGCCGCGACCGTTGCGCCGAGGGCCACGACCAGCAGGGCAGGGGCTCGTCGCATGCCCCGATGATACCACCCGGCTCTACGGTGCGCTGCTGCCGGCGCTGCCCGGCGTCGCGCTTCCGGGCGCGGGCGGCGGCGTCTGCGGCGTGCCCGGTTGCAGCTCCGCCTCGTGCCCGCTGATGCGGACGCCGTGCAGCCCGCGCTCGCCCGCGGCGCGGAACTTGAGCGGCTCCTTGTGCGGGTTGATGCCGGACTTCACACCCGCGTCGAGCTGCTGCGTGTACATCTCCATGCGCACGCGCTCCCAGCCGGGGCACGTGTCGTTCGGCGCGCCGACGTCGCACATGCCGAGCGCGCGCCCGGCGTAATCGAGGCCCTTCTCTGCATCGTACTGATCGACGTACGCCTCGGCCGCGGCGAACAAGACGCGCCAGCGCTCCGGCGTGCCCGCGGCGCGCGCGCTGCCGCGGACGGCCGACTCGACGGCCCAGTCGTGGAAGCCCGCCTCGCTCAACCGATGCGAGAGCGCGGTCGCCGCGATCGCGTCCTTGGGCGCGGCGATCGCGCGC
>JANXOM010000305.1 GCA_025353585.1 Deltaproteobacteria bacterium
CGACCCCGACATCCTGACGTTCCTCACGATGTGGAACTACGAGGAGTACTTCCACTCTCACGCGATCACGAAGCTCCTCGTGGAGTGCGGCGTCGACATGCAGAACCCGACCGACCGCAGCACCGAGGTGCGGGCGAACGCGCGGTTCAAGGCGAAGGTCGAGCAGTTCGCGCAGGGCATGATGGCGAAGGTGTTCCCGCAGTCGTTCACGGCGCTGTGGATGTTCTGGGGCGCGCTCCAGGAGTGCCTGACGATGCAGGCCTACGAGCAGGTCATCAACACGACGAAGAACCCGGTCCTGCAGGAGATGTTCAAGCGCATCGCCAAGCAGGAGCGGCGCCACTTCGCGTACTACTTCAACCAGGCGCGCGAGCGGCTGGCCGGCGACGAGTTCGCGCAGAAGTTCGTGCGCTTCATCGTCAAGAAGTTCTACGCACCGGTCGGCAGCGGCGTGAAGAGCGAGGCCGAGGGCGCGGCCCAGATCGCGCGCATGTTCCCCGGCGATCGCCTGTTCGAGGTGATGGGGTACATCGAGCGCCGCATGGCGCAGCTCCCCGGCATGCAGGATCTCGGCGTGTGCACGGAGTGGGCGAAGGGCATCCAGCCGCTCCTCCCGGCCGCGCAGCGCGCGCCGGCGTTCACCGCGCTCGCCGCCTAGGCGAGCACGCGGCCTCGGTTCAGACCAGATCAGCCCAGATCAGAGACCGCGCGTGAATCGCGGCCTCGGTCGATCGGCTTGTCGGCTCCGCCGCCGGCGCCTGTCCGGAGGAGAGCGCCCGCGAAGATGCGGGCTCAGCGCAGGACGGTGAGCGTGCGCATCGTGCCGCGCGTGACGCCGAACTGCTCGTGGACCGCCGCGGCGCGGACGACGTCCGCCGGCGCGGCCTGACCCGCCGCGAGCGCGGTGTACGCCGTGACCACGCGGCGCGCCTCGTCGGCGGGCTCGCGCACGAGCTCGACCCGGAGCCGGCGCACGCCATGGGCGAGCAGCTCGGGCACGAGGCCCGCGGCCGACTGCGCCTGCGCGTTGAACACGGTGTTGCGGCAGCCGACGTCGACGACGACCGGGTGGACGAGGCCGACGCGATCGCGCAGCGCGACCTGGTGGCTCTCGCACGGCCGGCCGCACGTGCGGAAGTCGGCGCCGCGCGAGAGCAGGTGCGCGTAGACGCAGTGCTCGGTGTGGAACGTCGGGATGTGGTGGTGGATGGTGACGGCCACGCGGCCGCGCGGAGCGGCGACGAGGAGGGTGAGCAGCTGATCGCGGTCGAGATCGTGCGCGGCGGTGACCGTCGCGAGGCCGCGCTGGAGGACCCAACCGGCCGTGATGGCGTTCGTGACGTTGAGCGAGAAGTCGCCGTGCAACGTCGCGCCGCTCTCGCGCAGCACCTGCAGCGACCCCCAGCTGCGGACGAGCAGGCTGTCAGGCGCGAGGCGCGCGAGGTGCGCGTCGACCTTCTCCTCGCCGGGTTTCTGCACGCGCAACGTGGCCACGCCGACCCGGGCGCCCCGGGCCCGGGCGCGCTCCACGGCGCGGGCGAGGCCGACGAGCTCCATCCAGTCGAGCTCGACCTCGCGTGCGCCGGCGTCGAGGACGGCGTCGAGCTGAGCGTCGGTGCGGACGAGCGGCACGACGAGCGGCGCGCTGTCGTCGGCGTCGGCGACGTGCGTGCGCGCGCGCAGGGCAGGGAGCATCGACTCGCGGGCGACGACGCGATCCACGCCGCCGACCTGCGCGTCGAGCGCGGTCACGAGCGCGCGCCGCAGCTCGTTGAGCGCGCTGACCGGGAGGTGGAGGCCGGCGCCGAGCCCGGCGGTGTCGAGCGCGGCGAGGTGGAACGGCGTGCCGCCGAAGCGGCCGAGCTTGTCGGCGAGCAGCTCGCGGCCCATGCCAGCGCTGCGCGCGGGGGCGAGGACCTGGGCGGTCTCGGCGCGGGCCGTGTGCGGGCCCGCCGTCGCCACGACGGCGAGCGGCTCGCCGGCCTGGCCGCGGATCGCGAGCGTGACGCCGATGCGGCCGAGCGGCTGACCGCCGGCGACCACCGCGCGCTCGCCGGCGCGGGTGACGCGCGGATCGGAGCTGATCCAGACGAAGTGGCCGGCGCGCACGTGGCGCAGGTCGGGGCCGGGCTGCCCGAACCGCAGGCGCCAGCCGCCCGCGATCTCGATGACGCCAAAAATGGGGCCGCCCTCCTCGTCGAGCTCGGGCTTGCCGCGGTCGAAGACGACGCCCATGCCGGCCCGCGGGGCAAGCGCGCCCGCGCCCGCGCCCGCGCCCGGAGCTCGCCCGGCGCCCGCGAGCGCCGCGCCACCACTGCTCGGCCGCAGCGCCGCGTCATCGCGCACGACGACCACCTCGTCCCCCTCCACGTCGACGACGCGCCCGAGCGCCACGCCGCGGTGGCGCGGAAACCGGCCCTCGACCAGCGTCTGATGATCCGCGCCGCCGAGGAAGCCGCGCGACACCCCGCGGCTGTAGGCGACCTCGAGCGCCTCGCGCTCCATCGGCACCTCGCTCGCCGCCTCCCAGCCCGGCTGCACCGCGCGCCGGTACTGCGCTGCCGCGGTCGCCACGTAGGCGGGCCCCTTGAGCCGGCCTTCGATCTTGAGGCTCGCCACGCCGAGCGCCGCCAGCTCGCTCACGCTGTCGAGCCCGACGAGATCTTTGGGCGACAGGAGATACGCGACCTCGCCGAGCTCGCGCACCTCGCCGTCCACCACGAGCGCATACGGGAGCCGGCACGCCTGCGCGCACTGGCCGCGGTTCGCCGAGCGCCCACCCCAGGCCTCGGAGCTGAGGCACTGGCCGCTCCACGCGACGCACAAGGCGCCGTGCACGAACACCTCGAGCTCCACGCCCGGGCCGTCCGCCACCTCCTTGTAGGCCGCGATCTCCGGGACCGACAGCTCGCGCGGAACGACCACGCGGGACAGGCCGAGCGCCGCGAGGAGCTCGACCGCGCGCCCGCTCGAGGCCGTCATCTGCGTCGAGCCATGGACCTCGAGGGCCGGGCACACTGCGCGGGCGAGCAGCGCGACGGCCGGATCCTGCACGATGATCGCGTCCACGCCGGCCGCGCCCACCCGCCGGAGCAGCTCCTCGACGGTCGGGAGCTCCGGCTCGAACACCAGCGTGTTCAGCGTGACGTAGGCGCGAACGCCGGCCCGGTGGACCTGCGCCACGATCTCGGCGAGCCCATCCGAGGGAAAATTCGCTGCCCGGGCGCGCGCATTGAAGCCGTCGTCGAGGCCGAAGTAAACGGCGTCCGCGCCGGCCGCGAGGGCCGCCGAGAGGGCGTCGCGATCGCCGGCAGGGGCGAGGATCTCGGGGCGGCGCATGGGCCCAACAACCTCTGGGGCAGTGTTCCATACCACGCCAGATCTGTCCCGCGACAAGAAAGCGCGACAGCGTCGAAAGGTCGGGGCCCCACTTGCGGCGTGCCAACGCTTGCACTCGGGAGACCGCCTTCCTTATAACGCCCGTCCTATGAGTCCCCTGTTGCCATGGCTCGCCGATGCGGCGGCTACGGTTGGTACGCACGCCGCGGCCAGCCCGAGTCGCCCCACCAGCGAAGCCCAACTCGTCCTGCCTGACTTCCACGACGTCGACTTCATCGGCCTGCAGGGCCATGGAATCAACGGATGGAACATCCTGGCGATCGGTATCGCGGTCTGCATCGTCGGCCTGCTGTTCGGCCTGATGAAGTACCAGAAGCTCAAGAACCTCCCCGTCCACAAGGCGATGCTCGAGATCTCCGAGCTCATCTACGCGACGTGCAAGACCTACCTGAAGACGCAGGCGCGCTTCATCGCGATGCTCTGGGTGCTGATCGCCGCCGTCATCGTCATCTACTTCGCGGTCCTCGAAGGCGTCGAGGCCCCGAAGGTCATCGCCATCGCGGTGTTCTCCATCGTCGGCATCCTCGGCAGCACGCTGGTCGCGTTCTTCGGGATCCGCGTCAACAACTTCGCCAACTCGCGCGCGGCCTTCGCGTCGCTCCGCGGCAAGCCCTACCACGTGATGGCCATCCCGCTGGAGGCCGGCATGAGCATCGGCACCGTGCTGATCTCCACCGAGCTCCTCCTGATGCTCGCCATCATGCTGTTCATGCCCGGCGACTACGCCGGCCCGTGCTTCATCGGCTTCGCGGTCGGCGAGTCCCTCGGCGCGGCGGCCCTCCGCATCGCCGGCGGCATCTTCACGAAGATCGCCGACATCGGGTCGGACCTCATGAAGATCGTCTTCAACATCAAGGAAGACGACGCGCGCAACCCGGGCGTCATCGCGGACTGCACCGGCGACAACGCCGGCGACTCGGTCGGCCCGACGGCCGATGGCTTCGAGACGTACGGCGTCACCGGCGTCGCCCTCATCACGTTCATCCTCGTGGCGTTCCCGCTCCTGGGCGCCGGCCACATCGCCTACACGCTGGTCACCCTGCCGGGCGGCCAGAGCGTCCTGCAGCCGAACGACATCGGCGCGTGGGTGCAGACCGTCCTCCTCGTCTGGATCTTCGCGATCCGCATCGTGATGGTGCTCGCGTCGATCATCAGCTACCTCATCAACGAGGCGATCGCGAAGGCGAAGTACCTCGACAGCGATGCGTTCAACTTCGAGCACCCGCTGACCGTCCTCGTGTGGCTGACCTCGATCGTCTCGATCGGCCTGACGTTCGTCACCTCGTACATCCTCATCGGCCAGGGCGGCGGCAAGCTGAGCCACGACCTCTGGTGGAAGCTCTCGGCGATCATCTCGTGCGGCACCCTCGCCGGCGCCATCATCCCCGAGCTCGTGAAGGTGTTCACGTCGACCAGCTCCGGCCACGTCCGCGAGGTCGTCACCGCCTCGAAGGAGGGCGGCGCGTCGCTCAACATCCTCGCCGGGCTCACGGCCGGTAACTTCTCGGCTTACTGGATGGGCCTGACGATCACGGCGCTCATGGCCGTCGCGTACGCCATCACGGCGAGCACGACCGGCCTCGCCGACGTCCTCCGCGAGGCGAACCACTCGGTGCACCTCGACATGGGCACCTTGGGCAACCCGGAGAGCGCGGACTTCGCGTACACGGCGGCGGCGACGGTCTTCGCGTTCGGCCTCGTGGCCTTCGGCTTCCTCGGCATGGGCCCGGTCACCATCGCGGTCGACTCCTACGGTCCGGTGACGGACAACGCGCAGTCGGTGTACGAGCTCTCGATGGTCGAGGGCATGGACGGCATCGAGGGCGAGATCGAGAAGGACTTCAAGTTCAAGCCGAACTTCGAGAAGGCCAAGGCGTTCCTCGAGGAGAACGACGGCGCGGGTAACACGTTCAAGGCGACCGCGAAGCCGGTGCTCATCGGCACCGCCGTCGTCGGCGCCACGACGATGATCTTCGCGCTCATCATGCTGCTCACGGGCGGCCTCCGGGCGTCCGAGGTCTCGCACCTCTCGATGATTCACCCGCCGTTCCTCCTCGGTCTCATCACCGGCGGCGCCGTCATCTACTGGTTCACCGGCGCGTCGACGCAGGCCGTCTCCACGGGCGCCTACCGCGCGGTCGAGTACATCAAGGCGAACATCAAGCTGGACGGCACGTCGACGAAGGCGTCGGTCGAGGACAGCAACAAGGTCGTCGAGATCTGCACGCTCTACGCGCAGAAGGGCATGTGGAACATCTTCATGGTGGTGTTCTTCTCCACGCTCGCCTTCGCCTGCATCAACCCGTACTTCTTCATCGGGTACCTGATCTCGATGGCGCTGTTCGGCCTCTACCAGGCCATCTTCATGGCGAACGCCGGCGGCGCCTGGGACAACGCGAAGAAGATCGTCGAGACCGAGCTCCGCGCCAAGGGTACGGACCTCCACGCGGCCACCATCGTCGGTGACACCGTCGGCGACCCGTTCAAGGACACCTCGTCCGTCGCGCTGAACCCCGTCATCAAGTTCACGACGCTCTTCGGCGTGCTCGCCGTCGGTCTCGCCAACAAGCTGCACGAGAAGACGCTGGACCACATGGACAACGGCGTCGTCGTGTCGGGCAACACGTCGATGGACACCGTCCGCTACGTGATCGCGGGCGTCGCGCTCGCCGTCTCGATGTTCTTCGCCTGGCGCTCGTTCTACGGCATGCGCATCAGCAACGCGCCGGCCGCGACCAAGACCGCGTAAGTTTGTCGCAACCGTGATCGAGGCAGGGCGCTCCGGCGCCCTGTTCTCGTTTCGGCACTACACTGCGTGCATGGCTGAAGTGATCCGCGCGGCGCGTGGGAGCGAGCTGACGTGCAAGGCGTGGCCGCAGGAAGCGGCGCTCCGCATGCTCATGAACAACCTGGATCCGGACGTGGCGGAGCGCCCCGACGATCTGGTCGTGTACGGCGGGACGGGCAAGGCCGCGCGCAGCTGGCCCGACTACCACGCGATCGTCCGCGAGCTCCGCGCGCTCGAGAGCGACCACACGTTGCTCGTGCAGTCGGGGCGGCCGGTCGGCGTGTTCCGGACGCACGAGGAGGCGCCGCGCGTCCTCATCGCGAATTCCAACCTCGTCGGCCAGTGGGCGACCTGGGAGCACTTCCGCGACCTCGAGCGACGCGGGCTCATGATGTACGGGCAGATGACCGCGGGGTCGTGGATCTACATCGGCTCGCAGGGCATCGTGCAGGGGACCTACGAGACGTTCGCGTCGGCGGCGCGCACGCACTACGGTGCCGGCGCGGATCTGGCGGGCAAGTTCGTGCTCTCGGGCGGGCTCGGCGGCATGGGCGGCGCCCAGCCGCTGGCCGCGACGATGGCCGGCGCGGTGTTCCTCGGCGTCGAGGTGGATCCCGCGCGTGCGCAGCGGCGGCTCGAGACGCGCTACCTCGACGAGGTCGCGCCGGATCTGGACGCGGCGCTGCGGCGCGTGGACCAGTGCGTGGCCGCGAAGCAGGCGCGCTCGATCGCGGTCATCGGTAACGCGGCGGACGTGTACGCCGAGCTCGTGCGGCGCGGCGTGACGCCGGACCTCGTGACGGATCAGACGAGCGCGCACGATCCGCTGGTCGGCTACATCCCGCAGGGCCTCTCCCTCGCGGCGGCGGCCGAGCTGCGCACCGCGGACCCCGAGGCGTACATCGCGCGCGCGCGGGCCTCGATGGCGGTGCAGGTCGAGGCGATGATCGCGATGCAGCGCGCCGGCTCGCACGTGTTCGACTACGGCAACAACCTGCGCGCGCAGGCGACGCTCGGCGGGGCGCGGGACGCGAACAGCTTCCCGGGCTTCGTGCCGGCCTACATCCGGCCGCTGTTCTGCGAGGGCAAGGGGCCATTTCGCTGGGCCGCGCTGTCGGGCGATCCAGAGGATATCCGCGTGACGGACGCGGCGGTGCTCGACGAGATCAAGGACGACCCGATGCTCGCGCGCTGGATGGCCATGGCGAAGGAGCGCATCGCGTTCCAGGGCTTGCCGGCGCGCATCTGCTGGCTCGGCTATGGCCAGCGGCACCGGGTCGGGCTGCGGTTCAACGAGCTCGTGCGGACGGGCAAGGTCAAGGCGCCGATCGTGATCGGGCGCGACCACCTCGACTGCGGCAGCGTGGCGTCGCCGAACCGCGAGACCGAGGCGATGAAGGACGGCAGCGACGCGGTGGCGGACTGGCCGATCTTGAACGCGCTGATCAACACGGCGGCGGGGGCGACGTGGGTGTCGTTCCATCACGGCGGTGGCGTGGGGATCGGGTACTCGCTGCACGCCGGGATGGTGGTCGTGGCGGACGGGACGGCGAGGGCAGCGCGGTGCGTGGAGCGGGTGCTGACGTGCGACCCGGGGATGGGGGTGATCCGGCATGCGGATGCCGGGTACGACGAGGCGATCAAGGCGGCGGACGAGCGCGGCGTCGTGATCCCGCGGCGACGTTAACAGCAAAGGCAACGACCGCGGGAACGGCGACGGCGACGGCGACGGAAACGCCTTCGGGCCCGTGGTCGCGCTCGGGCACGGGCCCGCCCTCGTGGTCGGGGGCGCGACTACCTCGTGGTCGCG
>JANXOM010000317.1 GCA_025353585.1 Deltaproteobacteria bacterium
CGCGCGTATCTCCGAGCGCAGCGGCGAGCTCGCGAACGCGCAGGAAGAGGCGCGCATGGCCGCGACCGCGGCGGCGGGCCACGGGCAGGAAGGCTATTTCTGGGCCCAGGCCGCGCGGCTCGCGGCCAAGGCCGGCGACGAGGCCACGCGCGCCTCCGCCGCGGCCACGGCGGCGCGGCTCGCGCCCGACCTCAAGGCGCAGCAGCTGGCCGGCGCGCGCGCCTCGCTCGCGAGCGACGACCCCGACGCCGAGAGCGCCCGCGGCCTCGTCGAGCTCCTGCGCGCCGTCTGGCCGCGCGACCTGGAGGTGCTGGCGCTGGCCGGCACGCTCGAGAAGCGCGAGAACTAAGACCGAGCGGGGAGCGCGAGGTTCAGCGGAAGACGGCCTGGTCCGCGGGGATGCCGCGGGCCTCGAGCTCGGCGTAGAAGCGCGGCACGGTGCCGGTGGCCGCGTACTGGCCGTCGCGGTGCTGGAAGAGCACGTGGGTGTCGAAGCCGGTCTCGGTGAAGCCCATGACCTCCTCGATCGCGTGCACGCGGACCGATCCGTCCGCGAACCGGACGACGTGGACCACGATCTCGATCGCCTGGGCCACGAGCTCGCGAATCGCGCCGTCGGCGCCCATCGGCGCGGCGATGCGCGCGAGCGCGGCCAGCCGGTTGAGCGTCGGGCTCGCGCCCTCGCCTGTCATCGCGACGATCGCGCCATCGACCGACGAGCACAGGGCGCTGATCACCGGCATCGCCTCGCGGCCGCGCACCTCGCCGATCACCAGGCGGTCCGGCGAGAGGCGCATCGCGGTGTCGAGCAGCACGGTCATGTCGATCTCGCCGGACTTGCCGTGCGGCGGACGCGTCTCGAGCTGGATCCACTCGTCGCGCGCGATGGCGAGCTCGCCGACCTCCTCGAGGGAGACCACGCGCTCGCCCGCCGGCGCCGCCGCCGCGAGGGCCGCGACGACCGTCGTCTTTCCAGAGCCCGGCCCGCCGCACACGAGGATGTTGCGGCGTGCCGCGATGCAGGTCGCGAGGAAGTCGGCCATGCCCGGCGACAGCGTGTTGGCGCCGACCAGGTCGGGCAGCTGCGGCATCGCCGTCGGCGTCTTCTTGAGCACGAGCACGGCGCCGCGCGCCGCGACCGGCATCACCGCCGCGGTCAGCCGCGTGCCGTCGCGCATGCGGAGGTCGACCATCGGCAGCGTGTCGTCGATGCGGCCACCGGCCTCGGCGACGAGCCGCTTCACCACGCGCTCGAACACGTCGTCCGAGCTGAACGCCTTGCCGGAGCCGCGCAGGACGCCGTCCTTGCCGACGACCACGCGGTCGCGGCGATCGATGATGATCTCGTCGATCTTGTCGTCGGCGAACAGATCCTCGAGGGGCCCGAGGGCCAGCGCCTCGTTGAGGGTCTCCTTGATCAGCGTGTCCTGATCGATGTACTTCGGCAGCTCGCCGGAGGTCTCGAGCGTCTCGACGAGGTCGATCGTCGCGCGCTCGGCCTTCTGCCAGAGGTCCTCCTCGTGGAGGCGGTCCATCGGGATCTTGTCGAGATCGAGCTTCGCGCGCAGCCGCTCGAGGATCGTCGACTGCAGGTCGAGCATCTTCACGAGCTTCGGATCGAGCGGCTCGAGGTGCACGCCGCGCCGGCTCGGCGACGACAGCGATCGGCCCGCGACCTTTCTGGCGCCGGCGCCCACGAGCGCGCGCTTGGTTTGCGCGGAGACCGGCACGGCGGCCGCGCCATTGCTCCCGTTGCTCACGGGCGCGGGGGGCATCGGCGGCACGATGGCGGTCGGGGCCTGCGCCTGCTGCGGCGGCGGCATGGGCGGGCCCGGATCGTACGCGGGCTGCCGCGGCATCGGGACCGGCATCGGCGCGGGCTCGGCGTGCGTCTGCATCGGCGGCGGGGCGATCGGCGCGGGCAGCGGGGCGATCGGCGCCATGTTCGGCGGCGGCATCGTGCCGCCGGGGCGACCGGGACGCGGGGCCGGTGCGCTGATCGGCGGGATGACCGGTTCACGCGCTTGCTGCGGCTGCGGCGCCATCTCGCGCGACGGCCCGGGCGCCGGACGCGGCGGACCGGGACGCGGGCCAGGCGTCGGCGCGGGCGGCTGCGGCGGTGGCGGCGCGGGCTCCGGCTCGGGGCGGCTC
>JANXOM010000330.1 GCA_025353585.1 Deltaproteobacteria bacterium
TGCGATCATGTCCGTACCTGCCTCCACCGGTGGCAGCGAGCCGAAGCGGATCCTTACGGTGGCTGCGGAGAACCTGGAGGTTGACGGGCGGTTCGCCGCTCTGAACCCCGGCGCGCAGCCCGGCCCGTATGTCGTCTTCCGTGTCACGGATACGGGCTCAGGGATGTCGCCGGAGACCATCGAAAAAATCTTCGATCCGTTTTTCACAACGAAGGATCCCGGCAAGGGCACGGGCCTGGGGCTCGCGACGGTGTTCGGCATCGTGAAGCAGCACAGCGGCACGGTGTCGGTGGCGAGCGTCGTCGGCCAGGGCACGACGTTCACGGTGTTCCTGCCCGCGGCGGGCGAGGTCGCGGCGGAGTCGCCAGGGACGACCGACGAGCTCGAGGCGGCGGGGGGGGACGAGGCGATCCTCGTGGTGGAGGACGAGGAGTCGGTGCGGCGGCTCGTGCAGCAGGTGCTCGAGATGCACGGCTATCGCGTCTCGGTGGTGAGCACGGGCGCGGCGGCGCTGGAGCTGCCGACCGACGCGAAGTTCGATCTCGTGCTGACCGACGTGATCATGCCGGGCGGCGTGTCGGGCCGTGACCTGGCGGAGCGGCTGCGCGCGACGGCGCCAGGGCTCAAGGTCATCTACATGAGCGGCTACACCGGCGAGCTGGCCGGGCGGGGCCTCGAGCTGCGCGAAGGCGTGAACTTTCTGCAGAAGCCGTTCGGGCCGACGCCGCTCTTGCGGTGCGTCCGCGGCTGCCTCGACGCCGAGTGATCAGTCGACCAGCCGGCCCGCCGCGGCGAGGCGAGCGAGGCCGGCGCGCGCGGCGTCCCACTGCGCCGTGAGCGCGGGCGAGGGCGCATCGAGGACGCTGACGGCCTCGAGCAGCGGGAAGCTCGTGGCGTGGATGCGCGGGCTCGGCGAGCGGTCGGCCGTCGGCACGATCGTCGTGCGGCCGCCGTGGGCGTGGCGCTCGACGCGCAGGCTCCCGGCCCGCGCCTTGCCCTCGAGCTCGGCGACGACCGCCGCGATGGCCGCGCGCGGCAGCGGCTGTGCCGTCCGCTCGGCCCAGCGCACGAGGGCGGCGAGGCCGCGCAGCACGTCGTAGAAGTAGAAGCGCGGGAACGCGAGGGCCGGCCACGCGCGCGCCGTCGTGCGCTCGGCGGCGTTGTGAACCGTCGGCGAGCCCTGCGTCAGCATGCGCTCGACGAGGAGCTGCGCGGCGCGGTCGACGAACGCGCGGCGCGCCGGGCTCCACGCGGCGGGCGAGCCGAGCAGCATCGCCTCGAGGGCCGGCACCGTGCCCACCATCGAGCTCGGGCACTCGTGCGCGACGAGGTACGCCTCCTCGTCGCAGGACAGGCCGCCGTCGGCCATCTGGTAGCGCACGAACCACGGCTCGATCCACGGGAGCGCGCGGTCGACCTCGACGCCAGAGGCGGTGAGCACGTCGGCCATGCAGCCGAGCGCGCAGTGACACGCGATGTCGCGCTGGAGATCGGCGCCGGGCGCGTCGGTCGGGTGGATCGGGAAGATGTGCAGCAGGCGGTCGAGGCCGGCGACCATGGCGTCGAGGGCGGGGCGGGGGATCTGCCGCGCCTCGCCGAGCTCGTGCAGGAGGAGCATGTGCCACCACGGCGAGTGCCATTTCGGCCAGTACGGGTCGACGGCGATGCTGGCCAGGGCGGCGGCGGAGCCGAGGTAGGCGACGGAGTCGGCGATGCCCTCTGCGATCTGCACGCGCCGAGTATGCCTCCGTCACAGCGACCGGCTATGCATGAGGTCGAGGTACGCGATGGGCTTTGGACGAAATCCACATGTGGCGAAGGCCGAGGCGGCCGAGCAGGCGGCGCTGATCGCGAAGGACGCGTCGGCCTACGAACGGGCGTGGCGCGAGGCCGGCCGGCTCTGGGAGCGCGCGGCGGACCGCGAGACCGACAGCAAGCGCAAGGCGCAGTACACCGAGAAAGCCGAGCAGGCGCGGGCCACGGCGGACGAACCGCCGCCCGAGAGCTCGCCCGCCGTCGGCTGAGCCCGTGTGAACTGGCGCGGCGCCGCCGGCAATCGTATCGTCGATCCGGTGGTGAGCACGACGAGGAAGCGGACGCGCCGGGTGATGTACCTGGTGCCCGCGCTTGCGCTGTTGCTGGTGCTCTGGGCCCGCAGCGGCGTGCACGCGGATACGCCGGCCGGCTCGGACGCGGGGGTGGGCGCCGGCTCGGACGCGGCCCACACGCCGACGCCCGCGGCGAGAGGGCCGGCCGAGCCCGTCACGATCGGCCTCTACCTCCAGAACATCAGCGAGATCGACATCAAGACGAACTCGTTCACCGCCGAGTTCTACCTCTGGTTCCGCTGGCAGGGCGACATCGACCCCACGACGAGCTTCCAGATCACGAACGCGGTCAACGTCACCGACCTCTCGCAGATCCCGATCTATACGGACGAGGCCGGCGTCGCCAAGGCCGACGTCCTCCCCGACGGCAACAAGCTCCAGACCTTCCACATCTACGGTCGCTTCGGGCACCCGTTCCCGCTCGCGCGCTACCCGTTCGACGACCACGACATCACCATCTCCATCGAGGACGCCAAGCACCGCCTGCTCGAGCTCGTGCACGTCGTGGACACCACCGGCAGCACCAAGCGGCCGGACCTGACCGTCCCCGGCTGGACGCTCTCGCCGATGCAGTCGACGCTCGGCCACAGCGACTTCGCGACGACCTTCGGCGACACGCGCTCCCACCTCGCGGACGAGCGCTACTCGCGCGTCGACTTCACCGTACACATCGACCGGCCGGTCGTCGGCATCGTGTCGAAGACGGTCATCCCGATCGCGCTCATCTTGCTCATCACCTTCGGCGCGTTCTTCTGCCAGCCGGTCGACATCGACGCCCGCCTCTGCCTCACGATCACGGCGCTGATCTCCGCCGTCGCGCTCCAGATCACGGCCGCCACCGAGCTCCCTCCGACGGGCTCGCTGCTCCTCCTCGACAAGATCTACATCCTCAGCTACGCGACGATCCTCGCCGTGACGTTCTGCTGCATCGCGGCGAATCGCCTCGTCCACGCCGAGCAGGAAGCGCGCGCCCACACGCTCGACCGCTGGGCGTTCCGGCTGATCACGGTCGGCTACTTCGGCCTCCTCGTGATGTTCGTGGCGAGGGCGAGCTGATGCGCGCCACGCTCGTCGCGTTCGTGACGCTGTTGGCGCTGCTACTCGGCGGCGGGCGGGCGGCCCACGCGGACGCGGAGCCAGCGGCCGCGCCCACCGCGCCGATCAAGGTGACCTGCGGCATCTACGTCAATCACATCTACGGCATCGACATCAAGAACAACTCGTTTAACGTCGACTTCTACATCTGGTTTCGCTGGACGCCGGTGGAGGGTATCGAGCTCAAGCCGGTGGACACGTTCGAGCTCTCTAACGGTCGCATCACGTCGAAGGCCGGCGTCTCGAAGAAGACGATCGGCGGCCAGACGTACGTCATCGCGCGCATCGTCGCGAGCATCACGAAGTTCTGGGATCTCCGGCGCTTCCCGCTCGACGATCACACGCTCGAGCTGCAGGTCGAGGACAGCGAGCACGACGCGCGCACGCTCGTGTACGACGGCGATACGGCCAACGCGACGGTCAGCCCGGAGCTCCAGGTCTCGGGCTGGCAGGTCACGGGCAACCACGGCGCCATCAGCGCGCACGCGTATCACACCAACTACGGCGACACCTCGCTGCCGCACGATCGCGAGTCCACGTACTCGCGGTACGTGTTCGGCATCGACATCGAGCGACCGGGGTACGGCCGGTTCATGAAGGTCTTCTTCGGGCTCTTCATCTCGGTGCTGATCTCGTGGTGCGCGTTCCACGTGCGACCGAAGGAGTCGAGCCCGCGCGTGAGCCTCGGCGTCGGCGCGACGTTCGCGGCGGCCGCGGTCACCGTGGCGATCAACAACTCGCTGCCCGACACGAACGACGTCACGATGGCCGACAAGCTCATCATGCTGACGCTCGGGATCATCGTGCTCTCGGTCGCCGAGACGATCACGGCCCTCGCGCTCGTCGCGCGCGGGAGGGAGCCGCTCCAGCAGCGGCTCGATCGGATCTGCGCGTACGCGTTCCCGGCCGTCTATCTCGTCGTGCTCGTGCTGATCGTGATCCGAATCTAGTCGCCGCTGCCGCCATGAGCCGGCGCGGCGGGCGCCGGCGTCGGCGCCCCGGCCCCGTAGGACCTCTTGACGTCCTCGACGAGCGCGTGGTCCACGTCGGTCGTCTTGTCCGCCTCCCGCATCGCCTCGTAGATGTGCTCCGACGACTCGATCTTCTCCTCGGCCTCGTGCGTCTCGTGCCGCGTCTCCATGTACGTCATCACGAGCAGCACGATCGCCAGCCCGCCGAGCCCCAGCGACGCGATCCACGGCGCTTTGCGTTTGAGCAACAATGCGATCGACGCGATGACGATGCCGAACTCCGCTGCGAGCTGGGCCCGCTCGTAGTGCTCCTGGCTCTCGGCGAACGCCTTGATCAGCTGGTCGTATGCGTCGACCCAGGTGTTCGCGGCCGTCGCCTCCTTCTCGTACCGCTCGATCGAATTGACGATCTGCAGCATGTCCTTCGGGTTCGTGCGCCCGACCTCGGCCTCGGCGTGCAAGTTCTGCAGGCTCAGCACGGCCACGCGATGCTTCACGTCCTGGGCCTGGAACTGCGCGTGAGCGAACGTCTGATCGACCAGCGCCTGGATCAGCTCCGTGCGCTCGCCGCCGACCTTGGCCGACGCGAACGCGAGCAGCACGCCGAGCGTGGCCATCGTGATGCCGACGACCATCGCGAGCCGACCGCCCTCGTGCCCGCCATGCGCGATGTGATGAGCGTGCTCGAGCGTCTCCGGTGCGTGCGCCATGCCCCGTGGGTAACATGGCGGCGCTCGCTACGGGTCGTTCGGCGGCGGCGCGAACAGCTCGGCGCTCTGGCGGCGCGGCCGGCCGCGGCGCTTCGGCAGGTGAATCGCGCCGGTCGCGGGCGGCCGGACCGTCGCGGCGTCGAGCGCGCCGAGCGCCGTCACGAGCCCGGTGCGATCGGGATGTGCGTCGGCGTAGATCCGCGCGTAGGCGAGCGCGCGTGCGGCGGTCTGCGCGAGCGCGGCCGCGTGCGCGGCAAGCGTCGCCGACATCTCGTCGAGCGCCTGTTGCGCACGAGCGACGGCCTTGGCCTCGGCGCGCAGCTCGTCGGCCTGGCGCTTGAGCGTCGCTGCGTCGACGTCGGGGAACCCGACCTTTGCCAGCTCGGTCGTGAACAGCTCGAGCACCGCGCGCGCCTCGGGAGGGACAGCGTCGACGAGGTCGGTAGGGATCGGAGTGGGGAGCGCGTGGGTTGGCTGCATGAACAGGTGTTCAGTACAGCGTGGAACGCCGGCTCGCGTCAAGCGGGTCGCGCGCCGCGATCAGTAGCGGCCGTACACGCGCACGGGCGCCTGCTGGTACGCCGCGTCGACGTCGTAGTGGCCCGGGTACCAGATCCACTCCGAGCGATCCCAGTCCCAGTTGCCCGGGACCCAGTAGTAGCCGGGGCGTCGGCCATAGCTCTCGACGATGACCGAGGGCTGGCGGTTGCGATCGTAGTACCGCTCGCGCGTGACGACGACGCGACCGCCGTGACCGTACGACGGCCCGCCGCGGGCGGGCTCGGTGTGCCGCACGACGACGTGTCCGCCGCCGCCGCCGCCGTGCACGACGCGACCACCACCGCCGCCGCCGCCGCGACCGCCGCCGCCGCCGCGCCCCGCGAACGCCGATCCCGTCGACAGGACCGCAAAGACGGCGCCGATCACCAGAGCGCGCTTGATGTTCATCCTGCGTTTATCTTACAGCCCAACCGTCGCGAGTCGAACCCCGGCGACTGTAGAGTCGTGGCCATGCGCACGATCGGTTATCTGGCGGCCGCGGTCCTGGCGGCGTCTTGTGGTGGAAAGAAGACGGACGACAGCAAGCCGGCGCCGACGCCCGGCTCGAGCGTGGCGGGCTCCGGCCCGATCGCGGCCGTGGGCTCGGGCGCCGGGTCCGGGGGCGCCGGGTCTGCGGGCTCCGGCTCGGCCGGGGCGGGCTCCGGCTCGGCGGCCGCGACGAGTGCGCTCGTCCCCGTCACCACGAAGGCACCCGAGGCGCAGAAGGTCTTCGAGCAGGGCCGCGACCTCACCGACGGTGATCGGGGCGCGGAGGCCGTCGCGCTGTTCAAGAAGGCGATCGAGCTCGATCCCGACTTCGCCCAGGCGCACGCGTACCTCGGCATCGTCACGCCGGGCCCCGCGGGCGTCGCCGAGCTCGACAAGGCCAAGGCCCTCGCCACGAAGTTGCCCGAGGCCGAGCGCCTCGTCATCGAGGGCGCGCAGGCCGCGCGCGCCGGCAACCATGCCGCGATGCTGGCGGCGTACACGAAGGTGTCCGAGCTCGCGCCCGGCGACTGGCGCATCTGGCTCGCGCTCGGCTGGGACGCGAGCGACATGGGCGATCCGGCGAAGGCCGTCACGCTGTTCGAGAAGGCGCTCGCCGTGAAGGCGGACCTCGCGCTCGCGCAGGATGGCCTCGCGTACAGCCACGCGGGCCTGCGCGAGTGGGACGCCGCGAGCGCGGCCGCGAAGAAGCAGGTCGAGCTCCTGCCGAAGCAGCCGAGCCCCCAGGACACGCTCGGCGAGATGCTGCTCCTCGCGGGCAAGTTCGACGACGCGGAGAAGGCGTTCCAGGCCGCGATCGACCTGGAGCCCAAGTACAACATCGCGTGGCAGGGCGTGGAGCTCGCGCGCGCCTACCGCGGTGACTGGAAGGGCGCGTTCACCGCGAACGAGAGCCAGAACGCCGGCGCCGTCGACACGTACGACAGCGTGAACGTGATCACCGATGGCGCCTGGCTCGCCCTCGCGGCCGGCAATCTCCCCGATGCGATCGCGCGGCTGGACGTGATCGAGAAGGATCCGGAGGCGAAGAAGACGCCGGCGTATGCCTTCGCGGCCCTCGATCGCGCGTCGATCCTGCAGCTCTCGGACAAGTTCGCCGACGCGGCGACCTGGCTCGAGACGGGCCGCAAGCGCGGCGATGCGCTGCCGGGGCCGAGCAAGGCGCTCGCCAGCCGCGCGCACGCGATCGGCGTCCTGCGCAACGCGGCGTGGACGGCGAAGGCCGCGCCCGACGCGGACGCGCTCGTGACGGGCCTCGACCAGGCCGCGACGGCCGCCGGCGATCCGACCTCGCTGTCGTACGTCGCGTGGGGCAAGGGCCTCGCGGCGTGGGCGAAGTCGGGTCCCAAGGACGCGGTCGCCGAGCTCTCGAAGTGCCGCGTGCAGCTCGTCGGCTGCCGCTACGATCTCGCGGACGCGCAGCGCAAGGGCGGCGACACGGCGGCGGCGGACGCCACGGAGAAGCAGGTCCGCGAGCTCCCGCAGCGCGAGGCGAGCGCGGTCTACTACATCACCGACCTGGCGCCGGAGGCGGCGGGCTCGGGTGCGGCGGGCTCGGGTGCGGGTTCGGGTTCGGCGGCTCCGCCGCGCGCGCCGACCAAGAAGTAGCTCGGTCTCGGCCCGCTCGCGCGGGAGCTCGTGGCTCGCAGGTCGCGGGCGTGCACGGTGATCCGCCCCGCCGCCCGATGCGCCCGTGAGCGTGACGGCCTGGCGCGCGCGCGCACGTCCAGCGCGCGGAGCCGAACCTGGCCCACCTGCGCGGGTGTTGAACCGGCGGTGGCAAGCCGACAGCTGCGTGGCAGACCTCTACCCGTGCGCGGTGTAAGTAGCCAGAATCCGTATGGTCCGACCAGTGGCGCGATGCCTGCACTCGGGTTGGTGATGCTGAAAACGTTGCTCCTCGCCGCCGCCGCGACCCTGACCGCCTGCACTGACGCGCCGGCGACCACGGCGGTCAGCGGGCTCGCCCATGCGTCGGTCGGACTCTTCGCGTCGGTCGGTAACATCGGCGAGCCGGCGGTACATGTCTCGATCGCGGCCGACGGCTGTCCCACGCTCGCCGAGGACGTCGCGGCCACCTACGACGGTCAGCCGCTGGCGCGGGTCGCGGCCGGCGGCGTGACCGAGGCCTTCGAGGGGCCGGACTGCAGCGAGATCTCGTTCGAGCTGGCGGCAGCGCCCGCGAACCCGGGCCAGCCGTCGACCTTCGTGCTGCACGACGCGACCGCGACCTGGACCGTCTCCGGACTCGATCTCCTGACGAACGACATCAACCCGACCAGCGCCCTCTCGCACGGTCAGCTCGCGACGATCGCCTGGCCGAGCGCGCCGACGATCACCGGCGCATATATCGAGTTCGACAATCGCTACGGCGACGCGCAGTTCGCCGAGCAGTTGCCGGATGTGGCGCCCACGGCGGCGGGGGCCATCGTCGGGAACACGCTGCAGCTCACCCTGCCGGCCACCGTCGCCGGCTACGGCACCCTCGCGGTCAGCGCCTCGCGTGTCCCCGAGCCGATCCGCTGCGACGGCCCCGCGTCATGCGCGCTGTCGGTCAGCATCCGGAAGGACCTCGCCGTCACGATCGAGTGAGCGCGCGGGCTCGCGACCGGCGGCACACGCGGCGATGCGCGCGCGAGCCGAGCCCGGCGCTCGTCAGCCGCGCATACGCGAAGCTCGCTGCGGTGGTACCGCGGCAACGGCGGCGGCGCTGTCGCAGCATCGTCGAGATCGGCACGCGGCGGACGCGAACTGGCGGTAGCGTCGACGAATGCCAATCGAGCTCGTGCCGCTGGGCACGCTGACCTTCGAGGTGACCGACCACGTCTCGCTCGCCGACTCGCCGGCCGGGCGGCGCGTGGTCGTCGAATTCTCGAACTCGCGCTGGGACGGCGACCGCGTGCGCGCGCAGCAGCGCGGCAAGACCGCGGGCGACTGGCTCACCGTCGGCCCTGACTCCACCGTCACGCTCGAGGTGCGCGTGGTCTTCACGACCGACGATGGCGCCACGATCTTCTTCCAGGCGCACGGCCGCGCCGACGCGCGCACCTACGGCACCGGCGGCGTCACCTGGCTCGCCCCGCGCTTCGAGACGGATGCGCCCGCCTACCGCTGGCTCAACGGTATCCAGGCCGTGGCCCGCGGGTCCGGGAACCGGACGCACATCGAGTTCGAGCTCTACGAGCTGCGCTGATGCGGCCGCGCGGAGGCAGCGCGCGCGGTCACGGTGGATCCGTGAACAAACGCAAGATCGCGCGGGCGGCGGACTCGTCGAGGCCGCGCAGCGGGCTCGTCCGCACGAACCACGGCTCGAGCGGTCCCATGCTGTCGCCGTCACCGACGAACACCACCGAGTCCGGCGCCACGACGTGCTCCGTCATCCAGGCCTCGATCTCCCAAAGCGCTCGCCGGCTCGGCTGGGCGTCACGCCGAGCAGCTCGCAGACCACGCCGGCCGCCGCGAGCTCGTGGCGAAGGTGAGGCAGATCGCGTCCGCGTCGCTCGGCTGCCGCGCCAGGAGCCGCGCGTCCACCGCCGCGTACTCCGTCGATGCCTCGACCACGCCCGCGCGGTCGAGCCAAGGACCGCCGGCACGCCGCACACGCGCGTCGTCACGATGAACACGGCGTTCGCGGGCATGGACGACATCCGCTGGCTCCAGCGCATGCGGCCGGCCGGGCAGGCGCCGCCCGCAGCAACCGTCGCGAGGTGCAGGCCCAGCTCTGCGCGCGGGGCGTGGGCCTCGCGGTGTCAGTCGATGATGTAGAGATCCCAGCGCAGGCTGCGCGTGACCCCGGTCGACTTCAGCGTGAGCCCGCCCGCCGTCACGTCCGTCGTGGCCGTGACCTGCACGCGCTGCACCCGCGCGCCGATCTTCGTGACCGTGCAGCCCGTGCACGCGATCGCCGAGCCATCGTAGTGCGCGGCGAGCGTGCTGCCGTCGGCGAGCGCGAACGTCGCGTCACCCGTCGCGCGCGACAGCGCGCCGGCCACGTCGTAGACCGTCGCGACGTCGGTGGGGCCGATCACCGAGGCCGACGTCTCGGGCGCGAGCGTATCGATCGTCGGATCGAGCAGCGGGACCAGGCCGCCGTCGACGAGCAGCAGCGGTAGCTCGGTGATCGGGGCCGGCAGGGTCGCGCTCGTGTCGCCGTCGTACAGCGTGCCGTCGCGCCAGTCGACGAGCTCGCCCGGTGGCAGCATCGTGGTGACCGAGGTCGCGCCGCGCGTCACGACGGGGACCGCGTAGAGCCCGGGCCCGAAGTAGAACGCCGTGTCGACCGGCGCCAGCGCGCGCCGCTCCGGGTGCACGAGGTACGGGCTCATCACGACGGGCACGCCGGTCGCGTGCGCGTGCGCGGCCAGCGCGGACATGTACGGCCCGAGCCGCGTGTGCAGCTTGCCGTACGTCCGCCACGCCGCGAGCGCCTCGGGCGCGGACCAGATCGTCGCCTTGCCGCTGCCGCCGGAGCACGCGTCGTCGTCGTGCATGTCGGACGACATCGCCGCCGCCTCGATCCAGCGGGCGAGGAGCTCGCCGTTCGCCGTCTCGGATCCGTTGTGCTGGCACTTGAACCCGCCGATATCCGAGCCCACGTGGGCGACGCCCGACATCGACAGCGTGATCGCGGCGCGGACCTGCGCGGGCAGCCCTTCCGCCTGGCCGAACGACGCGTCGGGATCCCCCGACCACGTCACCGGCGCGTACTGCTGAGCTCCGGTGTAGCCCGAGCGCGAGAAGTAGTACCAGTCACCCGGGCGCATCTGCTCGAGCGCGTCGTGGGCGGCCTTGTCGTACAGCACGGGAAAGGCGTTGTGCAGCGACTCGCCGGTCTGGCCGTCATGCGAGACCCAGTCGGCCTGCACGTACTCGCCGAAGTCGTACATCCACCCGGAGTACCCGAGGTCGAACGCGCGCTTGAACTGCGCCGTGAACCACGCGACCGCGTCCGGGTACGTCGGATCCATCGTGTAGACGGTGAGCGCGGTGCCGCTGATCAGCGAGACCTGGCCGAGCATGCCCGCGCTGTCCTTGAGGAGGTAGTTGTTCGCGACGCCGGTCGCCGTCACGCTCGCGAGCGGGCTCGCCGGGTCGCTCGAGAAGTATGGATTGAAGTAGCCAATCATCTTGTAGCCGATGTCGATACCGGACTGCGTCCACGCGCGGATCACGGCTTCGTTACCGATATCGCTGCCGTCGGGCGAGAAGTGCATCGAGTCGTCGGCGGCCGTGATCGCGAGGCCCTGCGTGCGCATCGCCTGCAGCTCGGTCTCGTTGCCGATCATCTGGCCGCGGTTGATCCGGCGCCGCGGGCCGAAGCTCCAGTCGGGCGGGACCATCGGCCGACCCGTGGCGGCGGTGAAGGTGTCGAGGACCTGCAGCGGCCACGGCCGCTTGTCGGCGGCCACGGGCGCATAGATCTCGAACGCGAGCGTGGGTCCGATCTCCCACGCACGCCACGCATCGGGCGCCTCCGACGCGAGCTCGAACCGATTGTAGTAGGTGGTGTCGAGCCAGAAGCCGTAGCCGACCGTCGAGAGAAAGAACGGCACGGGGTAGTACGTCATCGTGCCGCCGTTCGGATACGGGTTGTCAGCGGCGGGGGGCACGGCCTCGCCCTGCGTCAGCCCACCCTCTTCGGGCCAGTTGTAGACGGAGAAGCCGCGATGATCGACGTGGTCGTAGCGCTCGCCGAGGCCGAGGAAGCCCTCGTCGGCCGGCGACGGGAATGCGACCTGCCACGCGCGCGGCACGCGGCCACTGGCGGACGCCTCGACGCGCAGCGCCCCGGCGCGGAGGACGTGCTTCACGGTGATGCAGGTGTCGGCGTCGGCTTTGCCGTCGCTGCCACTGCCAGTGTCGCTGCCCGCGGCCGTCGCGAGCGTGACGTCGATCTCCGTGTCGGTCTGCTTCACGCCGACGACGCGCAGGTCGGTGCGGTACGGATCGAGCCCGTTGTCGAACTGGAAGTAGCCATTATAGAGCAGCTTGCGGATCGTCATCCGGCCGGTGGTCCAGCCGAGGGTGCCGTTGGTGACCAGCGGCGTGCCGGCCGCGTCGACGACCGTGAACGCGTACGGGTTCGTCGTGATCTGCACCGTCAGGTCGGCGCTGTGGAGGGTCAGCTGCGCGGCGGCGACGTCATCGCCGCAGCTCGGCGACGGGGTGGACGAGCTACTACAGGCGGCGAGCGCCCCGGCCACGACGACAGAGAGCAGGGTGCGCACGATCGGGTGGTAGCCCGGCCCGTTCGGCCGGTGCAACATGAAGCCGCTGGGCGGCGGAACTAAAGCGACTTCACGCACGCGTCCACCACGGCTTGAACGGCCGTGCGGATGCTGTTACTCCGCTCGCCATGCCTCGCTACGCTGGCTGGATGATGATCGCGGCGGCCGCGGCGACCAGCGGCGGCGTGGCGGCCGCGGAGCCCGTGACGGTGACATGTGCGGTCGGGACGACGCTGGTGCACCAGCCGGCCGGGGATCAGAGCGATCCCTGGCTCCTGATCTACGGCGACCTCGATGGCTGCATGAAGGGCACGATGCTCGACGGCGAGGCCGTGTTCAGCAAGGGCGGCGCCGTCATCGGGCGCGGCCGCTTCAAGGAGGGCAAGCGCGTCGGGCACTGGGAGCGACGCTTCGAGTCAGGGGGAGTCGCGTCCGAGATCGAGTACGTCAATGGCGTGGCCGAGGGCGTGTTCCGAGAGCTCGTCCGAGGCGGCGGTCCTTCGGAGACGGGCGCGTACCGGGCCGGCGTGAAGGTCGGCGTGTGGACCTACTACCTCGGCGGCGAGCCGACCAATCGCATCGACTACAACAAGTTGCACGCGGCCGCGGTCACCTGCGAGCCAGGCACGGCGGCGCATGTCGAGCGGCTCCCGGGGGCGGGTGGCACCGAGGGCCAGTGGTGCGCGAAGCCCAACGGCGACAAGCACGGCGCCTTCGGCACGTGGAACGCGGTCGAGGACCAGCTCGAGATCTCGGAGCACTACCGGGACGGCAAGCGGATCGACTGAGCCATCGTCTCCGCGGGCGATCTCCTCCGGACAGCGCCGGCGGCGGAGCCGACAAGCCGATCGACAGAGACCGCGATTCATTCGGGTCTCTGAGCCATCGTTGGCCGAGCCGCCGTCAGGGCGTGGCGAGGGCGGGCATCGCGACCGTCATCGTCGACAGCGAGCCATCGTCGAGCGGTGCGAGCACGGTGACCTGGTGCGCGGCGGTCGCATCGGTTCTTCGGCACGAGCACGACGGTCTGATCGGCGGTTCGCGCGCTCTCCGTGACCGGTCGGCCGCTAGCGTGGTGCGCCTGGAAGACGAGCCCGGCGAGACGGTATGTTGCCGCCTCATGCCGCCGAAGAAGTCGAAGTCGAGCGTTGCCGCCGTGGACCTGCCGCCGCCCGCGGCGCTCGAGCGCACCTGCCGCGGTCTCGCCGCGCTCGACGCGATCTTGTGCGAGGAGTGGGATGGTCGCTGTTACTCGTTCGACGCAGCGTGGGCGCCGCGCAGGGCAGAGCGGATGGCGTCGATGCGTAACGGTTCTGGCGACGACTGGTTCATCGTATTCGCGCCTGCCGGCGTGTTCGTGAAGGCCTACTGGCACGAGCACCCGCCGCAAGCACGCGTGAGATCTACGCGGGGCTACCTCCGACACTCGTGCCACGACTCTCGGAAGCGGCGTTCTCGATGGATGGCGTCACGTTCGGCGGCTGGCACGCTGGGACAACCTGGACGTTCCGCGGCAATGCAGCCCCCATGGCGGATGACCTCGCGATCCTTGCGGGAGATGCGAAGGCGTACCAGCGCTATGCGCTGGAGTACTTCGAATCGAAGCTCCCGTTAGCGGCTATTGCGCACGTACTCGCGGGCAAGGTGATCGATGCGAAGATCCTGTCCGCGCTCGAGAACACTCGCTCGCTCGCCGAGCTGAAGGAGGACTTGGCCGGCATCGGCTACGGGGGGTGATCCTCGCTCGCGCGGCCCGGTCGGGAGGCGCAGCCTCTCAACGGCCGAGCCGGTGCCGTCCGCCTGCCGCCACTTCGCCTCGGCGATCCTCGCCGAGCTCGACCTGCCGGTCGGATCCGGGGCGCCGCGATTTCCCAGGTACTCTCTCGGGATGCAGCGCGCCTGGGCCACGGGATCCGAACACGACCAGGGTCCGATGGAGTGGGTCGCGGCGATCAATGACGAGACCGGCGTCGCGACCCACGTGCGCGCGGCGCTCGCCGCGGCGGTCGCGCCCGACGCCACGGTCGCGCAGTGCCAGGCCGGCCTGCTCGCGGTCGAGTGCGTGACGTACCTGCACGGCGGCGACGCCGACCTCGATCCGCTGGTTCACGCGTGGCTCCGCGACAAGCATCCACCCGCCGAGGAGGCGCTGCGCGCGACCGCGCTCGAGGTCCTCGCCCAGCTCCGCGCGGGCTCCGCGCTCGCGACGCACTGGCGCGCCGAGCCGGCGGAGGGCCAGACGGCCTGGGGCGTGGCCCTCGATCACCTGCGCGATCGGGTGGCCACGGCCAGGCGCAAGCCCGATCCGCGCACGGACCCACGCATCGTCGCCTTCGGGACGGGCTTCGTGGCCGCCGGTCCGCACCTGCGCGTGGCGCTCGTCACCGACGAGTGCACCGACGAGCCGAGCGTGCATGTCCTCGTCGCGCCCGGCCTGTCGATCGTCGTGCACTACGCCGAGGTCGACGGGCTCGAGCCGATGGCCGTGCCCATCGAGCACGCGCGCGCGTGGCACCGGCCCGCGAAGGAGATCGCGAAGCTCGCGGCGAAGCGGACGCGGGCGGTCAGCGACCTGCGCACGCACACCATCGAGCACGAGGGCTTCGAGATCAGCCTCGCGTTCGGCAACAGCTCGTTCACCGCCGGCCTCTTGCCGTACGCGAGCCTATTGTTCGAGGGCAGCGCGCCGCACGGCGTGCTCGTCGCCGCTCCGAACCAGGGCACGGTCGCGTATCACCGGATCGTGGCCGCGGCCTGGAAGGCAGCCGCCGTCGAGCTGATCCGCCAGGTGCGCGAGATTTACGAGAGCTCGGCCCAGCAGGTGTCGACGCAACTCTGGTGGTGGCACAAGGGCAAGCTCGTCGAGTTGCCGTACCAGCTCGTCGCGGACGCCGTGCTCATCGAGCCGGTCGCCGCGTTCGTCAAGCACGTCAAAGAGCTGGGCTGAGTACCCGAAACCGCAAAATCCCGGGCCGGCGGGCCCTTCAGGATTCTTTTGGCTCCGCCAACGCGAACCGACCCAAGTACGGAGCAGAGCCGCTCATGCCGCGTCCCGATCAGCTCGGTTCCGGTACGACGGATAGCAGAATTGAGGCGCTCCGATTTTCGATTGCTCTGGAGCACGTCCGTGACCACGAGCACGACGAACATGTGAGGGCATTGAGCACACAGTCGGTTGATGCCTGTGACATCGATCAACAACTCAGCGGGTTCGCCGAAAAGTTCGCCGAACGCGAAACCCAATTGGTGCACTGTGCATCGAAGGCCGCCTTCCGGATGCGGCTTCATGGCGCAGTTGAAAGCCAACCTACGCGACCATATTCAACGGATTATCGACCTCGACCCGGCGCGAGGGCAGAACAGCTCGCGGCGCCCTCATGACCTTCAAATGGTCCTCGCCGAGGAATATCCCCCACTCGACTCCGGCGAGCTTCTCCGAGACTAACTCACGCTTCCAGTCGCGTGCGCGACGCTCGCGCATGCGCAACTCGGAGAGCCCCGGGCAGGGCTTCGGCTTCGAGCCGCCCAACGCGAACTGCGAAATTCGCGGCATCGTGATCACCGAAACCGCGGCATCGTGATCGCCGAAACCGCGGCATCGTGATCACCGAAACCGCGGCATCGTGATCGGCGGTCCGACCAATCGGGCCGCGATCAGAGGGTAGGTAGAGGCTG
>JANXOM010000340.1 GCA_025353585.1 Deltaproteobacteria bacterium
GGACACGCGCTCGGCATGTCAGCGCTGCAGCTCGGCGATGCGTCGGCCTTGCCGCTGTCGAACCCGCCCACGGATCCGACACCGTTCGCCGCGCCGAACCCCGCGCTCGGGTATCTGCACGCGAACTGCGGCCACTGCCACAACGCGACGTCGACCATCGTCACGAACAACGAGTCGCCGATCCAGCTGCGCCTCGACACGCTGCACCTCACGACGACCGCCGTCACCCCGACCTACACGACGGCGGTCGGCGTCAACGGTCACGTCGTCGTCCCCACGGACGCCGACTGCCCGACCGCGCCGGCGACGCCGTGCACGGCGATCCCGCGATGCCCGGGCACCCCCGCCGGCACCGGCTCGTGCCTCGTCGACCCGGCCGACCTGCTGGGCTCGACGCTGCTGTTCCGGTTCGACGCGACGAACCACTCGCTGCACATGCCCGCGCTCGGGACGAAGACCACGGACCCGGTTGGCAAGGCAACGCTGACCGCGTGGATCACCGGGCTGCCCTGACCGGTCGGGCGTCACCGAGCGGTCGGCGCGCGCCCGCGACGTTCTTCGGGCACGGCGTTCTCGTGCTCGACAAGCCGGCCGGCATGACCTCGGCGGCCGCGGTGGATCGCGTCCGCCGGCAACTCGGCGCCGCGCGCGCCGGCCATGGCGGCACGCTCGATCCGATCGCGACCGGGGTCTTGCCGATCGCGATCAACGCCGCCACGAAGCTCGCGAGCTACATGCTGGCGGACGACAAGGCGTACGCCTGCGACGCGGTGCTCGGCCGCGCGACCTCGACCCTCGACCGCACGGGCATGGTGACGGAGACGAAGCCGTGGCAGCACGTCACGCGCGAGGCGCTCGTCGCCGCGCTCGCCGCTCGGCTGGGCGAGCACGATCAGGTGCCGCCGATGCACTCGGCGATCAAGGTCGACGGCATCCGGCTCTACAAGCGCGCGCACCTCGGGGAGGAGATCGAGCGGACGGCGCGGCGGGTCCGCGTGGACCGGTTCGAGCTGCGCGCGTTCGACCCGCCGAACTTCTCCGTGGCCATCGCGTGCGGCAAGGGGACCTACGTGCGGAGCCTGATCGCGGACGTCGCGGCGGACCTCGGGACGGTCGCCCACCTCACCGAGCTGCGCCGCACGCGGGCCGGCGCGTTCGCCCTCGACCAGGCGATCGCGCTCGCGGACGTCACGCCCGAGGGCATCGCCGACCGGCTGATCGCGGTGGAGACGCTGAGCGGGCTGCCCGCGGTCACCGTCACGGACCCCGAGCTCCTGCGGCTGGTGCTGCACGCCGTCCAGATCGACCCGGCGCGGCTCGGGGCCGACCAGCCGGCATGCCAGCTCGTCGACGGGACGGGGCGCTTGCTCGCGCTCGTTCACACGCTGGCGCATCCCGACGGCGACAAGGTCATCTATGACCGCGTCTTTCCCGAGCTTCACCAGCACCCGGGCTCGCCGGGACCGCCCCCCCCCTCTTGACGGCGGGGGGCGAGATCACGCAATGTCCGCCCCGACCACGGCACTCGTCCATGTCGGACGCGGCCGCTGGCGTCTAAGAGGCTTCTATGTCCGTCTCTGCACACCGTAAAGCTGAAACGATCGGCAAGCACCAGACCCACGATGGCGACACCGGGTCGCCCGAAGTTCAGGTCGCGCTCCTCTCGGACCGCATCTCGCACCTGACCGAGCACCTGAAGAACAACCACAAGGATCACCACAGCCGCCGTGGTCTCCTCAAGATGGTCGGCCAGCGCCGCGCGCTCCTCGACTACCTGAAGCGCCAGAGCCTGGATCGCTACAAGAAGCTTATCGAAGTCCTCGGCCTCCGCCGCTGACCGAACGGGGCTGCGGGCCCCGCATGGCTTCGTTGCCGCTCCGCTCCGGTCCCCGCGGCCACCAGCCCGCTCCGGTCCGTTGCTCGCGTCGCCTCGCCCTCTGGGCTCCCCGCGCCCGGTCTGTGCCGGCCCCTTCGGGCCGGCTTTTTTTTGCCCGGCCCGCCCCCTGAGACCCGTCTAGACGGCGCCACCCGCCTGTGCCATAACGCGCACCGACACTCACCCATGTAGCGTCGTCTGGATTGCTGGGATCGCGCTGGTTTGATCGTTCCGTCGAGGCTCCCGACCGCGGGTCGGGGGGTTGGACAGAGGGACCAGGCCGCCGAGGGCTCGGAGCTCAGTCGACGTGACTTCCAGCAAGGAGACACGTATGGCTTTCGTTCGAGAGTCCGCCATGGTCGGCGGTAAGGAAATCATCATCGAGACGGGCAAGTGGGCCAAGCAGGCCTCCGGCTCCGTCGTCGTCCGCTGCGGCGATTCGATGGTCCTCGTCACGGCCGCGGGCTCGTCCCAGCCGCGCGACATCGACTTCATGCCGCTCACCTGCGAGTACCGCGAGAACTTCTACTCGAGCGGCAAGATCCCCGGCAGCTTCTTCCGCCGCGAGGGTCGCACCACGAACGAGGAGATCCTCATCTGCCGCCTGATGGACCGCCCGGTCCGCCCGCTCTTCCCCAAGGGCTGGTTCATCGACACGCAGATCATCGCCAGCGTCGTCTCGTTCGACAAGACGAACCCGACCGACGTCCTCGCCATGACCGGCGCCTCGGCCGCGCTCCACTGCTCGGACCTCGTCTGGGCGGGCCCGCTCGCCGGCGTCCGCGTCGGCCGCATCGACGGCCAGTTCGTCGCGAACCCGACCTTCGCCGAGCGCGAGCTGTCGGACATGGACATCATCGTCGCCGCCAGCAAGGACGCGATCATGATGGTCGAGGGCGAGATGCACGAGCTGCAGGAGGACACCGTCATCGACGCGCTCCTCTTCGCGCACGCCGCCGTGCAGCCGCTCATCGAGATGCAGGAGCGCCTCCGCGCGGCGAACGGCAAGGAGAAGCGCGCGTTCACGCCGCCCGTCACCGACGAGGCGCTCGTGGCCCGCGTCAAGGACATCGCCTACGACAAGCTCAAGGAGGCGATGACGATCAAGGACAAGAAGAAGCGGGGGGGCGCCATCAGCGCGCTGCGCACCGCGGCGCTCGCCGCCGCCGGCGACAAGCCGTCCGTCCTCGACACCAAGGCCGTCGACGCCGCCTACAGCAAGCTCATGAAGAAGTGGGCGCGCGGGCACACGCTGTCCACGCGCACGCGCATCGACGGTCGCCGCCCCGACGAGATCCGCCAGATCACCGTGGAGACCGGCGTCCTGCCGCGCGTCCACGGCTCGGCGCTCTTCACCCGCGGCGAGACCCAGGCGCTCGTCGCCGTCACGCTCGGCACGAAGTACGACGAGAAGAAGCTCGACACGCTCCTCGGCGACAAGAAGAAGACGTTCTACATGGACTACAACTTCCCCCCGTTCTCGACGGGCGAAGTGAAGCCGCTGCGCGGTCAGTCGCGCCGCGAGGTCGGCCACGGCTTCCTCGCCGAGCGCTCGGTCGAGGCGATCGTCCCCGAGTACGAGGACTTCCCGTACACGATCCGCGTCGTCTCCGACATCCTCGAGAGCAACGGCTCGTCGTCGATGGCCTCGGTGTGCGGTGGCTCGCTCGCGCTCATGGACGCCGGCGTCCCGACGAAGTCGGCCGTCGCGGGCATCGCGATGGGCCTCATGAAGGAGGGCGATGACTACGTCATCCTCTCCGACATCCTCGGCGACGAGGATCACCTCGGCGACATGGACTTCAAGGTGACCGGCACGCGCCGCGGCATCTGCGCGCTCCAGATGGACATCAAGGTCGACGGCCTGACCCGCAAGATCCTCGAGGAGGCGCTCGAGCAGGCCAAGCGCGGCCGCATCCACATCATCGAGCGCATGGACGCCGCGATCTCGTCGGCCCGCGACGAGGTCTCGGTCTACGCGCCGCGCATCGTCACGGTCCAGATCAAGCCGGACAAGGTCCGCGACATCATCGGCCCGGGCGGCAAGACGATCCGCGCGATCCAGGAGCAGACCGGCGCGCACGTCGACATCGCCGACAACGGCGTCGTGTCGATCGCGTCCTCGGAGGCCAAGGCGATCGAGCAGGCCCAGGCGCTCATCGCGGGCCTCACGATGGAGCCCGAGGTCGGCCTCTTCTACAACGGCATCGTGAAGAAGATCGTCGAGATCGGCGCGTTCGTCGAGATCCTGCCGGGCACCGACGGCCTCCTCCACATCAGCGAAGTCGCGGCCGAGCGCATCCAGCGCGTCGAGGACGTCCTCAGCGAGGGTGACGAGGTCGTCGTGAAGTGCCTCAAGGTCGACCGTGACGGCAAGATTCGCCTCTCGCGCAAGGAAGCGCTGGCCGCGAACCCGCCGCCGGAAGAGATCCACAACTTCGTCATCTGAGCGCGGCGGGCGTTTTCCGTTACCATCGGGCGCGTGACTCCACGCGTCTCGATCCAGGCGCTCCGGCCCGACGCGGTTATCCCGCGCTACATGACGGAGCTCGCGGCCGGCCTCGATCTCTACGCTGCGATCGATGTGCCGATCGTGCTCGCGCCCGGCGCGCGAGCGGCCATCGGCACGGGCCTCGCGCTCGCGATCCCCGCGGGCTTCGAGGGCCAGGTGCGCCCGCGCTCCGGCCTCGCCCGCGAGCACGGGATCACCGTGGCGAACGCGCCGGGCACGATCGACGCGGACTACCGCGGCCACGTGCTCGTGCTCCTCGTGAACCTCGGCGACGTCCCGGTCACGATCAACAGCGGGCACCGCATCGCGCAGCTGGTCATCGCCCCCGTCGCGCGGGCCGAGCTGGTGGTCGTCGAGGCGCTGCCGGAGACCGCGCGCGGCCGCGGCGGGTTCGGCTCCACGGGCCGATGACGAAGCCCGAGACGCCGGCGGAGACGGCCGCGAGCGAGGCCACGACCCTCCTGATCGAGCGCACCGAGGCCGCGCCGCTCCCGCCCCCGCCCGCCGCGCCCCCGCTCCCGCCGCTGGAGCGCAAGGCGACGTTCCAGATGATCTCGATGAAGTCGCCGGCCGAGCTCGCCGCGGAGACGGCGCGCGTGGGTCGGCCGATCGCGGCCGTGCAGATGCGCTCGCTCGCGGAGGCCGGGCGGCACGTCCCCACGCCGCCGGGCGGCCTCGGCTTCCTCGCGCCGCCGCGCGATCCCGCCGCGGAGCCGAAGGGCCTGTCGGGCGGGGCATACGTGCTCCTGATGGCGCTCGGCGCGCTCGCGCTCGCCGCTGTCATCGCGAGCGCGATGTGGTTTCTCGCCTATCGCTAACCTGCTATATCGCGAGCGTGATCGCCCGCTACAGCCGTCCGGAGCTCGCCGCGCTGTGGGATGACGCCACGCGCTTCGCGTTGTGGCTGGAGGTCGAGCTGGCCGCCTGCGAGGCGATGGAGGCCGAGGGCAGCGTCCCCGCCGGCACCGCCGCCAAGGTCCGCGCCGCTGCCACCGGCAAGCTCGACGCCCAGCGCATCCTCACCATCGAGGCCACCACGCGCCACGACGTCATCGCGTTCCTGACGCACGTCGAGGAGCTCGCCGGCGAGCCCGCGCGCTGGCTCCACCTCGGCATGACGTCGTCCGACGTCCTCGACACCGCGATGGCCCTGCAGGCCACGCGCGCGCTCGACCGCATCGTCGGCACCGTGGACGAGCTCCGCGCCGCCCTCGCCAGGCGCGCCCGCGAGCACGCCACCACGCCGATGATCGGCCGCTCGCACGGCATCCACGCCGAGCCCGTCACGGCCGGCCTCACGTTCGCGCGCTGGCACGCCGAGGTCACGCGCGCGCGGGCCCGGCTCGTCACGGCGCGGCACGCGATCGCGGTCGGCAAGATCGCCGGCGCGGTCGGTGTCTACGGCAACCTCGATCCGGCCATCGAGGCCGCCGCGCTCGGCACGCTCGGGCTGCGCGCCGAGACCGTGGCCACGCAGGTCGTCGCCCGCGACCGCCACGCCGACGTCCTCACCGCGCTCGCGATGCTCGGCACCGCGATCGAGCAGATCGCGCTCGGCGTCCGCCACTGGCAGCGCACCGAGGTCGGCGAGGCCGAGGAGGGCTTCGGCAAGGGCCAGAAGGGCTCGTCGGCGATGCCGCACAAGAAGAACCCGATCCTGAGCGAGAACCTGACCGGCCTCGCGCGGCTCCTGCGTGGTTACGCCGGCGCGGGCCTCGAGGACGTGGCGCTGTGGCACGAGCGCGACATCTCGCACTCGAGCGTCGAGCGCGTGGCGCTGCCGGACGCGACCATCCTCGCGGACTTCATGACCGCGCGCGCCACGGGCCTCGTCGCCGGGCTCGTCGTGCACCCCGCGCGGATGAAGTCCAACCTCGACCGCACCGGCGGCCTCTACTTCTCCGAGGCCGTGCTGCTCGCGCTCGTGCGCACCGGCCTGCCGCGCCAGGAGGCGTACGTGATGGTGCAGCGCGCGGCGCTCGCGGCCATCGGCGAGTCCGCCGCGGTCGGCGAGACGGGCGCCAAGCCGGGCCGCTTCCGCGCGCTCCTCGGCGCGGACCCCGACGTCGCCGGTCGCCTCGACCCGCGCGCCCTCGACGGCTGCTTCGATCTCCAACACCACCTGCGGCACGCGGCCGCGATCATGGACCGCGCGCTGGGAGCCGACGCATGAGCACGCCCGATCTCGACGCCGTGCTCCGCGCGCAGCTGAAGCAGACCCTCGACCACACGCCGTGGACGCAGCTCGCGGGGCGCAGGCTCGAGCGGTACGACGGCAAGGTCCGCGACTGCTTCATCGACGCCGAGCGCGGCGAGCGCGTGATCGTCGTGACGGATCGCCTCTCGGCGTTCGACGCGGTTGTCGGCTCGATCCCGTTCAAGGGCCAGGTCCTGAACCAGCTCGCGCAGTTCTGGTTCGAGATCACGCGCGACCTCGCGCCGAACCACATGGCGCGCGTGCCGGATCCGAACGTGATGGTCGCGCGCGAGTGCACGCCGCTGCCCGTCGAGCTCGTGATGCGCGCGTACCTGACCGGCGTCACGTCGACCTCCATCTGGAAGGCGTACGAGGGCGGGGCGCGGACGTTCTGCGGCCACGCGCTGCCGGACGGCATGAAGAAGAACCAGGCGCTCGTGGCGCCGATCCTGACGCCGTCGACGAAGGCGGCGAAGGGCGACCACGACGTGTCCGTGTCGAAGACCGAGCTCCTCGCGATGGGCCGCATCGAGCCGGCGCTGTTCGAGAAGGCCGAGGCGCTGGCCGTGAAGCTCTTCGCGGCGGGCCAGCAGCACGCGGCGGCGCGCGGGCTCATCCTCGCCGACACGAAATACGAGATGGGCGTCGACGCGACGGGCGAGCTCGTCGTCATCGACGAGATCCACACGCCGGACTCGTCGCGCTACTGGTACGCGGACGACTACGAGGTCCGCCTCGCGAAGGGCGAGGAGCCGCGCAGCCTCGACAAGGAGTACGTCCGGCGCTGGCTCGCCGACGTGGCGAAGTGGACGGGCGACGGCGCGCCGCCGGTGATGCCGGACGACGTGCGCATCGAGGCGGCGAAGCGGTACATCGCGAGCTACGAGCTCGTCACGGGCCGGCCGTTCGAGCCGGACACGCGCCCGCCGCTCGTGCGGATCGCCGCGACGCTGGAGGCGACGTGAAGCTCGACTCCGGGGCCGCTGCTTCGGAGGGTACGCTCGAGTTCCTGCTCGGCCGCGACGCGTACGGCGCCGCCGGCCGGGCCCGCGCGCTCGCGAAGGTCGCCGCGCTCGGGGCCACCGCGATCGTCGCGCGGTGGGCGCACCTGCTCGTCGCGGCGCGCGAGCTGACGGCGCCCGAGCACGCGCAGCTCGCGCAGATGCTCGCGTACGGCACCGAGTCGGTGGCGGCGCCCGATCTCAAGAGCGTCACGTTCTGGGTGACGCCGCGGCTCGGCACGACCTCGCCGTGGTCGTCGAAGGCGACCGACATCGCGCACGTCTGCGGGCTCGCCGCCGTGACGCGGCTCGAGCGCGTGATCCAGTACACGGTGCACGGCGCGCATCTCGACGCGGCGGCGCTCGGCGCGGCGCTCGCCGATCGGATGACGGAGAGCGTCGTCCTGCGGCAGGCCCAGCTCGCGGCCGTCGTCGCCCCGGCGGGCGAGCCGCGACCGCTCGCCGAGATCCCGGTCGCCGAGCTCCGCGCGGCGAGCGATCGCCTCGGCCTCGCGCTCGCCGACGACGAGGTCGCCTATCTGCAGCGCGCGTACGCCGAGCTCGGGCGCGATCCGACGGACGTCGAGCTCATGATGTTCGCGCAGGCCAACTCCGAGCACTGCCGGCACAAGATCTTCAACGCGGACTGGCACCTCGGCGGCGCGCCGCAGGACGCGTCGCTGTTCGGCCTCATCCGCCGCACGACCGCCGCGTCGCCCGCCGGCGTGCTGTCGGCGTACAAGGACAACGCGGCGATCGTCGCCGGCAGCGACGCCACGCGCCTCTTCCCCGATCCGGACGGCATCTACCGCGCGCACGCGGAGGCCGTGCACGTCCTCGGCAAGGTCGAGACCCACAACCACCCGACGGCCATCTCGCCGTTCCCCGGCGCGGCGACGGGCAGCGGTGGTGAGATCCGCGACGAGGGCGCGACCGGCCGCGGCGGCAAGCCGAAGGCGGGGCTCGTCGGGTTCACGACGAGCGACCTGCGGTTTCCGGGCGCGCTCGAGCCATGGGAGCCGACGGACGCGGCGTGGCTCGGCAAGCCCTCGCGCATCGCGAGCGCGCTCGAGATCATGACCGACGGCCCGCTCGGCGGCGCCGCGTTCAACAACGAGTTCGGGCGCCCCGCGATCGCGGGTTACTTCCGTACCCTCGAGCTGCGGCTGCCCGACGAGGGCGCGACCGCGCGCGGCTATCACAAGCCGGTGATGCTCGCGGGCGGCATCGGCATGGTGCGGCCGGGCCACGTCGAGAAGGCGCCGATCCCCGACGGCGCGGCCCTGATCGTCCTCGGCGGCCCGGCGTTCCTCATCGGGCTCGGTGGCGGCGCGGCGAGCTCGCTCGCGCAGGGCGCGTCGGCGGAGGCGCTCGACTTCGCGTCGGTGCAGCGCGACAACCCCGAGATCCAGCGCCGCTGCCAGGAGGTCATCGACCGCTGCTGGGCCCTCGGCGACGCGAACCCGATCCTGTCGATCCACGACGTCGGCGCGGGCGGGCTCTCGAACGCGCTGCCGGAGATCGTGCACGACGCGGGCCTCGGCGCGCACCTCGACCTGCGCGCCATCCCGACGGGCGAGCCGGATCTGTCGCCGCTCGAGCTGTGGTGCAACGAGGCGCAGGAGCGCTACGTGCTCGCGATCGCCCCCGCCCACCTCGAGGACTTCGCGGACCTCTGCCAGCGCGAGCGCGCGCCGTGGGCCGAGGTCGGCATCGCGACCGCCGATGGCCGCCTGAAGCTGCGCGACCACGCGCGGCCCGCGCCGGTGGACCTGCCGCTGGACGTGATCTTCGGCAAGCCGCCGAAGATGTCGCGCCGCGCCGAGGCCGTCGCCCCGGCCGTCCACGCGCTCGAGCTCGGCGCGACCACCGTCACCGACGCGCTCCATCGCGTGCTCGGCCTGCCCGCGGTGGCCGACAAGACGTTCCTCGTCGCGATCGGCGACCGGACGGTCGGCGGGCTCGTCGCGCGCGATCCGATGGTCGGCCCGTACCAGGTGCCGGTGGCCGACTGCGCGCTGACGTTGACCGGCTTCGACGGCCACACGGGCGAGGTCATGGCGATCGGCGAGCGGCCGGCCGTGGCCCTGCTCGACGCGGCGGCGGCCTCTCGCCTCGCGCTCGGTGAGGCGATCACGAACCTCGCGGGCGCGCCGATCGGCGACCTCGAGCGCATCAAGCTGTCGTGCAACTGGATGGCGGCGGCGGGGCACCCCGGTGAGGACGCGAGGCTCTACGCGGCGGTGGCGGCGGCGAGCGAGCTCGCGATCGCGCTCGGCGTCGCGATCCCCGTCGGCAAGGACTCGATGTCGATGCGCACGCAGTGGGGCGCCAACGCGGTCGTCTCCCCCGTGACCCTCGTGGCGACGGCGTTCGGCCCGGTGCTCGACGTGCGCGCGGCGGTGACGCCGGAGCTGCGTCCCGAGGGCGATCTTTATGCGATCGACCTCAGCCGCGGGCGTGGGCGCCTCGGCGGGAGCTGCCTCGCGCAGGCGTTCGGGCAGCTCGGCGACGTGCCGCCCGACCTCGACCACCCGGGCTTCCTGCTCGACTTCTACGCCGCGATGCAGGCGCTCGTCGCGAGCGGCACGCTGCGCGCGTACCACGACATCAGCGACGGCGGCGTCATCGTCGCGGCGCTGGAGATGGCGTTCGCGGGCGGGCTCGGCCTCGACCTCGAGCTCGGCGCGCTCCACGGCAACGTCTATGCCGCCCTGTTCAGCGAGGAGCTCGGCGCGCTCGTGCAGGTCGCCGCGGCCGACGCCGAGGCCGTCCACGCCGTCCTCGCGGCCCATGACGTCCGCTGGACGAAGATCGGCGCGCCGCTCGCCGGCGATCGCGTGCGCGTGCTGCACCAGGGCGTCGTGGTCGTCGACGCGAAGTGGACCACGCTGCGCGCGCGCTGGGCGCACGTCTCGCACCAGATGCAGCTGCGGCGCGACGATCCGCAGTGCGCCGAGGAGGAGCACGCGGCGCGCCTGACCGCGCCGCCGCTGTCGGCCATCGTGCCGTGGGACCTCGCGGCCGCGCCGGCGGTCCACACGGGCGCGCGCCCGCGGGTCGCGATCTTGCGCGAGCAGGGGGTCAACGGGCAGGTAGAGATGGCGGCCGCGTTCACGCGCGCGGGCTTCGACGCGGTCGACGTCCACATGACCGATCTCGTCGCGCGCCGCGCGGACCTGCGCGACATGCACGGCGTGGTCGCGTGCGGCGGGTTCTCGTTCGGCGACGTCCTCGGCGCGGGGCGCGGCTGGGCGGCGACCTTCCGCTACAACGAGCGAGCCCGCGACGCGCTCGCCGCGTTCACGGCGCGGCCGCAGACGTTCGCGCTCGGCGTGTGCAACGGCTGCCAGATGCTGGCGGATCTCGCGGACCAGCTGCCGGGCGCGGCGGCGTGGCCGCGCTTCGTCCGGAACCGCAGCGACCGCTTCGAGGCGCGCCTCGCGCTCGTGCGGCTCGAGGCGTCGCCGTCGATCTTCTTGCGCGGCATGGCGGGCGCGCGGCTGCCGGTCGCGATCGCGCACGGCGAGGGCAGGGCGGACTTTGGCGAGCGCGCGGAGCCGAGCGCGCTGGTGGCCGCGCGCTACGTCGATGGTGCCGGCGCCCTCGCGACGACGCACCCCGCGAACCCGAACGGCTCGCCCGGCGGCGTGGCCGCGCTGACGACGCCCGATGGCCGCATCACGATCATGATGCCGCACCCGGAGCGCGTGTTCCGCACGGCGCAGCTGTCGTGGCACCCGCCGGAGTGGGGCGAGGCGAGCCCGTGGCTGCGGATGTTCGAGAACGCGCGCAGCTGGCTGACCTGACGTCAGCGCGGCCTACAGGAGCGGCAGCGCGATGCCGAGCACGCCGACCGCGACGAGCGCGGCGTGGAAGCGGCGGCAGGTCTGCTGCGTGCGCGCACGCCCGGTCACGAGCACGAGCGCGGCCGCGCCGCGGCGGAGAGAGAGCACGCCGGGCACGAGGCCGGCCATCGAGACCAGGGCGGCGATCCGGACGCCGAGGTCCGCGTCCGCGAGGAACGCGCGCGGCCACACGGTGGGCACGAGCAAGAGCTCGGCGGTGACGATGACCGCGATGGCCCAGCGCTGACCGGCGAGGAGGGCCGTCGCCGCCACCGCGAGGACGGCCGCGACCTCGGGGCCGTGCCAGCTGTTCTGCGACAGCGGCAGCGCGACCATCGCGGCGACGAGGCCGGTCGTGGCGAGCCAGACGTCCTCGCGCCGGCGCCGCGAGCGCGCGAACGCGTGCCGGTCGTGGCGCGCGAGCAGCTGCGGGCGCGGCGCGCGCCCGGGCGCCGTGCCTGCTGCGGAGAGAACGACGTCCGCCATACCGTAAATGTAATCGACCGCCGACAGATGTCCAGTAGTTGTAATCGTGTCATTACAATTAGACGGCTGTAACCCCACGGGACTGCTCGGCTTTCATCTCGTAGCTCGGCCGTTGCTGTCGTACGTGTACATCTCATGCGCCTCGAAGCCGTCACCGTCGCCGTCGCCATCGCCGCCCTCGGCACGCCGGCGGCGGCCCGCAAGCAGACCTCGCGCGGGCCGCTGACCCTGTCCATTGCTCCCTCCGGAAGCGCGCTGGACCTGACGTTCTCGAACCCGACCGCGGCCCCCATCGCGTTCCCGATCCGGATGAACGCCGGCCGCATCATGTACGACTGGCTCGGCGTCACGCTCACGCCCGCCGCCGGCACGGCGGGCGCCGCGCGCGCCATCCACTTCACCGGCAATCGCGACAAGTCCGTCGAACAGATGGCGACCATCGCGGCCGGCGGGCACGTCACCGAGCACGTCGAGCTCGCGGCGTGGGCCTTCGAGGGCGGCGCCGAGCCCCTCGCGCCGGGCACGTACCACGCGCTCGCGACCTGGGACCAGGTCGGCCGCGACGGTCGCGAGCTCCACCTGTCCGCGACCACCGACATCACGATCGCGGCGCCGGTCGACGAGGCGTGCACGCAGAAACCGGGCGCCGCGGCGGCGCTCGAGCTCCTCGCGCGCCAGGTCGGGACCACGGCCGAGGTCGAGCTGGGGCTGCACAACACCGGTGCGACGCCGGTGTGCGTCGCGGCGCGCGTGCTCGCGGGCGAGGCCCAGAGCGACTGGCTCACCCTGACGATCGACAAGCGCGTCCTCGCGTTGACCGGGTCGCGGCGCGCGGCCGTGCGCATCACCTCGCTCCTCGCCCCCGGCGCGACCAGCTGGACGCGCTTCGATCTCGATCACTGGGCGACGCTGACCGGCGGCAAGCGCCTGCCGCGCACCGGCCTCTGGATCGAGGCGGCCTACGACAGCACCCACGAGACGAACGTCTGGCCGGGGACCGCGGGGACCGGGTTCGGCGTCACGCTTCGATAAGTTCGAACGTAAGCGCGCCGTTACTCGGCGACTTCGCGCAACTTCCGCAGCAGCTCGCGCGCCTCGTCGCAGTGCGAGGCGGCGTCCTTCATCGACTGGCGGATGAGCTCGAAGCTCGCGCGCGGCATCGACTGCCCGTACTGCTCGAACTCGCCCTCGGCCGCCATCACCTCGATGCGCAGGCTCGACAGCAGATCGTTCAGCGAGGCCGAGGTCTCCGTCGTGGCGGCGGCGATCTCGAGCGCGCGGCGCACCTTCACGCTGCCCGACTCGAGCGCGATCATCTGCTCGGCGCGGTCGGCGCGCGTCTTCAAATTGTCGCGCTCGATCTCCATCATGGAGAGATCGTTCTCGAGATCCTCCATCCGGCGCGCGGCGTCCTGGTTGAACTTCTGCGCCCGGTAGACGCGTAGCTCGGTCTGGAGCTGCTCGACGCGGCGGCGGAGGACGCGGATCTCGGCGTCGGACTCGGCCGACATCGGATTGTTGACCGGCGGCACGCTCCCCGGCGGCTGGGACGTTGGGGGCCCGATCATGCCGCCCATCGGCATCCCCGGCGGCATCGGCGTGTCGCGGGACACCGCCGGTTGGTGGCCCGTCGGTCCGGCCGGCGCGGCCACGCCCATGCCCGGGTGCTGCATCATCGGGGTCGGGCCCGCACCAGCGCTCGGCCCGGGGCCGCCCGCCGGAGGCGTCGCGCCGGCTCCGCCGACGTCCACAAACCGGAGCCACAAGCTGCCGCACCGGACCGCGTCGCCGTGCTTGAACAGGTGGCTCTGGACGCGTTGTTCCTGAAAATACACGCCGTTGGCCGACGAGAGGTCCTCGAGGACGAAGCCACCGCCGCCCCAGAAGATGCGCGCGTGGTGCCGCGAGACCATGGCGTCGTCCGTGCGGATGGCGCAGTCCATGGCTCTGCCGATCCTGATCTCGGCCGAGGACAGGTCGAGCGACCCCTCGATGCCCTGCGCATCGCGCCAGAGAAGACGAGGCACGTCTCGAAAAAGGTAAGCCACTTCGACGAGATCCACAAGATTCTCGCTGCGGTCTGGGCGTGGTAAGCCCCTGCGCATGTGCGGAGTGTTCGGCATCCATCACCACGACGAGGCTGCCAACATCGCGTACCTGGGGCTCCACGCGCTCCAGCACCGCGGGCAGGAGTCCGCCGGCCTGGTCGCCTTCGCCGACGGCAAGCTCCGTCAGGAGGTCGCCATGAGCCTCGTGGCTGACGCCTTCAACCGCGATCGGCTCGCCCACCTCCCCGGCCAGACGGCGATCGGCCACGTCCGGTACTCGACGGCGGGCACGTCCGAGCTCCGTAACGCGCAGCCGTTTGTCTTCGAGTACGCGGGCGGGAAGATCTCCATCGCCCACAACGGCAACCTCGTCAACGCGGACGAGCTGCGCGCCGAGCTCGAGGCGCAGGGCTCGATCTTCCAGACCTCGTCGGACACCGAGGTGATCATTCACCTCATGGCGAAGGCGCGGGACGCCGATGTCGTCGGCCGGCTGCGCACGGCGCTCTCGCGGGTGCGCGGCGCCTACTCGCTGGTGCTGCTCACCTCCGACGAGCGCATGATCGGCGCGCGGGACCCGAACGGCTTCCGCCCGCTGGTGATCGGCCGGCTGAAGGACGCGTGGGTGCTCTCGAGCGAGACGTGCGCGTTCGACCTCGTCGAGGCCGAGTACATCCGCGACGTCGAGCCGGGCGAGATCGTCGTCATCGAGCGCGGCGGCATGACGTCGTCGCGCGTGGACCTGAGCGTGCCGGCGGTGCCGGTCGCGCCGACGTTCTGCGTCTTCGAGCACGTCTACTTCGCGCGGCCGGACTCGCTGGTGAACGGACGCTCCGCGTACCGCGCGCGCGAGAAGATGGGCCGCGCGCTGGCCCAGGAGTCGCAAATCGAGGCCGACGTCGTGGTCCCCGTGCCGGACTCCGGCGTGCCGGCGGCGATCGGCTACAGCAAGGAGAGCGGCATCCCGTTCGAGATGGGGCTCATCCGCTCGCACTACGTGGGGCGCACGTTCATCGAGCCGCAGGACTCGATCCGGCACTTCGGCGTGCGCCTGAAGCTGTCGCCGGTGCGCGCGGTCGTCGATGGCAAGAAGGTGGTGGTCGTCGACGACTCGCTCGTCCGCGGCACGACCTCGCGCAAGATCGTCAAGATGCTGCGCAACGCCGGTGCGCGCGAGATCCACCTGCGGATCAGCGCGCCGCCGACCACGCACCCTTGCTATTACGGCATCAACACGCCGAACCGCAGCGAGCTGGTCGCGTCGTCGCACACGCTCGACGAGATCGCCAAGTACGTCACGTGCGACTCGATCGCGTACCTGTCGCACGCGGGGATGATGAAGGCGGTGGGCGCGGACTCCGAGGCGGGCGCGGGCTACTGCTCGGCGTGCTTCACGGGGAACTATCCGGTGCCGCTCGGGACGGCGGCGCTGGTCCAGCTGCGGCGCGCGCGGATCTAGACGCGACGTCGTGGCGGGGTCGATGGAGGAGGTGGTCGAGGGGACGATTCGCGAAGGGACGCGGATCGCGGGGTACGTCATCGGCGAGCGGCTGGGGGCGGGCGGGTTCGGCGAGGTGTTCGCGGCGCGGCACGCGCGGCTGGCGCGCGACGTGGCGATCAAGGTGCTGCACGCCAGGTACTCGCAGGACCCGGCGACGGTGGAGCGGTTCGCGGCGGAGGCGCGGGCGGTCGATCGGATCTCGCACCCCGGGATCGTGCGGATCTACGAGCTCGGCGCGATGCCGGACGGCCGCGAGTACATCGTGATGGAGCGGCTGCGCGGGGTGACGCTGAGCGACGTCCTGCGCGCGCACGGTCGGCTGCCGCTCGCCGAGGCGCTGCCGATCCTGCGCGCCGTGGCGGCGGCGGTGGACGCGGCGCACGCGGCGGGCATCGCGCACCGGGACCTCAAGCCGGACAACGTGTTCGTGCTCGACGACGGCAGCGTGAAGCTGATCGACTTCGGGCTGGCGAAGTTGCTGCTCGATCCGGACGCGCCGGTGACGGAGACGGGCGCGGTGTTCGGGACGCCGCTCTACATGTCGCCGGAGCAGTGCCGGGCGCAGAAGGCGGACACCCGCAGCGACGCGTACTCGTTCGGCGCGATGGCGTACCACGTGCTCGTCGGCGATCCGCCGTTCCGCGGCGACGCGCTCGAGGTCGGCATGCAGCACGTCAACGCGCAGCCCGAACCGCCGCGGCGCGCGAGCCGGCGCTGCCGGCGCGCGTCGACGACGTGCTGCTCGCGCTGCTCGCCAAGGATCCGGCGGCGCGCCCGCTGCCACTCTCGACGGCGCTCGTGCAGCTCGCGGGGACGGCGGCCGCGCCAGCCCGACGGTCGCGGCGACGGCTCGCGGTGAGCGCGGCGCTGGTCGCGGTCGGCACGGCCGGCGCGAGCGTCGCCGCGTGGAGCGCGCTTGGCTCGCCGGGTGACACGACGGCGTCAGCGGTGGTGGCGCCGACACCCACGCGCGTCGCCATCCGCGCGCACGCAAGTACGGCCGACGGCCCGGCCTGGCTCGTCACCGCGACCGAGCGGCTCGCGCGCCGGCGGCTCGCGGCGCGGGTCGACCGCGCGTACTGGCTCGATGACCAGACGCCGGACGTCGTCGTGGAGCTGGCGGTCCGCCGCGCGGGCCGCGGCGTCGAGCTCGTCGCGACGGACGGCGGTCGCGAGCTCGGCCGCGCGACCGCCCCCTCGGTCATCGAGGCCCTCGATACGCTGGGCCCCGGGCTGAACAAGACCCTCGATGCGGGCCGCCCGCCGGCCGGGCCCGACGCCGCCGAGCGTGATGGCATCGCGCAGACCGGAGCGCCCGACGTCACCGCGTACCGCGAGTGGATGAACGCATACGACGGCTTCTTTCGCCTGCAGGAAGTCGACAACGCCCCGACGTTGGCGGCGCTGACCGCGCTCGACGCGCGCTATCCGACCTGGCCTCATCTCGCCGCGATGCGTGCGCTGGCCGACGGGCAGAACACGGCGGAGGACCGAGCGGCGTTCGCGGCGGCTGTCAGCCGGGCAGATCCGGCGCGCGACGGCGCGGGCCTGGCCGCGCTACGGGCGGAGGTTCGCGTCGCGGAGGGTGGGCAGGCCGGCGGCATTGCCATCGTGACGGCCGGGCTCGCGATGCACCCACGCGATCCCCTCTTGGTCCTGCTCTCCACCGTATATCAGTGCCAGTCGCATTTGCTCGACGACTGCATCTCCGTACAGCGCCTGATGTACGAGCGCTATCCGGCGCTGCAATTCGGGGCTGATCTCGGGCAGACGCTTCGGCGCGCCGGCCGCCTCGACGAGGCGCACACCGTCGTGGTCGGGTGGGCCGCCGCGCATCCCGAATCCGAGCAGGCGTTGCTCGAGCGGATCCAGCTCGCGATCGCGGAGGAGCATCCCGACGAGGCGCGCGCGCTCCTCCCGCAGGCGGCGCTGCTCTTCGGCGAACCGACGGACCGGCTGGGATTCACGTGCCAGGTAAACCTCGCGCTCGGCGATCTCGCGGCCGCTCACCAGGTCGCCGAGCGCATGATCCGCGCGTCGAGCTCGGTCCGTGCATCGGGGCGCTTCCGCCTGGGGGAGATCGCGATCTTCGAAGAACGCTTCGCGAGCGCGTACACGACGCTCAAGCAAGCGGTCACGGAGAACGAGCCACTCGGCACGCAGTCGCGCATGACCCAGGTGCTCGGCCTGCTCGTCTCGACCGCGCCGCTCGCCGGGCAGCCGGGGGACGAGCGCATGTACGGCGAGCAGCTCGCGCGCGCGGAGTCCGAGTTCGACCACGACGCGACGGCGCCGTGGTCGCGCGCTTCGAGTGCCAGATGCTGGACCACCACGCGTGTCCGTCGCCGGACGCGCTGCTCGCGGGCCTCGAGGACGGCGCCCGGCGCGACACGGCCCGGCGCAGCATGCAACGCATCGCGGCGGCGAGCGGCTGCGCGCCGTGCAAGGACGTCGTGACCTCGGGCCTCCAGGCGGACGAGCAAGACCGCGATCTGCTCCTCGCATTCGGCCGGTTCGCCGTTCGCGAGCACGATCTCGACCCGCGCGCACCGCGTTCCAGTGCGCGGTCCTGCCGGGCTTCTATGGCGAGCTCTCGCCGTACTACGTGACGGTCGCGAAGCTCGAGCTCGCGCGCGTACTCGTCCTCCAAGGCGACCGCGCGGGCGCCCGTCCTCTCGTCGAAGATCTCCTCGCCCGCTGGGGCAACGCCGACCGCCCGGTGCCCGAGGTCGCGGCCGCGCGCAAGCTGCTCGTCGAGCTCGGCCCGCCGTAGCCGGCGGACCCGATCACGACGGGGCCGCGGCGACCGCGTCGAGGATCGCGCGCAGCTTCGCGATGTCGACCGGCTTGACGAGGTGCTCTGCGAAGCCCGCGGCCCGGCTCGTCGCGCGATCGCTTGGCTGGCCGAAGCCCGTGAGGGCCACGAGCGGCGCGTGGCCGAAGCCGGGCAGGGCGCGCAGCTGGCGCGCGAGCTCGTAGCCATCGAGGTCGGGCAGGCCGATGTCGAGGAACGCGACGTCCGGGGCCGGGGACGCCTTGGCCAGCGCATCGCGCGCGGCGTGGACGACCGTTGGCACGTGACCGAAGACGCGCAGGAGCTCGCCGAGCATCTCCGCTGCATCCACGTTGTCGTCGACGACGAGCACCCGCAGCGCGCGGGCCAGCGCGGCGACGGCCGCGGGCGCCGCGGCCGGGGCGGCGACCACGAGGCTCGCGCTCGGTAGCCAGATGGCGA
>JANXOM010000378.1 GCA_025353585.1 Deltaproteobacteria bacterium
TGCGCGGTGATCTGGCCGGTGTGGTTGCCACCGAGCGAGAGGAACGCGAGCTGGTGGACGATCGGCGATTCGAAGCCGCCGCCGTAGCTGCCGCTGCGCTCGTTGCCGTCCTTCTGCTGGACCGGCGTCTCGCGCTGGAACGGCACGACGGCCTGGTGCTCGCCCATGAACGCGACCGTGAATGCCGCGCGCGCGTAGCTCTGGCCCTCGGTCGCCGCGCCGTGCCCGCGCCGGGTGCGGCGCGGCGCCGTGACCGAGGTCGCCAGCGCGACGTGCTGGGCCTGGTGGGTGGTGGCGAGATCGATCTCGTCGACGGTGCCCGTCGTCAGGTAGGCGACGAGCGCGCGCGTGCCGTCCGGCGAGATCGCGACGCCGCGCGGCTCGCTACCGAGCGCGATCCGCCAGCGCTCGGTGCCCAGGGCCGGGTCGTACGCGACGAGCGTGCGGTCGGCGATCGTGGTGACGAGGAGCGTCTTGCGGTCGGGCGCGAGCGCGACGCCGTACGGCTCGGCGGGTGTGGCCCAGCTCTGCGTGACGGCGAGGGCACCGCCGTCCCCGACCTTGACGGCGAGGATGCGATCGCCGCCGCGGTCCGCGACGTATGCGGTCGCCGCCTCCGGGTCGTACGCGAGGAGCCCGGCGTTCTTGCCGACCGCGAGCTGCGCCATCAGCGCGCCGCCCGTGTCCGTGCGGAGCAGCGCGCCGGTATCCGCGTCGATGACGAGCGCGCCCGCGCCGACGGCCGCGATGCGCGCGCCCGCGAGGTACGCCGGTCCGGGCTTCGCCGCCGTCAGCCCGCCGAGCGGCCGGCCGTGGAGCTGGAACGTCGGCGGCCCGACGTCCTCCGTCATCATCATCTTGGCGTACGCACCGCCGGCGAGAGCAGCGGGGACGACCGCAGCGAGCAAACCGATGGCGAGGCGACGACCCATGTGCTCCTTCAGACGGACCGCGCGGGCGTCCGGTCTACGAGGTGGACACCGGCTCCAGCGTTCCCGTTTCAGGGCCGCGCGGGCAGATCGGAGAGCTCGACGGTCGCATGTTCGACCACATCGCCGATCACCAGCGAATCCGAGACGTTCAGGCCCGACTCGACGTTGCCGACCCACGTGTAACGGCCGTCCAGGTGCGGGGCCCGGGCGTGCATGATGAACCACTGGGACCCGCCGCTGTCGGGCCCGGCATCGGCCATGCCAACCCCGCCGGTCACGAAGCCGGGCCCGTCCTCGGTCGTCGCGGGCTCGGCCGGCAGGGTGAACCCCGGCCCGCCCTGCCCGGTCTCGGTCGGGTCGCCGCCCTGGGCGACGAAGTCCGGGACCACGCGGTGCATCTCGTGCTTGTCGTAGAAGCCCGCGCGCGTGAGCTGCACGATCGTGGCAACGGCCCACGGCGCGACGTCCGGGCGCAACGCGATGACGATCTCGCCGCGCGTCGTGACGAGGCGCCAGCGCACGGACTTGCCGATGACGGTGCTGACGTCGACCGGCGGCGGCGCGGGCTCGGGAGGGACGTAGCTCGGCGGCGCGGGCGGCGGGGGCTCGCCGAGCGCGCGCATGCAGCCGTCGGCGGCCTTGGCGCGGACGCGATGACCGGCGAGGCCGGCGCGACACGCCGCGAGCCCCGACGCGATCTTGCGCGCGCCGATCAGCTCGAGCAGCGACGCGGCGAGCTCGGGGTCCATCTCCTTCGTGGCGCGGGCGATGAGGGCGGCGTCGAGCGCGAGGAGCTCGTCGGCGGTCGCGTGCTTCGCGAGCTCGGGCACCGCGTCGACCGCCGCGCCGGCGAGCACCGCGTCGCCGGCGCCGAGCGCGGCGGCCAGGGTCGCGAGCGCGGCCTCGTGATCGTCGGCGGTCCCGTCCGCCCACATGCCGGCGAGCGCGCCGAGCGCCGTCGCGCGGACGCGGACATCCGCATGCGCGAGGAGGAGCCCGAGCGCGGTGCGGCGGGCCGCCGCGTCACCGACGGCCTCCCCGAGCAATTCGGCCACGAGCGGGAGCCGCAGGTGGTCGGGGAGGTCGCGGCTGCACGCGCCGACCTCGGCGAGCGTGGCATCCGCGTGGCGCGCCCGCGCCGCCAGCGCGAGGCACGCGATCCAGCCGCGCACGAGCGGCGGCGCCGCCGCGGGCACGGCGAGCGCGCGCAGCATCGGCGCGAGCGTCGGCGCGTCGGTGACGGGGGCGAGCGTGCGCAGCGCTTCGAGGACGACGTGCTCGGCGCGCGGATCGGTGGCGAGCTGCGCCGTCCAGCGCGGGACCACCGCGACGACCGCGGCGTGGCCGGCCGGACCGCCGTGCGGGCCGCCGAGCGCGCGCACCGCCTCGACGGCGACGCGCCAGTCCCGATCGACGAGCGCGTGCTCGAGCGGCGCGCGGGCCGCGTCGACCTCGGCGCGCTTCGTCAGCCCGACGATCGCCTGGGCGCGTGTCTCGGCATCCTCGTCGGTGATGCGGGCGGCCAGCGCGGCGGCCACCGCATCCGTCGCCGCCACCAGCTCGCCGGTGATCTCGAGGCGCAGCGCGTACGTCGCCGCGTAGCGGACGGACCGATCAGGCGAGCGCGTCGCCGTGACCAGCGCCGCCCGCGCGACGGCGTCGAGCGCGAGCTTGCGGCGCCCGAACCGGCCCAGGGCGATGCCGGCCGTCGCCGCGACCGGGTAGTCTGTCGAGCCGAGGGCGGCCGCGAGCACCGGCAGCGCGCGCAGGTCACCCGCGCGGCCCATCGCCTCGAGGATCGGCACGCGGTGCTCGGTGTCGCTGCGGTACGCCGACAGGAGCGCGTCGGTGCGCAAGGTCGTGACCTCGAGGCTCGGCTCGTCGAGCGCGCTCGCGAGCCCGAGCGCGGACGAGGCCGCCCCGCCCTCCGCGCCGCCGGCGTACGCGACCAGCGCGCGGCCCGCCTCCGTGGTGTTCACGCGCCCGAGGCCCCGCAGCGCGAGCGAGCTCGTGGTCAGCTCGCCGTCGCGGACGAGCTGCGCGAGCCCGACCTGGCCGTGGTCACGCGCCGCCTCGAGCTTCGCGATGCGGATGCGCGCGAGCCGGTCTTCGGTCGTCGCGCGCGAGACGCCGCGCGGAGCAGGACACGCGGCCAGGAGCCCGGTTGCGCAGATCGCCCACACGCTTCGCATGCGCGCGAAGGTACACGTTCTCGACGAGGAATGCGTTGCTGGCTCGCGCACCGCGTGACATCGTCACGCGCATGCGCTCGTGCTTCGTTCTCGCGATCCTGCTCGCGGCGTCGTGCAACAAGCCCGCTTCGACCGAGGACCGCGCCGCCGGTCCGGCGATCGGCGCGCCCGCGAAGGTCGCGAAGAAGTTGCCCCCGCCCGACAAGCCGCTCCCCGCGCTCGCCGCCGATCCGGGCGGCGCGACCGGCGCGCCCGCGTGGGCCACCGGCCTCGGCGGCCTCGGCATCGACTCGCCGCGCGGCGTGCTCGCGAGCGGCGAGGACGTGTTCGTCGTCGGCCAGTTCGAGGGCGATTGCAAGTTCGGCGCGCTGCCGGAGCAGCACAGCGCGGGCGCCGCCGACGCGTTCATCACCCGCCTCGATCAGACGGGCGCGCCGACGTGGGTCCACGCGTTCGGGGGCGTGCGCGATGACGTCGCGCGCGGCGTGGCGGCGCACGGCGACACCGTCGTCGTCGTCGGCAACTTCCTCGATGGCTTCAAGCTCGGCGAGTTCGATCACCGCTCGGCCGGTAGCGACGATCTGTTCGTCGCCGCGTTCGACCGCAAGGGCGTCCCGCAGTGGCTGTGGACGGCGGGCGGCCCGGCCTCGGATGGCGCGAACGCGGTCGTGGCCACGCCGGACGGCGGCTGGATCGTCGGCGGCTCGTTCCGCGAGACGGCGAAGATCGGCGACACCGTCCTCACCTCGAAGGGCGGCACGGACGCGCTCCTCATCAAGCTCGCGGGTACGGGCGATGTCGAGTGGGTCAAGCAGTACGGCGGCTTCTACGACGACACGATCCTCCACCTCGCGATCGACGCGCAGGGCAGCGTCTACGTGCAGGGCGAGTTCCGCGACATCGCCGACTGGGGCGGCAAGCCGCTCAAGGCCGGCGGCGGCTCGGACTTCGATGTGGTGCTCGCGAAGTACGACCAGAACGGCGAGCACGTGTGGTCGCAGCGCTTCGGCAACGCGTTCAACGACGTCGCCGGCGGCGTGGCCGTCGATCGCGCGGGCAACGTGACGATGGCGGGCTCGTTCGACAAGAGCGTCTCGTTCGGACCTGGAGACGAGCACAACTCGCTCGGCGAGTCGGACATCTTCGTCGCGCGCTTCACCACCGACGGCAAGCTGGTGTGGGCGAACACGTACGGCGCCGAGCGCGAGGACATCGGGTTCGACATCGCGGCGGACGCGGCCGGCAACACGGTGACGACCGGCTGGTACCAGGGCTCCGTCGATTTCGGCGCCGGCGCGCTCGCGAGCAAGGGCAACAAGGACGTGTTCGCGCTCAAGCTCGATGCGGCCGGCAAGATCGTCTGGGCGCAGAGCTTCGGCGACCACGACCACGACCAGGGGCGCGCGGTGACGATCGACGACAAGGGCGCGGCCTATGTCGCCGGCATCTTCCGGTTCACCCTCGCGATGGGAGCGACGAAGCTCGAGTCGGTGCGCGATCCCGCCGACCGGATCCCCAAGCCCGACGTGTTCGTCGTCAAGCTCGCGCGCTAAGTCTGCGCACCCCTGGTACAACCGGGCGCACATGGCCAAAGCAAAGACAAACGCAAAGACGAACGCAAAGAAGGGCAAGGCCGCCGCGGGCGGCGCTGCGAAGCCGACCGAGATGTTCCTCGTGAGCTCGAAGGTCAAGTCGATCCTCAAGGATGCGGGCTGCAACACCGCGGGTGACGCCCTCGAAGGCCTCAATAGCTACGTGGGCTGGCTGATCCACCAGGCGGCCAAGCGCGCCGCGGAGAACGGTCGCAAGACGGTTCGCGCGCACGATTTCATGATCTTCTGATCACCGCCGCGGGAGACTGTGGGCGCCGGTACATTGTACCTGGCGCCCATCGTTGTTTCGGGGCTCGGAATTGCCTACACTCACGACAGGTGACGACGGGGCCACCGCTCTACCTGGTCACGGCGTGCTCTTCGCCCGAAGAGTTCGTTGCGGCCTTTCGGCGCTACACAGACCGCACGGGTCTGTTCGTGCCGTGCGCGAGCCCGTTGCCGGCCGGCAAGCGCGGTCGCATCGCGGTGACGTTGCGCGACGGCAGCGTGATGATCGAAGGCGAGGCGGAGATCGTCTCGTCGTCGGCGAAGCCGTCGGCGCTGTACGGCCGCTTGGGCATGACGATCCGCTTCGTCGAGCCGGACGATCCGAGCAAGACGTTGCTCGGCGAGCTCGAGCGCGCGCGCATCGCGCTCAAGCCCGTCGCGCCGACGGTGGCGCCGCGCCCCGCCGAGGTGCCCGCCGAGCCGCGGCCGGTCGCGCCGGCGCCGGGCGGTCGCATCGACGCCGCGAACGCCCTCGCCCAGACGGTGGCGATCGGGGACGTGTCCCAGCTCCGCGACACGGCCCCGCCGACCTTGCCGGCGCTCGCGGGGCCGGGCGAGAGCGGCCGCATGCGGACCGCGTCGACGCCGCCGCCGCTCAAGGCGTCGCAAAAGTTCGTCCTGCCGTCGATCCCGGCCAAGGCGCCGACGAAGCCCCCGCCGCTCGGGGACCCGCGGCCGGCGACGGGGCTCGCGGTGCCGGGGCTGCCGAGCATTTCGGCCGTGCCGTCGGTGCCTGTCCTGCCGCGGACCGAGACAGCGCGAGCGGTGGCGCCGCCGCCGCCGGTGCGGGCGCAGACCGCGCCGCCGGTGCCGGTGCGGGCAGAGACCGCGCCGATCGCCGATGTCGCGAAGCCCGACCCGATCGGGGACACGACGGCGATCGTCGACGTCAAGCTCGAGCCCACCACGGACGGCAAGGCCGAGCGCCGGGTGCCCGAGGTCGAGGTCGAAGCCGATCCGGTGATCGAGCCGCCGACGCCAGCCCCGGCGCTGGTCGCTCCGCTCCTGACGGAGACCGTCGCCCTCGACGATATCGATGAAGACGACGCGGACGACGCGGAGGACGCGGACGACGCGGACGACGCGGACGACGCCGAGGACGACGCGGCGGATGTCGCCTACATCGTCCAGCCGGCCGCTATCCCCGACGAGCCGCTCCTGCGGCCGCGCGCGAAGAACGTCACCGCGACGCAGCTCACCGCGGTGGTCCCGCCGCCGGAGCGCGCGCCACGCCCGCCGATCATCGCCGCCGCGCCGCCGAAGCCGATCTTCGTCGTCACCGAGCCCGACGAGAAGACGGACTTGACCGAGGTCCCGCTCGAGCCGCCCTCCGATGCGATCCCGCAGCCCGCGCCGGTCGACACGCGCAAGACGTCGCTCGGCATCGCCGCGATCATGATGGCGCCGGCGCCGCCCACCGCGCAGCCCGTCCCTGCGCCCGCGGCCCCCTCGCCGCTCGCCGCGAAGCGACGGGCCCCGACGCCGTCCCCCGTTCCCGCGACGCCGGACCCCGCGCCTGTGCCCCCGCCGGCGTCCGGCCCCGACACGGCCGTGATGACGGCCGAGCCGATCGTCGTCGTCGGGAACATGAACGTCGATGCGCACGCCTCGACGATCGAGCCGAACACCATCGACGTGGACATCCTCGCCGCGGCCTCCGGAATGTCCGGCGACTGGACGATGACGCCCGACGCCGTCGCGCCGGTCCCGCTCGCGCCGATGAGCCCGCCGGCCCCGCCCGGCTCGATGTCCGGCGACTGGATCATCTCCACCGACGCCGAGGCCCAGGACGGCTGGAGCGCGCCCTCCAAAGTGCAGCGCGCGATGACGAACACCGGCATCGGCCCACCGATGTTGCAGGTCTCGAGCAGCCAGCCGCTCTCGTCGGAGCCGAAGCGCGAGCCGGTCCGCGAGGTCGACGGCCCGAAGGTGCAGATCGATCCGACGCTGATCGAGGCGCTCCCCGATCTCGATCGGCTCGCGGCCAGCTCGTCGGGCGATCTCGCGCTGGGGGCGCCGGCGCCCGCGTCGTCGACGGGCACGTTCGACATCGAGTTCAGCGGTGCCTCGCAGAGCGCCGCGAGCGCCTATTCGTACATGCATGGCCCCGGCATCACGCAGGCGCCTGGCATGCCCGCCCCACCGCTGGTCTCGACGCTGCCGGGCATGGGTGCCGGGCAACCCGATGCGCCGGCGATGATGCAGCTGCCGTCGGCGTCGCTGCCGCGCATGATGACGCCGCCGCTCGGCATGCTGCCGCCGCTCGATCAGGGCATGCCGCTGCCGCCGAGCTCGCCCGCGATGAGCATGTCGCCGCCGCTCGGCATGGTCGTCCCGACGGAGGCAGAGCGCGCCTCGGGGCACTACACACCGCCGCCCGGGTTCATGCCCTCGCCGCCGCCGATGACCCAGAGCTATGTCGACCCGGCCGCGCCCGCGCAGTACGCGATGCCCACCGCCGCGCAGCTCGCGGTCGGTGATTCGACGGCGGTGCACCAGGGCCGCGGCGGCCGCATCGCGCTCGTCGTCGTGGTCCTGCTGCTCGCGATCGGCGGCGGCGTCTATCTCGTGACGACGACCGGCGGCGGGCGCAGCACGGCGCCGCCGCCGCCGCCGGGCCGCGGCTCGGCCGTCGCGGCGATCGCGCACGCGCAGACGGGCGATGGCGGCACCTTCGAGCACGGCGAGCCCCCGATCGCGCCGCCGATCAACGAGGACGCCCGGCCCGCGGTGGCCAGTCCGCCGGATGGGGCGGGCGCGGCCGTGATCGCACCCGACGCGGCGCCGCCGGCGACCGGCGGGACCTGCACGGTGAACGTCGTATCCGTGCCGTCGGGCGCGGATGTCGTCGTGGGGGGCGCGGTCGCCGGGCATACGCCCGCGGCGCTGGAGCTGCCGTGCGGCGTCGAGAGCAAGCTCGTCTTTCGCAAGGCGCCGCTCGTCTCGCAGACGCGGACCGTGACGCCAAAGAACGGCGCCGAGACGACGCTGCGCGCGGTCCTCGTGAAGCAAGTGTTCTCGCTCAAGGTGAGCTCGACGCCCGCGGGCGCGGCGATCACCATCAACGGCAAGGCGAGCGGCGTGACGCCATCGAACGTGAAGCTACCCGGCTTCGAGCCCGCGACCGTCGTGATGACGAAGGCCGGCTTCGAGTCCTACACCGAGAAGATCACGCCGAAGCAGAACGCCGAGACGGTGCACGGCACGCTGAAGCGCAAGGGCAAGTAACTCAGAGCCCGGCGAGGTGGAGATCCGCGACGCGCTCGCGGACCCGGGCCATGAAGCGCTTGCCCGGGTCGGGTTTGTCGTTCTGGTAGGCGGGATCGCGCTCCCGGTAGTACGGGTCGGCGCGGAAGCTCATCACCTCGTAGTGGCCGAGGAGGTGCGTGATCGGGAAGCGCGTCGCGAGATCGCGGACGAGCGCGGCGTCGGCGGCGACCTGCGCGTCGGTCAGCGGGTAGCGGTCCTCGTCCCCGACGTTCTCGATGCCGATCGCGATGTGGTTGAGGCCGATGCAGTGGCGGGCGAACCGCGTCTCGGGCTGGAGCTGGTAGATCGTGCCGTCGCGATCGACGACGAAGTGCGACGACACGTTCACCGCGCCCGCGCGCGCGATCTCCTTGCGCTCGGCCTCGACGCGGACGTTGTCGAAGTACGCGCGCGTGCCCTTCGCCGAGCCACCCGCCGTGTAATGCAGGACGATCACGCGCGGCGCGATCGTCAGGTCCGTCGCCGCGGGGTCGCTGTGCGCCCGACGATAGTCGAGCGTCAGGCGCGCGCGCTCGTCGCTCCACGCCATCGGCGCGTCGACGATGGCGACCGTGCGGCCCGCGTCGATCGGGACCGCCGCGACCGGCGCGACGGCATCGGCGCTCGCGACGGTCGCCGCGTCCGCCGCAACGGCGGCGCGCCCCGGCGCGGGCCGCACCTCGACGGGCGGCTGCGCCGACGAGCAAGCCGCGACCACCCCGACGAGCCACGCGCTGCGCACGGCGAGGTCGTACCAGCCCTACTTCCAGAATGCCACTCGCCCGGTCGGCGGCGCCGTGGTCGGCGGCGGCGCCGCGCCCGCCCCCAGCTTCGCGAGCGCGTCCGCGACGGCGAGCACCGCCGCGGCCTGCCCGCTCGCGATGGCCGCCGTGATCGGCGCGACGAGCGCCTCCACGGCGGTGGCGATCGCATCCTGGCCGCCGACCGAGCGCACGTCCTCCACCCACTCGACGATCCGCATCCGGATCGAGCGGAGCGCCGTCGGATCAGGCGCCCCCCGCCCCAGTGCGGCGAGCGTCGTCGCGAGCTCGACGAGGCGCGCGAGGAACGCCTCCGACAATGACGCCGGCGCCGGCGGCACGGGCGCGCGAGCGTCCGCCGGCGACGCGCCGAGCGACAGCGGTCCGTTCTGCATCAGCTTCCTTGCCAGCCCAGGTGGGAGCGTCGCGGGCGCCGGCGCGGCCGCGCTCGTGGCCGGTCGGGGCGCGCCGCCGACGGCCACGGGTGCGGCGGGCGACGGCGGCATGATCGAGCGCACCGCCGACGACTTCGCCTTCTCCTCCGCCACCCCGGGCGACCGACGCATGCCCGGTGCCTCCCGCCCGAGCGCCCAGCCCGCGGGCGCCTCCACCGGCTGCACGAGCTGATCGACACGGCCGCCCGCGTTCACCACCTCGCTGCGATCGACGGCGACGAACGCCGTGAACCGCGACAGCACGCAGAACTGCTTGGACACCGCGATGATCGGCTCCTCCTGCTGCGTCTGTCCGGCCGCGTAGCGATCCTCGAGATCGCGAATGCGCGCCCGCGCCCACGACGCGCCGAGCCATCCTTCCGCGCGGGAGCTGTCCGCCTCACGGACAATTCGCTCTTCGAACGCCTCGCCTTGCTGCGAGCCGCTCACGACCATCGCGTGGTCCGCCGCCGCCCGGCCGCGATAGCGTCCGAGGATGACGACGGGCGCGCCCGCGTACACGTCCGGCAGCGCGCTCGGCGCGCACGTCGAGTAGTCGACCGCGAGCCCGCTCGGCCGGAGCATCAGATCCGTGAGGATCGGCGTGCCGATCCGGCGGTGGATCTTGTGCATCACCGCGTCGAGCCGCGCCTCGCTCTCGACGACCTCGCACAGCCCGCCGCCGACGCCGGCGAGCCGCCGCAAAAAGGCGGCGTTGACCGCCTGGTCGATACCGAGCGTGAAGACGCGCGTGCCGCGGAGGTGTGGCGAGAGCTGGCGCAGGACGTCGTCCTCGTTGCCGATCTGGCCATCGGTGACGAGCACGATCACCCGCTCGCGCGCGTCGTACGGCGCGCCGAGGAGATCCGTGGCGTGGCGCAGCGGATCGACCATCTCGGTCCCGCCCCGGGCCCCGACCTTCGCGAGGGCCTCGACGGCGAGGAAGCGATTTCGGTCGGTCGCGGCGGAGAGGCCGAGCGCCGGCAGCACCTCGAATCGATCGTCGAACGCGATCGCGGCGAAGCGGTCGCGCGAGGTCAGCGTATCGATCATGCGCGCGACGGCGCGGCGCGCGGCCACCATCTTCCAGCCGGCCATGCTGCCGGAGCGATCGATGACGAACACCACGTCTCGCGGCTTCGCGGCGAGCGACGCGGTGCTCGCCGGCACGAGCGTCAGCATGAACGTACCGCCGCTGCCGTCCGCGTCGTCGGCGCAGGTGAACGTGCTCTCCAGCGCGTGCCCGGCGCCCGGCGCGACATGCCAGCGCAGGATGAAGTCGCGGTCGAGCCGCTCGCCCGGGTGGATCTCGATCACCTTCGCGTCGCGATGCGAGGTCGCGATCGCGTGCAGGCTCGACGCGATGTCGTGAAGCGCGTGGTCAGCGAGCGCGACGCGGATCGAGAGCCGCACCGGGTTCGGGATGCCCGCGATGAGCACGGGCGGCGCGATGCGCGAGGCATCCGGGACGAGGTTCGTGTCGGCCGCGACGCCGAGGCCGGCCTGATCGCCGCCGAGCTCGGCGCCCGCGATGTAGCGCGGCGCGACGACGAGCGGGAACTGGAACGTGACCTCGCCGTCGTCCACGGGGAGCGGCCCGACGAGCGAGATCCGCACGGTGGCGGCGTCGCCTGGCATGAGGTTGCCGACGCGCAGCGTGAACACGCCCGGGCGCTCCTCCTCGGTGATCGCGGCGCGGTGGCCGGACGCGATCGCCTGGTCGTACGTCGCGCGCGCGGCGCCGCGTTCGTCGACGATGCCCTCGACCACGCGGCCCGCGACCTCCATGCGAAAGCGGTGCACGGCCGCGCGATCGGGCAACGGGAAGATGTACGTGGCCTCGATCGGCGCGCTGGTGGTGTTGACGAACGTCTGCGCCAGGTCGATGGACGCCATCACACCCGCGACGCGTGCGTCCACGTCCATCGCGACCAGCGGCAACGCGCCGCGCGAGCACGTGAGCGCCCCGAACCCGGCGTCCCCGCGCCGGCCAAAGGCCGCTACCTCGTCATCGGTCATCAACGCCATCGGCCGTGCGGTCATGGTCCCTCTCCCTTGGTGAGCCGGCGCTGGGCCAGCTCGGTCACGAGCGAAGCCGCAGCCGCGCGGATCGCGCGGATGTCGGCGGGTGAGATTGCGACGCCGTCCTCCGGCATCGCGATGGTGATGTGCACGTTGGGCGCGAGCTCGATGCGCAGCTCCGCGCCCGGCGACGGCGACGGCGACGGCGACGGCGACGGCGGCGCTACGTCCGGCCCGGGCGTGGCGGGGGCCCCGCGCCAGAACGCGTCGCGAGTCGCCGCCGGCTTGCGCGCCGCGCGCGGGAGATCCACGCCGCTCATCCGCTGCAGCGTCACGTCGTCCATCGTCGGCCACATGGCCGTGATCGCCGCGAGGCTGCGCCCGGCGACCTGTAACCGCTTGATCGCCACGACCTGCGCGAGGTGCCGCGGCCCGTAGAGCGCTGTCCGCCCGCGCGTCGCGCCGGGCCGATCGAGCAGCCCGATCGTCCCGTAGTAGCGGACGGTCCGCTCGTCCGGCAGCGCGCGGACCTGGCCGTTCCGGGGCTCCGGCAGGCGCGCGATCCGCGCGGCCACCTCGCCCACGAGCTCGGTCAGGGTCCAGCTGTCGTCCACGTCGAAGATGTAACACTGTCATATGTCACTGTCAAACAGTATCGATCCGTTACCGCGAGAACGCCGCGCCGCCTCGTAGTCTCAACACGTTACGCTGGCACTCCTCGTGTATATCACCGCCGGCGTGCCTCGCATTCTGATCGTGGACGACGACAGGTCGATCCGCCGGACCCTGGAGAAGTTCCTGGTCGGCGAGGGCTTCGACGTCGCCACGGCGCAGGACGCGCCCGGCGCGATCACGGCGCTCGATCGCTCGCCCGAGCTCGTGCTGCTCGACCTGGGCCTGCCGGGCGGCAGCGGCTTCGACGTCCTCTCCGCGCTCGGCTCGCGCGTCCGGCCGCCCACGGTCGTGGTCGTGACCGCCCGCGACGACATGCAGTCGACGGTCAAGGCGATCCAGCTCGGCGCGTACGAGTACCTCGTCAAGCCGGTCGATATCGATCGCCTGCGCGAGGTCGTGCGGCGCGCGCTCGCGAGCCGGGATGCCCACGCTGCCCTCGTCGCGCTGCCCGGCGAGGACCACGCGCGCGGCGACATCCTCGGCAAGAGCGCCGCGATCCGCGACGTGTGGAAGCAGATCGGCGCCGTCTCCACCACGCGCGCGCCCGTGCTCGTCACCGGGGAGTCGGGCACCGGCAAGGAGCTCGTCGCGCGCGCGATCCACCAGGCGTCGGCCGACCGCGAGCAGCCGTTCGTGGCCGTCAACTGCACCGCGCTCGCGCCCGGTGTTCTCGAGAGCGAGCTCTTCGGTCACGTCAAGGGCGCGTTCACGGGCGCGATCGGCGATCGCCCTGGCCGCTTCGAGCTCGCGGGCCGCGGCACGCTCTTTCTCGACGAGATCGCCGAGATCCCCGTGGAGCTGCAGGCGACGCTCCTCCGCGTGCTGCAGGAGCGCACGTTCGAGCGCGTCGGTGATGCGCGGCCGATCGCGCTCGAGGCGCGGGTCATCGCGGCGACGCATCGCGACCTCGCGGCGTCCGTCGCGCGCGGCGCGTTTCGCGAGGATCTCTACTACCGGCTGCGCGTGGTCGAGATCGCCCTGCCCGCGCTGCGCGAGCGCCCCGGCGACGTGCCAATCCTCGTGGAGGGCTTGCTCGCGAAGGTGAGCCGCGATCTGGGCAAGGCGATCCGCTACGTCACGCCGACCGCGCTCGCTCGTCTCGCCGCGTACAGCTGGCCCGGCAATGTCCGCGAGCTCGAGAACACGCTGACGCGCGCGGTGGTCCTCGCGAAGACGGATGTCCTCGACGAGACGCTGCTGCCGCTCGGCGCGACCTCGCGCCCGGCCGCCGATGCGGATGCGGAGGGCGCGCTGTCCACGCTGCGCGAGCTCGAGCGCAAGCACGTGGCGCGCGTGCTCGTGCACACCGAGTGGAACAAGCGTCGGGCGTGCGCGATCCTGGACATCAGCCGCCCGACGCTCGACCGCAAGATCGAGGAGTACGGGCTGCGGCGCGACAGCGACCCACGGGAGCCCGGCCCGACGTGAGCGGCGGCCTCCTCGCGCTCGTCATCGCCGCGATCGGCGCCGCGTACGCCACCCTCGTCTGGCGCGCGGCCCCGAACCGGCGCGACAACGTCGTGTTCGGCGCGCTCGCGCTGACCGACGCGCTCATGACGGCGTGGCGCGGGCTCAACGTGCTCGCGGGCGGCTCGATCATCGGCCCGAGCGTCACGCTCGCCTGCTCGATCGGCACGGTCGTGCTCGCGCTGCTCTCGGTGGAGCTGCTCGCCAGCTTCCCGCGGCGCCCCGGGATGCGCAGGAGCTGGCGGCTCGCGCTGTGGGCCTGGTCGGCCTTCGGCGTGGGGCTCGTGCTGCTCGTCGACATCGACCACATGTGTGGCCACGCCGTCTCCGAGCTCGCGTACTTCGCGCCGTCGACGGCGCTCATCTTCCTGCTCGGCGTCCGCGCGTGGGTGCGCACCCCGGACCGCGACGCGCGCATCGTGATCGCGGCGCTGCTGTTCCGCTGGGCGACGGGCTTCTCCGCGTACTGCGTGGCGCCCGCGCTCGGGGTGTTCGAAGCCGCGGTGTGGGGGGAGACCTTGATCGCGTCGACGGTGAGCTTCGTCGTCATCGGCACCACGGTCTTGCGCAGCGACCTGTTCTCGCTGCGGTCGGTCGCGGCCGAGGCCGTCACGATGGCAATGCTCGCGTTCGTCGTCATCGCGAGCGGGGCCACGACCGTCAACGCGGTGCTGAGCTGGACCGCGCCGGGGACGCTGCAGGGCGCGCTCCTCGTCGGCGCGACGCTCGTGCCGCTCGCCGTCGCGCGCATCGGCCAGGCGCTGTATCCGCGCGTGGAGCGGCGCGTGCTCGCCGGTCTCGACGAGCGGCGCGCCCGCCGGCTCGGCATGCGTCACGAGCCGCTCCCCGCGGGCGCCGACGCCGCGCTCGCCGAGGCCGTGCTCCGCATCGCGGCGATCGGCGACGGCGCGATGGCGGTGTGGCACGCGGCGGCGAGCTTGCCCGCAGGCCTCGCCGCGCGGCTCGGCGACACGCCGCACCGCCGCGACGACGACCCGACGCTGCCGGCTTGCCTGGTGGTGCCGGCGTTCGGCGCCGAGCGCGCGGTGGTCGGCGCGTTCTACATCGACGGCGGCACGATCGATCGCGACACGTTCGTCGTCGCCCGCGATCTCGCAGCCCACGTGGCGCTGGCCGTGGAGCGCGCCGCGGCCATCACGGCGCTCGAGGAGGCGCGCCAGCTCGCCGCGCTCGGGCAGTTCGCAGCGGCGATCGCGCATGACATCCGCACGCCGCTGACCAGCATCTCGTTGAACGTGCAGATCCTCCGCCGCAAGCTCGCGCTCGCGCCCGACGACGCCGAGCACCTCGACATCGCGCTCGAGGAGCTACGCCGGCTCGACCGCTCCGTCGCCGAGATCCTCGACTTCGCGAAGCCGGTGCGGCTCGCGCGAGAGGCGCTCGACGTGCATGCGCTTCTCGCCGAGGCCGCGCGCGGGCTCTCCCCGGTGTGGTCCGATCGCGGGGTCGGCCTCCGCTGCGAGCCGGCCGCGGGCGACGCGTTGCCCGAGGTCTGCGGCGACACGCAGCGCCTGCGGCAGGTGTTGACGAACCTCGTCGACAACGCGGCCGAGGCCTCGCCCGCGGGCGCCGAGGTCACGCTGCGCGCGGCGCGCGCGCAGACCGGCGACGTGCACATCGACGTGGTCGATCGCGGTCGCGGGATCGACGCCCGCGACCTGGCGCGCATCTTCGATCCATTCTTCACGACGCGCGCCGATGGCACCGGCCTCGGCCTCGCCATCTGCCACAAGGTGGTCGCGGCCCACGGCGGCGAGCTGCGCGTACAGTCCGCGCTCGGCCAGGGCTCGACGTTCACGATCGTCCTGCCCGCGCGGAGTTGATGCGGGTGCGCCCGGACTAACCGCCAAGCCGCCAAGGACGCCAAGCCAGGCCAATCGGAGGTCGAGCGGCTTCGCCCGTCAAAGTTTTGATCTTGGCTCTGGCGCGGCGCTCTTGGCGGCTTGGCGGCAGTCCGGAAGCTCGAGCGTTACCCGGTAACGCGGCGTTACAGGCCCCCGCCGCGCAAGGTCCCGAAATCGCGCGGACCGGCGGCGGCACGCGAGGTGCTGTAGGGAGCGAGCATGTGGACGCTCGCGCGGAAGCTCCTGCTACACGACCGGCTGCGATTCGCGGTCGCGATCGCCGGCGTCTCGGTCTCGGTCATGCTCGTCCTCGTCCAGGTCGGGCTCTACTTCGGCTTCATGGACACCGCGTCAGCGGTGATCGACGCCAGCAGCGCCGACCTCTGGGTCACCAGGCGCGGCAACGATTCCTTCGAGTTCGCGAGCCCTGTCGACGAGCGCGCGCTCTACAAGGTCGAGTCTGTCCGCGGCGTGGCCCGGGCCGACCGCGTGTTGATCAACTTCGCGCAGATGAAGCTCCCGTCCGGCGGCGACCTCGGCGTGCAGATGGTCGGCGTGGAGACGCGCCCCGGGGAGGCTCCGCTGCTCGCGCCGTGGAACATCGTCGGCGGGGACGCCGCGCGGCTCGCCGAGCCGGGGGCCATCGCGTGCGACCGCAGTGACTACGGCAAGCTCGGGATCGACCACGTCGGGACGCAGACCGAGGTCGCGGGCGTGCGCGCGGAGGTCGTCGCGATGACGAGCGGTATCCGCTCGTTCACGACCTCGCCGATCGTGTTCGCGGATCTGCGGACGGCGCGCAGCTTCATGCCCCAGCTCGGGACGGAGGCCGTGACCTACGTGCTCGTCCGCGTCGCGCCCGGCGAGGACATCGACGCCGTGAAGGCGCGCATCGAGGCGCTGCCGAACATGGCCGCGTTCACGAACCACGAGATGTCGCAGCGCACGCGGACGTACTGGTCGAGCCGCACGGGCGTGGGCGCGGGCTTCTTCACGACGGCCGTCCTCGGCATCATCGTGGGGTTCGTCGTCGTCGGGCAGATCCTCTACAGCGGCACGCTGCAGTATCTCCGCGAGTACGGGACGCTGAAGGCGATGGGCGCCAAGAACAGCGCCGTGGTCCGCGTGATCCTATCGCAGGCGATGATCTCGGCCGTGCTGGGGTTCGTCCTCGGCAGCGGCCTGGCCGTCGCCATGAAGAGCGCGATGGCGGCGGCGAACCTGTCCGTCGCGCTGTTCCCGCAGCTCTACGTGGCCACCGCGATCATCACCGCGCTCATGTGCGCGTTCGCGTCGCTGCTCTCGATCGTCAAGGTGCTGCGGCTCGACCCGGCATCGGTCTTCAAGGGGTAAAGGCGGAGCAGATGACCATGCATGCACTCGCAGTCTCCGAAATCGCGCCCGCGGCCGTGGCGCCCACCCGCGAGCGAGCCTCGCTCGCCCGGCTCGTCGGCGTCGGCAAGACGTACGGCAGCGGCGAGCACGCGGTGGCCGCGCTCGCGAACGCGACGCTCGACATCCGCGCGGGCGAAGTGACGCTCATCGAGGGGCCGTCGGGGTCCGGGAAGACCACCCTGATCTCGATCCTCGGTCTGCTCCTGCGACCGACCGCCGGGCAGATCTTCCTCGAGGGCCGCGACGTGGCGGGGCTCGGCGAGCGGGACCTGCCCGCGCTGCGCGCGAAGCACTTCGGCTTCGTGTTCCAGGGCTTCAACCTGTTCCCGGCGCTGACGGCGCTCGAGAACGTGGCGATCGCCATCCGCATGAAGGGCGGGCGCCGCCCCGGCCGCGCGGGGCTCTCGGCGTCCGGCGGGGGCCCCCGTGCGCAGCGGACCGACGATTCCCCCGACGGTGAGGCGCGGCGCCTCCTCGAGCTCGTCGGCCTCGGCCCACGCGCCCACCACCTGCCCGCGGATCTATCCGGTGGGCAAAAGCAGCGCGTCGCCATCGCCCGCGCGCTCGGCGGCGACCCGCCGATCCTCATCGGCGACGAGCCGACGGCAGCGCTCGACACGAAGACCGCGCTGTCCGTGATGGAGCTGCTCCGCGAGCTGGCGTCCGTCGCTGGCCGCGCGGTGGTCGTCGTCACCCACGATCCGCGCCTCGAGCGCTTCGCCGACCGCGTCGTCCGCGTCGAGGACGGCCTCATCCAAGGAGACAACCCGTGACCAAGCTGCGCGCCTCGCTCTACGCCATCGTTCCTCTTGTCGTCGCCGCCACCTGGTACGTCGGGCACCCCGCGCCATCGCAGGCCGCCACGCCAGGCGCCGTCGAGGTGCCGCGCGCGGACCCGCTCGTGGCCCCCGGACGCGTCGAGCCGATCCGCGACCCCGTGCTCCTCGCGTTCGAGACGCCGGGCCGCATCGCCGCCCTCGATGTCGACGAGGGCGACCACGTCACGGCCGGCCAGGTCGTCGCGCGCCTCGACGACCGCCTCCCCCGCGCGCGCCTCGACGCGGCGAAGGCCGCGGAGGCGGCGGCGACGGCCCGGCTCGCGCTCGCCCGGCGCGGCCCACGGCGCGAGGAGCTCGACGCGGCGAAGGCCGACGTGGCCGCGGCCGTCGCGGCGGCCGCGAACAAGTCGATCGAGCAGGCGCGGAGCGCGCGGCTCGGCGAGCTCGGCGCGGTCCCCACGTCCGCCGTCGACGCCGATACGACGGCCGCGCGCGTGGCGACGGCGTCCGCCGATGCGGCCCGCGCCCGGTACGCCGCGCTCGTCGCCGGGACCCGCCGCGAGTCGATCGACGAGGCCGCGGCCGCGCTCGACGCGGCCCGGGCCGATCGCGCGGCGGCCGAGGTCGCGCTCGACCAGACGTTGCTCCGCGCCCCCGCGGCGGGCGTCGTGCTGCGCCGACTCGTCGAGCCCGGCACCCTCGTCGCGTCGTTGACGCCCGTGCCGGTGCTCCGCATGGCGGATCTGGCGGCGCTCGAGATCCGCGCCGAGGTCGACGAGGCCGACATCGCGCGCATCACCACCGGCGCGATCGCGTACGCGACCGCCGACGCCTACGGCGATCGCAAGTTCCCGCTCCACGTCACGCGGCTCACGCGCGAGCTCGGCCGCAAGACCGTTCGCGACGACGACCCGCGCGCTCGCATCGACACCCGCGTGCTCGAGGTGGTCGCCACGTTCGACACGCCGACCGAGCTGCCGCTGGGGCTACGGATGACCGTGCACCTCGAGAGGTAACCGCGGTCACCTCTTCTTCCGGAGGCGGCCGAGGAAGTGCTCGCCCGCGTCGCGCATGACGTCGCCGAGGAGGCGGAACTCGCGGAGGCGCGCCGACGAGGTCCGCCAGGCGAGGCCGAGCGTGCGGCCGGGGGCCGGCGCGGCGAACGGCGCCGTGGCGACCGGCCCGCGCGTCGGGACGAGCGCCGCCGCCGCCGCCTCGGGCAGCAGCGTGACGCCGAGGCCGCCGGCCACCATCTGCTCGAGCGTGGGGAGGCTGGTGGCGCGGACCTCCATCGATTCGACCGCGCCGCCGCGCTCGCACACCGCGAGGGCCTGGTCGCGCAGGCAATGGCCATCCTCGAGGAGCAGGACGCGCTCGCCGTCGAGGTCGGACTCCGTCAACCGGCCGCGCTTCTTCATGAGTGCCGAGCTGCGCAGCGCGGCGAGGACGAACGTCTCCCGCGCGATCGCCGCCGTCGTGTAGTCGCCGGGGACGGGGATCGCCAGCAGCGCGACGTCGAGCTGGCCCGCCGCGAGCTGCCCGAGGAGGCGCGCGGTCTGGTCCTCGCGCAGGATCAACTCGAGGCGCGGGAACTTCGCGCGCACGGCGGGGAGGAGCGCCGGGAGCCAGTACGGGGCGATGGTCGGGATGACGCCGAGGCGCAGCGGCCCGACGAGCGGCTCGGCGCGGCGGCGCGCGGCGGCCGCGACCTCGTCGATCGCGGCGAGCGCGAGGCGCGCGCGACCGATGACCTCTTCGCCCGCGGGCGTGACGAGCACGGCCCGGCGGTCGCGCTCGAACACCTGGACCGAGAGCACCGCCTCGACCTGCTGGATCTGCGCCGACAGCGCGGGCTGGGAGATGCCGAGCGCGGTGGCCGCTCGCCGGAAGCTACCGTGCTCCGCGATCGCGACGAGGCCCTCGAGCTGGCGCAGGGTCGGACGCTCATCCATACAAATAACCTATCACACCTATCAGCGTAGCCGACCTGTTCCTATCACCGGGTCGCGCCCATGGTGACGGCAACCAAAGGAGATCGAGATGCTTACCATCGGAGACAAGTTCCCCACGTTCCAGGCGAAGGCCGTCATCGGCCAAGAGCCCGGCAAGCAGTTCACCGACATCACGGACGCCTCGTACGACGGCAAGTGGAAGGTCTACTTCTTCTGGCCGAAGGACTTCACGTTCGTCTGCCCGACGGAGATCGCGGCCTTCGGCAAGCTGACCAGCGACTTCGCGGACCGCGACACCCAGCTGCTCGGCGTCAGCACGGACAGCGAGTACGTTCACCTGGCGTGGCGTGGCACCCACCCGGACCTCAAGGATCTGCCGTTCCCGATGGTCGCGGACCTCAAGCGCGAGCTGTCGACGGCGCTGGGGATCCTCGACAAGACGGAGGGCGTCGCGTTGCGCGCGACGTTCGTCGTGGACCCGCAGGGCGTGATCCAGTTCGCGTCGGTCAACCCGCTGTCGGTCGGCCGCAACCCGAGCGAGACCTTGCGCGTACTCGACGCGTTGCAGACGGACGAGCTGTGCCCGTGCAACTGGAACAAGGGGCAGCAGACGCTGGGAGCGGCCTAGCCATGGCCGGCCTCGAGACGCTCAAGGCCCGCGTGCCGGACCACGCGCGCGATCTGCGCATCAACCTGGGCGTCATCGCGGGCTCGACCGCGCTGACTGCGGCGCAGGCCTGGACGGTGGCCGTGGCCGCCGCGCACACCGCGCGCAACGCCGAGCTCGTCGCGGCGATCGAGGCCGACGCGGCCGCGCACCTGTCTGCGGAGGGCATCGCGGCGGGCCGCGCGGCGGCCGCGATCATGGGCATGAACAATATCTACTACCGGTTCGTGCACACGATGGGCGAGGCGGCCGAGTACGGCCAGATGCCGGCGAAGCTGCGCATGCAGGTGATCGGCAAGCCGGGGATCGAGCAGATCGACTTCGAGCTCGCGTGCCTCGCGGCGAGCGCGATCACGGGCTGCGAGATGTGCATGCGCTCCCACGAGAAGGCCGTGCGCGACCGCGGCGGCACGAAGGACGCCGTGCAAGACGCGGTACGGATCGCAGCGGTGCTCCACGGCACCGCCGTCGCGCTGGGCTAGCGGGCGCGGCCGCGCGGGCCGGGTCCCGCCGCGGAGGCGGTAGGGGCGAGCGGTCCGCGGCAGCGGCTAACGCCCCGCTCGCCGCGGCCGGCGTGGTCCCACGGACCTCAGCGCGGGCCTACGCCGGCTCCTCGGGCGCCGCGCCACGCACGGTGCGGATGACCCAGCCGACCGCGGCCACGCCGATCGCGACGGCCACGACGAACACGACCGCGCCGCCCGCGCCCGCCGACAGCGGGCCCTCGGGCTCGACGAGCGCCATGCGCGGTAGCTCGCGCACGATGACCGCCGCCACGAGCGTCGCCACGCCGCCGCCCGTCGCGAGCCACAGCCCGCGCGCATCGTCGGGCCGGCGCAGCACGAGCAGCCAGCCGAGCACGTCCACGGCCACCGCGGCGCCCAGGCCAAACGCGGACCCCGCCGGCGCGAACCCGAGCGCGACCGCGGCCGCCACCGAGACGGCGCGCCCCGCGAGCGCGATGACGGCGAGCCGGCGACGCAGCGGCGTCGACCACGCGGCGATCGCCGCGAAGAGCGCCGCCATGCCGCCCGCGAACAGCGCGAACCGCAGCGGGATCTCCGCCGCCACGTAGACCCGCTGCCCCGCCGCGTACATGGCCTCCCATGCGCCATCCGCCTGCATCAGCGCGTGCTGCTCGCTCCACGCGTACGCCACGAACGCGAAGCAGAGCAGCGCCGCCCCGAGCACCAGCCCGCGCCGCCGCGCCGTGTGCTTCGCGAGGTAGAGCCCGTAGAACCCGACGATCAACGCCGGCACGATCAGGATCCAGCGCGGCCCCATGAGCAAGTTCGCCGTGTAGAACCGTCGCTGATACAAGAGCTGCAGGAACAGCAGCGGCGCCACACCCGCCGTGATGCCGCAACCGAGCATGAACGGCAGCCGCGAGAGCACCGTCGCCGCCAGCGGGTCGTCCGCCCGCCGGACGGCCTGCACGAGCACGTACGCCGTCCCCGCCACCACGTACCCGACGAACGCCGCGTGCAGCGCGAGCGTGGCGAGGTACGCCACCAGCACGACGCTCATCGCGCCCTCCGCGCCGACGACGAGGGCAGCGTCCCCACCTCGTCGAGCCACCGCGTGATCTGCGCGTGCATCGCCGGATCCGCCTGCACCGACCACGTCGCCGGCGCGCCCGCGTCTTCCCAGCGCACGAGCTGCGCGAGCGCCTCGACGTCCTCGGCGTTGCCCGCGAACGGCGGCATGAAGCCCTTCGTGCGCTGCAGCTTCGCGACGTTCATCCGCAGCTGGTCGTCGGTCCACGTGTGCGTCAACTCGACGAGCGGGTTCGCGCCCGCCATCGTGTGGCACGCATCGCACAGCGCCCGGAACACGCGCGCGCCGCGGACCAGCTGCGGGGTCGGATAGCGCGCCGCATCGCGCAGCGGATACGGATCGTCGGCGACCGCGCCCGTCACGCGCAGGGTGGCGACCTCCTCCGGCGTGAGCGAGGTCGAGTACAGGACGCCGCGCACCGTGTACGGCTTGCGCGCGCCCTCGCGGACGAACTCGCCCGCCCCCGTCGCGCCGAACGCGAGCGCGAGCAAGAGCGTCGCCGTCGCGCCGTTGACGTAGAGCCGCTTGACCAGGATCCCCACGACCGCGTACGCGCCGATCAGCACGGACGCGCCGGCCGCGATGCCCACGAACATCGTCATCGCGATGCTGCCGCCCGTGATCCACGAGCGGCTGTCGGCCGGCATCACGGCCACGAACCACACCGCGAGCACTGGCATCAGGACCATCGGCGCCGCGAGGTGCGCCGCGCGCCGGACGAGCGCGGCCTTGCGCTCGCGCGGCAGGTCGAGCGTGTTGATGACCACGCACGCCGCGAGCGAGCCGAGCGCCATCGCCACGATCGTGCGAAAGAACAGCGAGGGCCAGAAGCTCGCGTTGAAGAAGCCCTGCCACACGCCGCCGAGCGGGTTGTCGCCGGGCGTCAGCTGCCACGACAGGATCCCGTTGATGAAGAACAGGCTCAGCCACGCCGCCGCCGCGTACAGGAGCAAGAGCCGCATGCGCGCGCGATCGTCGAGCCGCCGCCCGACGCGCACGTACGCGTACCCGGCGCAGACCTCGACGGAGAAGCACACCCACTCCGTCGCCCACAACCAGTGGAAGCGATCGACCATGAGGCCGATCGTGCGCGTGCCGACCTCGATCGTCGTGAACCACATCGCCACGCCGGTCAGCGCGCCGAGGACGAAGCTCACGAGCACGAGGACCTGGAAGAAGCCGTCCACGAAGCGCCGCGCGTCCGCCGCGCCCGCGCCGCCGCGCTGCGCCGTCCGCTCGAAGTAAGCGAGCAGGAGCCCGCCGCCGATCGCGAACTGCGCGAGGAAGACGTGGAGGATCCCGATGCCGCCGATCACGAGGCCCTTCATCGCGGGGCCAAACGTGTTGATCGGAAAGTGCGGGATCGTGGAGTCGAGGGGCGACACGGGATCTTCGATGCTAGTCGATGCCCGAACCGGCGATTACAGCGGGTCGTCGGAGATGGGGTATTTCGTCGCATCGGGCGCGTCGAAGTGCCACCACTCGGTGGCGAGGCCCACGAACCCCGCCGCCTGCATCGCCGCCTCGAGTCGCTTCGCCTCCGCGCCCGCCTCGCCGCGGAGCGCGTGGTCCCGGTGCGCGGCAGCGCTGAACTCGTCGAACGCCGTCGGCAAGGCGACGGCCGTCCCGTCGGCGGCGACCAGCGCGCAGTCGACGGCGGCGCCGTGGTTGTGCTTGCTGCCGACGCTCGGTGGCGCCACGTACCTCGCGTCGGGGACCCGCTTCCACAGGACCGCCTGGATCGCGCGCGGCCGGTAGCAGTCCCAGAGGAGCAACCGGCGCCCGGCCGCCCGCAGCGCGGTGGCGGCGGTGGCGAGGCGCGTGGCGACGCCGCGGCGCAGCTTGCAGCGCGCGACGGCGTACAGGACGGTGTGGGTGAAGTTGTTGTCCGTCGCGTAGCGGATGTCGAGGACGGCGTCGGGGATCACCGCCGTCACGTCGACGAGATCATCTTCCCGCTCCACGATCGCATCGGGCGCTGTCACCGCCACGGGAGCCGGCGGCGGGGGCGCCGCGCTCGCCGCGCACCCCGCCGTCACCGTCGCGACCACCACGCGCCACATCGCCGTCACTTGACCACGGACGCGCTGTCCGCGGAACACCGGATTGGCTACCGTTGCATCCAATCCCCGTGACCACGCCTCCCCCTGCCGCGTTCACTGCCGCGCACCCGTTCGACGCGGCGCATCCGCACGCGATCGCCGTCTACTGCAGCGACGGTCGCTTCACGCAGAGCGTCGAGGAGCTCCTCGCTCATCTCGGGCACGCGCGCCTCGATACCGTCACGACACCCGGGGGCCCGGCCGTGCTGAACCACATGTCCGCCGCGTACGCCGACGCGGACGTCAACACGCGCGCCGCGACCTTCCTCATCCGCGCGCACCACATCACGGAGGCCGTCCTCCTCGCGCACGAGGGCTGCGGCTACTACCGCGCGAAGCGGCCGTCGGACTCGCCGGAGATGATCCTCGCGCGCCAGCTCGATGACCTTCGCCACGCCGCGAAGGCCCTCCGCCGCGCGACGCCGGCGCTGAACGTCCACCTCTACTACGCGCGCGTGGCGGCCGGCGTCGTGTGCTTCGACCCCGTCGCGCTCGAGAAGCCGAGGACGTGACGATTCGCATCGCGGTTTTCGGGGCCGGCGCGATCGGCTGCTGGGTCGGCGGTCGCCTCGCCGCCCACGCCACCACGCACGTCACGCTGATCGGGCGGGCGCGCGTGATGGCCGAGCTCGCGGACGGCGTGACCACGTCCGAGCTCGACGGCCCGACGCGTACGGTGATCGTCGCCGCGACCACCGAGCCCGCCGCCGCCGCGCGCGCCGACGTCACGCTCGTCACGGTGAAGTCCGCGCAGACCGCCGAGGCCGGCGCCCAGCTCGCGCGCGTGCTGCCGGCGGGCGCGGTCGTCGTCAGCCTGCAGAACGGTGTCCGGAACGCGGACGTCCTGCGCGCCGCCCTGCCCGGCTGTCGCGTGCTGGCGGGCATGGTCCCCTGGAACGTGGTCCGCCGCGCGCGGGGCGCGTATCACCGCGGGTCGGCCGGCACGCTGATGATCGAGGACGCGCCCGGCGGGGGCCCGCTGCTCGGCGCGGCCGCCCTCGCGGCGCTCCCGCTCCGCGTACGCCGGGACATGCTCGCGGTCCAGTGGGGCAAGCTCCTCCTGAACCTGAACAACGCCGTCAACGCGCTCTCGAATCAGCCGCTCGCCGCCGAGCTCGGGCAGCGCGCGTATCGGCGCGTCCTCGCCGCGGCCCAGCGCGAGGCCCTCGCCGTGCTCGCCCGCGCGCGCCAGCCCGTCGCGAAGCTGACGCCCGTTCCGCCGCGCTTCCTGCCGCTCGTCCTCGAGCTGCCGGACCGCGCGTTCCACGTGGCCGCCGCGCGCATGCTCGCGATCGATCCGCACGCGCGCTCGTCGATGTGGGACGACCTCGCCGCCGGGCGCCCGACGGAGATCGCGTACCTCCAGGGCGAGGTCGTCGCGCTCGCCGACCGGCTCGGCATGCGGGCGCCGGTCAACGCCGCGCTCGTCGCGCTGGTCCGCGCCGCCGAGGCCGGCGGGCGCCGTGATCTGGCGGGCGCGGAGCTCTTCGGCGCCGTGACCTCCGGCCGTAGTACAACCGCCCCGTGACCGCCGCGCACGAGCCCTCCGGCCTCCAGCACGCGTTCGTGCTCGACGGGCGCGGCGGCGGGCGCGCGCTCGACTGGGCCGGTATCGCGACGTGGACGCCCGCGGACGGCGTCCTCTGGGTCAACCTCGACTACTCGACGCCCGACGCCGAGCGCTGGCTCGACGGCGCCGCGCACCTCGATCCCATCACGCGCGACGCGCTCCGCGACGTCGACCCGCGCCCGCGCGCGCAACCTCGCGGCGATGACCTGCTCCTGATCCTGCGGGCCATCAACCTGAACGCCGGCGCGGATCCCGAGGACATGGTCTCGGTGCGGGCGTACGTCGAGCCCCGCCGCGTGATCACGCTGCGCCGCCGGTCCACTCATTCGCTGAGCGGCATCGCCGCGGATCTCGAGCGCGGCCATGGCCCGCGCGATGCGGCGGACTTCGTGACGACGATGGCCGAGCGCGTCGTCGAGATCATCGTCACCGGCGTCGACACCCTCGGCGACGCCGTCGCGGCGTGCGAGGACCAGGTCTTGACCGGCACGCGCGGTGATCTACGCAGCGCGCTCGCCAGCCTGCGTCGCCGCGCCATCGCGCTCCGCCGGTTCCTCGCGCCGCAACGCGAGGCCCTCGCGAAGATGAGCACGACGAGGCTCCCGTGGCTCGACGACGACCATCGCGCGCGCGCGGCCGAGACGCTCGACCGCATGACGCGGACGCTCGAGGAGCTGGACGCCGCCCGCGACCGCGCCGCCGTCACCCAGGAGGAGCTCGCGTCGCGCCTCGCCGAGGTCACGAACTCGCGGCTCTACGTCCTCGCGCTGCTGTCGGCCGTGTTCTTGCCGCTCGGCTTCGTATGCAGCCTGCTCGGCGTCAACGTCGGCGGCGTGCCGCTCCAGCACGACGACTGGGCGTTCTGGGCGCTGTGCGGCCTGTTCGCCGTCGGCGTCGGCTGCCAGATCCTCGTCCTGCGCGCGCGCGGCTGGTTCGGGAAGACGTAGCCCGCACGCACACACCGTCAGGGTTCGCGCGACATGCCGTACTTCTTCAGCTTGTCGTAGAGCGACGCGCGGTTGATCTGCAGGCGCCGCGCGGTCTCGCTCTGGTTGCCGCCGGAGACCGCCATCGCGCTGCGGATCAGCGTGCGCTCGAAGCCCTCGACCTGCTCGCGGAAAGAGGGGCCGCCCGAGCGCGGGACGGCCGTGAGCACGGGCTCGTCGGGCAGCATCGTCGCGGGCTCGAGCGCGTCGAGCCCGACGATCTGCGTGGTCGCCAGCGCGATGCAGCGCGCGATCGTGTTCTCGAGCTGGCGCACGTTGCCCGGCCACGCCATCTGCTCGAGGTGCGCCACGAGCTCGGGGGCCAGCTGCGTCACGTAGCCGAGGCCGAAGCGCTCGCTGTACTTGCGGGCCAGCTCGCGCGCGAGGAGCGGGATGTCCCCCGCGCGCTCCCGCAGCGGCGGGATCACGAGCTCCACCACGTTGAGCCGGTAGTACAGATCCTCGCGGAAGCGGCCCGCGCGCACCTCGGCGAGCAGGTCGCGGTGCGTCGCCGCGATGACGCGGACATCGACCTTCTCGAGCTTCCCGCCGCCGAGCGGCTGGATCTCGCCCTCTTGTAGCGCGCGCAGGAGCTTGGCCTGCACGTCGAGCCGCAGCTCGGCGACCTCGTCGAGGAACAGCGTGCCACCGTGGGCCCGCGCGAAGTAGCCAACGTGGGCCGCGACGGCGCCCGTGAACGCGCCCCTGGCGTGCCCGAACAGCTGCGCCTCGGCCAGCTCGTGCGGGATCGCCGCGGAGTTGAACACCACGAGCGGCTGCGCGGCCCGGGTGCTGCGCGCATGCAGGAGCGAGGCGAACAGCTCCTTGCCCGTCCCCGTCTCGCCGCGTACCAGCACCGTCACGTCCTTGCTCGCCACGCGGGTGGCCGTCTCGATCGCCCGCAGCAGCGCGGGGCTCCGCCCGACGATCCGGACGCCGACCTCGTCCTCCAGTTGCCGCTGGTGGTCGTGGAGCCGCAGGCGTCGCGTCTCGGCCGCTCGCTCGATCGAGTAGAGGAGCTCCTCGTTGTCGAACGGCTTCGTCAAGTAGTCGTACGCGCCCTGCTTGAGCGCGCGGACCGCGAGCTTCTCGGAGCCGTGCGCCGTGACCATGATGACGGGCAAGGTCGCGTCGAGCGCGAGGATCCTCTCGAGGAGCACGCTGCCGTCCATCTCTGGCATCGAGTAGTCCGAGACCACGACATCCACGCCGTCGAGGTGGTGCAGCGCCTGGGCGCCGGACGCCGCCGTCACGACCTCGTGACCGTGCTCGCTGATCGTCTCGCCGAGCGCGAACCGCACGCCCGCGTCGTCGTCGACGACCAGGATCTTGCTCATACCATCCCTCTCATCGCGGGACAGGGGTCGCGCGGCAGCGCGATCGTCGCGAGCGTGCCGACGCCCGGCGTGCTCGCCAGCTCCAGCGTGCCGCCGTGCTGGGACACGGCCGAGCGCGCGATCGCGATGCCGAGCCCGGTGCCCGCGTCGCGCGTGCTGAAGAACGGCGTGCCGACGCGCTCGAGCACCTCGGGCGTCATGCCCGCGCCCGAGTCGCGCACGGCGATGGTCGCGCCCTGCGGCCCGACCTCGCACCAGAGGTCCACGGTGCCGCCCCGCGGCGTGGCCTGCAGCGCGTTCGCCGCGACGTTGACGATCGCCTCCTTCAGGAGCCGCGCGTCCGCGACCACGCGGCCGTGCCCGCTCCGGACGGCGAGCTCGACGCCGCCGGCCTCGGCGCGCCCCGCGAGCAGCTCGCCGACCTCCGCCACCAGCTCGCCGAGCTCGACGGGCGCGAGGCGCACCACGTCTACCGGCCGCTCGAGGGACAGGTAGTCGCGCAGGATCGTCTGCATCCGCTCGGACTCGGCGAACACGACGTCGAGCCGGCGCTTCGTCCGCTCGTCGGTCACGCTGCGGAGCTCGAGCTGCACGAGGCTCTTGATCGCCGCGAGCGGGTTCTTCAGCTCGTGGGCGAGCTTCGTGCTCATTGACTCGACGCCGCGCCGGCGGCTCTCCGCATCCGACAGCGCGCCATTGCGCACGCGGTCGAGCGAGCCCCGGGCCTTGATGAAGTTCTCGAATTGCCGCCGCATCCGGCGCCCGATGATCGCGGTCGACATCATCGTCGACCACGCGCCGAGCGTCGCGAACCCGCGGCGATCGAGCGCGGCGCCGGTCCAGCGCTCCGGCATGACGGCGAGGGCCACGAGCGCGAGCGGGACGAACGCCCCGACCACGGTCGCCTCGCGCGTCTGCCCGACCATCGTCCAGGCGATCAGCAGCGGCGCCGGCAGGAGCGGGAGCATCGGGCTCTCGAGACCACCGGTCAGCGCGATGCCGGCGAACACCGCCGTGACCATCACGAACACCGGGTTCAGATCGCTGGTGTCGTACCGGCACCGACCTGGCGCCGGCGTCACGAGGTACGCGACGCCAAAGACGCTGGCCGCGAGCGCCAGGATCGCCACGCGGACCCCCGACAGTCCGACCGCCGCCGCCACCACGACCTCGCTGGCGGTGAAGGCGATCGCGATGCCGACCGCGAGCAGCCAGCGCTGGCTCGTCATGTAGGAGAGACGATCTGGAACCATCCCGGGACCGAGCAGCAAAGGCCGCGCCACGTGGGCTCCGAGCAATTCTGTAGAGCTGGCTCGTGTCCGTTCGGGTAGGTGCCGGATCGCCGTCACCCGATCGCCAACCGTATCGACAGGCCGAGCCAACCTGGCCGTGCCCAGCTCTCGGCCCTTCCACCCGGTGCCGAGCGCGACCGACGGTCGATCGACACGGCGGGGCGGACGTGCCAGGCCGCCTGGACGCCGGCGGTCGCGCTCCGCACGTCGGGGCTCGCGAGCTTGCCGCCGCCCAGGGCCTTGCGGTCGTCCTCGGCCGGCTGCGCGATCGCCGCGGCGATCCACGCGCCGAACCGCCGGCACGTGCAGAAGTCGCGTACAGGCAACGCCGGCGATTGCACGCGCGCGCCGCGGTATCGAGGTGGAAGCGCGGCGCCCGGGCGTGGCCCCGCGCTTGCTCTGGACGCGGAGATGCCGGTCACCCCGATACGGAGCCTCGCGCGCGGCGCGGCCACCGCGCTGCTCGGCAACGCGACGAGCCTCGCGCGCCCGCTCGGGTTCGCGGTGTTCGCGCGGACGGCCGGCGGCGACGCGCTGGGCTCGTTTCTGGTCATCTGGACCAGCGTGGAGCTCGGCGCGAAGGTCGCGACGCTCGGCCTCGACCTCGGGCTGCGTCGCGGGCCGCGTGACGATCGCGCGCCCGCCGTGGCCGCGGCCCTCGCGCTCGCGGGCGTGCTCTCCGCGCTGATCGCCGCGGGGCTCGTCGCGGTCCTGCCGCGCTTCGTACCGATCGAGGCCGAGGCGCTCCTGGTGGCGCGCGTGGCGGTCGCGGTGACGCTGCCGCTGATCGCGCTCGGCAACGTCGCGTTGCGCGCGCCGCACGGCACGGCGCAGATCGCGAGCTACGTCGTCGCGCGCAATGTCGTCGAGCCGCTCGCGCTCCTGGCGGTCGGGCTCGTCACGACAGCGCTCGCGGCGGGTACGGTGCCGCTGCTCGTCGCCTACGGGGCGTCGATCGTCGCGGGCGCGCTCGTGGCGGTCCGGACGCTCGTGCGCGCGCTCGGCGGTCCGGCGCTGGTCCACGCCGTACGAACGCCGCGGGCGTGGCCCATGCGCGCGCTCGTGGGCGCGGCGGTTCCGCTCGGCCTCGCGGATCTGCTGCAGAACGCGCAGACGAAGCTCGATCTCGTGATCGTCGCGCTCGTGACGTTCTCGCCCGCGCAGATCGCGAGCTACGCGATCGCGGCCGAGCTCGTGTCGGCGCTATCGAACCTGCGCCAGGGCTTCGATCAGGTGATGGCGCCGATCGCGGCGGAGCTGCGCGGGCAGCCGGCGGCGCTCGCCGACGTGCTCACCACCGGCATGCGGTGGAGCGCGTGGATCGCGGTGCCGCTGGCGGCCGGGCTCGTGTGGTTTGCCGAGCCGCTGCTCGCCTTGTTCGGCGGGGCGCGCGCGGCGGCGCCCGTGCTGATCGCGCTCGTGCTCGGCCGCGCGGTCGAGATGATCGCGGGGCCGGCGCAGTCGATCCTGGCGGTCGTCGGGCGGCCGTCGCTCGCGCTCCAGGGCGCCGCGGTCGGCGTCACCATCGCGCTCACCCTCGAGGCAACCCTCGCGCTCGTGTGGCTCGGCAAGCTCGAGCACGTCCGGCCGCGCCTGACGAAGGCGAGCCGCGAGGACGCCAGGGTGCCGGCGCCGAGCGTCCTGGCGGTTCGACCCCTGAGCTAGAAGAACGAGCAGCCGATGGCGCGCGTGGAGACGCCGTCGGTGCCGGGCGCGCCCGTCGACGTGCCGCCCGCGCCGCCCGTGCCGCCGGAGATGGTTGACTGCGGGATCGCGATGGTCGCGGTGCCGATGCACACGACGGCGGCGGACGGGCCGCCGCCGCCACCACCGCCGTCACCGGCCGCGCCGCCGTTCCCGCCATCGCCGCCGGCCGCGCCGTTGCCGCCGTCATCCTGCTCGCTGCTGCCGCCGTACGGGCCGCCTTCACCGGGGATGCCGCCCCCACCGCCCGCGCCGCCGTGACCGCCGCGGCCGCCGGCACCGCCGTGACCCGCGAGGACCATGGACGCCTTGATCGTGACGGTCGAGCCGATCGCGATGAC
>JANXOM010000395.1 GCA_025353585.1 Deltaproteobacteria bacterium
GGCGCGGTCGCCCGGTCCGGTGGCCGCGACCGCCGGCGGCGGGGTCGCTAGACGGGGGACCGTCGGCGAGGCCGAACCAGACAGCCGCCAGGCGACGAGCGCGCCCGCGACGACGACGGCGAGACCGAGCAGGACCTTGGACACGAGGAGACCTCCGAGGAGCGTGGCGGTGACGGCGGCGCCGCCCGGCGGGCCCGCGAGGGGCGCGAGCGCGGCGAGCCAGGCGTGACGGTTGCCGCCGGCGCGCGCGTCGAGCCGGGCGCGGAGCTGCGCGAGCGCGAGCTGGTGGCGACCGCGCACCGTCGCCTCTGGCACGCCCGCGCGGCGCGCGATAGCGGCGAGCGAGTCGCCGTCGAAGTAGTGGCGCACGAGCGTGGTGCGATAGGGCTCGGCGAGCGCGAGCACGTGCTCCACGAGCATGCGAAACGTCTCGGCGCGCGCGACGGCGCCGTCCGGGGCCTCCGCCGTCGTCAGCTCCCCGCGGATGGCCGCGTCCTCGCGGCGCGCGCGCCGGAGCTCGCCGCGGTGCTGCATGCGGGTCGCGTTGCGCCGGACGCGGGCGAGCCCCGGGCGGGCCGGGCGCTCCGCAGCGGGCGGCGAGCGCAGCGCGGCGACGAAGGTCTCCTGCACGGCATCGTCGGCGGCCGCGGGCCCGACGAGCCGACGCGCGAGCCGGCGCAGCCAGTCGGCTTGCGCCAGGAGCGCCGTGAGGTCGACTGTCTGGGCCATCTGCGGATCACTATGCCGCCGTGCGCCCGTTCGTTGCCGGAAACGTCAACGCCGACGCCGACGCCGACGCCGACGCCGACGCCGACGCCGACGCCGACGTCCACGTCCACGAATCCGAATCCGGATCCGTCAGCGTCCACGGATCCGGAGACGTAGAGGTGATCGCGATCGGGAACGCGCGCGTGGTCGTGGTCGATTTCACGTCGGCGATCCGCTCCGGGCGCACGCAACCCATGCGTGCGTGTGCGTGCGCTCTCTCGCGGGCCACGCGCTCGGGTTGCGTGTGCACAGCGGAGAGCGCTCACGTCAAATCGACCACGGCCACGAGCGCGTTCCCGATCACGATCACCTCTACGTATACGGATCCGTGGACGCTGACGTCTACGCTGACGTCGACGTCGACGTAGGGTGCCCTCGTCAGTCGCCTGGTGCTCCCGCGTCGACCAGCGCGGGCGCGGCATCCGCGACGCCCGCATCCGGGCGCACCGCGGCCGCCGAGCCCGCCGCCGACCCCGCGCTCCCCGAGCCGGAGCCCGAGCCCGCCCCGCTCCCCTCCTCCGGATCGATGAGCTTGCCGTCCGACGTCAGCACGTCGAACTTCCGCAGCCCCACCAGCTGGCCGCCGACCGTGTACGTCACGCACGCCCACTTCCCCGTCGGGTCCGCGGGCATCTGCTTCGTCGGGAAATAGCTCCGGTACACGACCCCGTCGCCATCGCAGTGCATCCGCGTCGGCGTCACGCGCGCCACCTCGACGCCGCGGTGCGTCCACACGTGCTCCACGTCCTCCTTGATGCCGCCCGGCTCGCGCAGCAGCGAGCCGCAGCGCAGATGATCCAGCTGCGAGACGCGGATCATGTGCTTGCTGCCCGGCAGGCACTCGTAGCTCCCCGTGCTGCCGTGCCCGACCGCCGTCTCGGCCATCGCGAGCGGCGCCGGCGGCACGTAGACGCGCCCGAACCACACGCCGCCGAGGAGCCCGGCCGTGATCGCGATCGTCAATACGGCGCCTTGCGGCGACATGACCTGCCGCACCGAGAACGAGAGCAACGCGACCGACGTCGGCGTCGCCGCGGCCGCCACGACGAGGCCGGTCAGGTGGTCCACGCCGACCACCAGCGGCAACAGCACGTTCAGCACGCCGAACATCGCGAGGCCGTACATCGTGGACGCGAGCCAGCGCCGCTCCATCACGAAGTGATCGAACACGAGGTCCATCGTCGAGACGACCGCGCACACGAGCAGGATCGGCGCGAGCCACCAGTTCCACGACGCGAGCGACCACGTCGCCGACGACGCGTACAGCGGCGTCAGGAAGAAGAACATCTGCTGGTAGAACTGCTTGATGATGTAGTTCGTCGCCACACGGACGCCCTTGCGCGCGATCGTCTCGTTGTCGCGGCGGTTCGCCGGCCCGACGATGAACCGCAGCGCGATGAACATCACCAGCCACGACGCGAACAGCGCCATCATCACCTTGTCGGCGTACTCGAGGCCGGCGCGCGCGAACAGCATCACGCCGAAGCCGAACGACAGCGCCACGAAGCTGTGCAGCCACCATGCCTTGCGGAGCAGCCACCGGATCCGCGAGACGGGCGCCGGCGCGACAGGCGCAGTTGGGGCCGCCGCGGGCGCGACCGGCTCGTCGTCGGGGACCACGGCCTTCGGCATGTCTACTGCGCCGTCTTGATCATCTCGCCGAGCCGCGCGAGCGCGGTCTCGAGGCGATCCAGCTTGGGCCCGAACGAGAACCGCAGGTGCTTCGAGAAGCGCGAGATGCGCCCGCCGCGGCGCTTGCCGGGATCGACGTCGAAGAACTGGCCCGGCACCGTGATCACGTTGCGCTCGAGCGCCGCGCGAAAGAACGACATGCCATCGCTGATCGAGGCCGGCAGGTGCTGCGCCGACGCCCACACGTAGAACGTGCCCTCCGGCGGCAGATCGACCGTCAGCCCGAGGTCGCGCAGGCCGTGCAGCATCCGGCTGCGCTTCTTGCCGAACTCGGCGTGGATCGCCTTCGTCTCCGCCATCGCGATGGCCGGCTGCAGGAGCTCGATCGCCTTGCGCTGCAGCGGCCGCGAGCCGCCGCCGTCGAGGAACGAGCCCGCCGACACCACGCCGTCGATGATGCGCTTGGGACCGACGGTCCACGTGATGCGCCAGCCCGGGTAGCGCCAGTTCTTCGTCAGCCCGTCGAGGATGACGACGGGATCGCGATCGACGTCCTCGACGTACCGCGCCGCCGTCTCGACCGCGCCCTGCGCGACGAGGTCCGGCCGCCAGATGTAGTGCGAGTAGAACTCGTCGAAGATGAGCGCGCAGTCGAGCTCGCGCGCCACGCCGACCCACCCGGCGAGGTCGGCGCCGCCGATCACCTTGCCGGTCGGGTTACTCGGGTTGCTCGCGAGGATCGCGGACAGGCCGCGCCCCATGATCTCGCGGCGGAGATCGGCCGCGGAGAACGCGTAGCCGCGCTCGCCCTCGAGGAGGATCGGGATCGGCGAGAACAGGCGAAAGACGGAGAGCAGCTCCTCGTACGCCGTGTAGTCCGGGAGGAAGTGGCCGAGGTTGATATGGCCGAGCGAGGCCGCCACGCGCGTGAGCGCCGAGCGCCCGCCGCCGCTGACCGCGACGTTCTCCGCCGCGTACTTGCTGCCCATGCCCTTGCGGAACAGCTCGTTGTAGTAGCCCGCGATCGCCTCGCGCAGCTCCCACAGGCCCGCGACGGGCGCGTACTCCTGATCGCCGGGCAGGATCGGCAGCTCCGTGATGCGCGCCGGCGCGCCCGCGAGCGCCTCGCTCTCGGGCATGCCTTGGCCGAGGTTGCACCAGTCGTCGTTCGAGGCGGAGTAGCCACGCTTCGTCGCCTCGGTCGTGACGTAGATGACGCCGGTGCGCGGCACCTCGCGGAACGCCTGGAACGTCGGGGCTTCGGGCGACTGCGGGCCCGTGCCCGTGTGGGCGCGAGGGAACTGCGACATGGCCGTGAAACTAACACCAACATGCTAGGGTCGCGGCGTGCTGTCGTCCGTGCATGGCCAGGACCGCGTGATCGCGCTGCTGCGGCGCGCGTTCGAGCGCTCGCGGATGCCGCACGCGTACCTGTTCTCGGGGCCGCGCGGGGCGCCGCTCCTCGACACGGCGCTCGCGCTCGCGGGCGCGCTCAACTGCCAGACGACGCCGGGCGAAGGCTGCGGGCAGTGCGTGTCGTGCGAGAAGATCGCGGGCGGGATCCACCCCGACGTCGTGACCCTCGTGCGCGAGGGCGCCGGCCAGATCGTCCCGATCGAGAACGTGCGCAACCAGGTGATCGCCCGGCTCGGGCTGCCGCCGCACGAGGCCGAGGTTCGCGTGTTCATCATCGAGGAAGCCACGGCGATGGCGCCGCCCGCCGCGAACGCCCTGCTCAAGACCCTCGAGGAGCCGCCGGCGCGCACGATGTTCGTCCTCTGCACCACCGCGCCCGAGCAGCTGCTGCCGACGATCCGCAGCCGCTGCCAGCGCGTCCGGTTCGGCGCGGTCGACGTCGCCGCCGCCACGGGCGACGATGCGGCGCGCGCGGCTCGCGTGGCCGGACTGGCGGAGGACCTCGTCCGGGCGGTCGACGGCGGCGACGACACGCGCCTGGGGCTCGCGAGCCGGGTCGCCGAGGCGAAGGGCGATCCGCAGCTCGTCGTCCTCGCCGCCGCGCAGCGGTTGCACGGGCGCGCATCGGCGGCCGCGACCGCGGGCGACCTCGACGCGGCCCGCCGGTCGGCGCGCGCGGCCGAGCGGGTCCTGGCGTGGCACACACCGCTGGCGATCCACCACGCGAACCCCGCGCTCGCGATCGAGGCGTTGATCGGCGAGCTGGTGCGCCTGTGACGACGGACGGCGGCGAGGCCGCGGCCGGCGGCGGCGACGACGGCCCCGACGACGATGGCCCGGACGACGCACCGGAGGCCGCGGGCGCCGCGCCCGACGGCGTCAAGCGC
>JANXOM010000001.1 GCA_025353585.1 Deltaproteobacteria bacterium
GGCGCGGGGGCGGGCGCGGCCGCGCTGCCGACGTCGGTGAGCACGGGGAAGATCGGCGAGCCGCCGGTCGAGACGTTCGGATCGCGACCGGGCATCGTCACGGGGCCGTCGGCCGTCGTGGTCGTGGGGCCTGACGGTGGGCCGTGAGGTGTCGGGCCGGTCGGGCCGCTCGGGTGCCGGTGCGAGCCAGGATCGCCCGAGCCGGCCTTCACGACGACCGGCGGCGGGGGAGCGGCATCGACGGGCGCCCCGCGCGGCGCGATGCCCGCGTCGAGTGTTGCCGCGACCGGCGCGACCGGCGTGACCGGCGCGACCGCGGCGGCATCGCTGGCCACCGGCGCCGGCGCCGCCGCCCCGTGCTTCCACACGAAGAAGATCCCGGCGCCCGCGATCGCGACCGTCATCACCGCCGCGATCAGCGGCATCAGCGTTTTCTTCTCGACGGGCGGCGGCTCGTCGTCGCGCAGCATCGGCATCCGCCCCGACCGCAGCGACGGCCCGGCCTGCTCGGCCGCGGGGCCTGCCGCGGCGAGCGGAAACACCGAGGGCGTGTACAGCGCCTCCGGCAGGCTCGCGCCCGCCCCGGGGAGCACCGTCGAGAGCCGACCGGACAGGCGCCCGAGCACCGCGCCGAGCGCGGCGGCGGTGTCGGCGGCGGTCGCGTACCGGCCCTCCGGCTCCTTGTCGAGCAGCCGCAGCGTGATCGCCTCGAGCTCGGGTGAGATCGACGGCAGCCGCGCGCTCGGCGCTTCGGGCGCGGTGAACATGTGCATCGCGATGATCTCGCCGGCGCCCTCGGCGACGAACGGCGGCGCGCCGACGAGCAGCTCGTAGAGGATGCAGCCGAGCGAGTAGAGATCTGCGCGCGCGTCGATGCTGCTCGCGGCCCGCGCCTGCTCGGGCGCCATGTAGAGGGGCGTGCCGATCAGCGCGCCGGTCTGCGTGCGTACGCTCGACAGCGTGGGATCGGCGAGCTTCGCGATGCCGAAATCGAGGAGGACCGGCCGCTCGCCGAAGAGCGCCGCGGCGTCCGGGACGAGGAAGATGTTATCCGGCTTGAGGTCCCGGTGGATGATGCCCTTGCCGTGCGCCGCGGTCAGCCCGCTCGCGATGCCGCGCGCGATCGCGGCGGCCTCCAGCTCGGGTAGGCGCTCGCGGTCGCGGATCCGATGCGCGAGCGACTGGCCCGCGAGCAGCTCCATCGCGATGTAGGCCAGGCCGTCGTCGGTGTGCCCGAAGCTGTAGATCTGGACGATGTTCGGGTCGCGCATCGCGCTCGCGGCCTTCGCCTCGGTGAAGAAGCGCTGCACGAGCTCGTCGTTCCCCGTCAGCTCGGGGCGCAGCACCTTGATCGCGGCCGGGGCGCCCGTCGCCTCGACCGTCGCGCGATAGACCGCGCCCATGCCGCCCACGGACAGCGGCGCCACGATGCGGTACTCGCCGAGGACCTGCCCGACGAGGCCGGGGTCGTCCGGACGCGTCATCGTCCGTTTCATCTCCGTCATGCGGCCCGGCCCACTCCCCGAAAGAATGCGCCAGATGCGCCGATGCTTCAAGTCTGCGCCCCGCATGCTAGTTTCGCCGAGATGGTGACCGTCTCGACGCGTGCGCTCGTGGGCGCCCTGGGCCTCGCCGCCGCGGCGCGGGTGGCCTCGGCGGAGCCCGAGGCCGATCCGGCGGTCACCGATGCCGCGAGCGCGAACCTCGCGCCGACGGGGCGCCACGGCATCGTGGTGTCGGCGACGATCGCGCCGGGCGCGTTCATCGGCTTTGGCCAGCGGGGTGACAGCGGCCTGTCCGGGATGTTCTCGCTGCGGCTCGGCAAGGTCGCCTCGTCGACGACGATCATGTACGCCGAGCTGCAGGGAGGCGGTCTCGTGCATCAACCGGGCGCCGACCCGTCGATGCCGAGCGCGCCGAAGCCGGCGGCCACGTCGAACAACCTCGGTGCGCTGCTCGTCGGCGCGCTGCACTATGTCGCGCCGTCGCTCTGGCTCCGCATCGGCTTCGGGTTCGGTGACTACTCGCGGAACCAGGAGCAGGTCGACGGCATCCTGATCGCCCACGAGGCGCTGGGAGGCGTGATCGGCAACGTCGGCATCGGTCTCGACCTCGTGCGCTGGCGCTATGCCGCGCTCGGCCTCGAGGCGTCGAGCTCCACGTTGATCCACCACGGCGGCATGACCACGATGTCCGGCCTCGGCCTGGGCCTGACGTTCTAGTCGGCTGCGCCAGGGCTCGGCATCTCGTCGTCGCCGCCGCCGCCTTCGTTCGGCGCTTCGAACACGCTCACCGTGATGTCGACCTCGGCGTCGCCCGCATCCCTTGCCACGTGCACGTAGCCCTGCCGGCCCTTCGTGTCCATCGCGATGACATCGGCGCCGGCGACCGTCTTCAGCGTGTACTTGCCGGCCGCGTCCGTCTCGGCGACGTCGCTCCGATGCCCCCGCGCGAAGCCCGACACCGAGACCGCCGCCACCGGCGCGCCCGTCTCGTCGCGCACGACGCCGTGGATCGTCTTCTCCGGCAGCGGACCGACCTCGATCGTCGTGGTCGCCACGCCGTTCGGCGGCACGGTCACCTCGACCTCCGACTCCTCGCCCTGCCACGACGCGCTCGCGGTGAGCGCGCACGCAGGCACGTCGTCGAGCGCGAACTTGCCGCCCTGGACGGCCACGAGCCGCGGCGCGTGCGGCAGCGCGAGCACGCCATCGCATGTCTGGAGCGCGAGCTCGAAGCTACCGTCGACGAGCCCCGTCGTCGTGCCCTCGAGCCGTCCCGTGCCGCCGAGCACGAGCTTGACGTCGGTCTTCGGCGCATCGACCTCCATCGCCACGACGCCCTTCGAGGGGGCGGTCGCCAGGATGCGGTAGTGGTTCGGCGGCATGTGATAGACGGCCCACTTGCCCGCCGCGTCGCTGCGCTCCTGCTGCGAGAAGCCGCCGTCGACGGGGTTGATGTCGATGTAGCCGAAGGCGACCGGCTCGCCCGCCGCGTCGACGAGCGTGCCCGCGATGTCGGGCGGCAGGTTCGGGATCGCGAACACGACGTTCGGGAAGCGGGCGCCATCGCGACAGGCGAACGTCTGCGACGGCGCGGGCGGTGACTTCCACGGCCACGCGCGCAGCGAGACCGAGGTGGCCTCGCTCGTCACCCAGCGAAACGTGCCGTCGGCCTCGATGCGGCCCGCGGGCCCGAAGTCGTTCTCGCCGGGGCCGAAGCGGTGCTCGATCGCCCCGTCGCCCGCCGGCTTGCCGTTCGCGCCGACGACGCGGCCGCTGATGACGCAGCCCGCGGTCAGCGTCACGCTCGGGCGCGCCGTCTGCCCGCGCTCGACGAACATCTCGGTGTTGCCGGTGACGCCCGCGAGCTGCGCGTGCGTCGCCTCGATGACGTATTGCCCGGGCGGCAAGCGCATGTCGAAGTGCCCGTGCTCGTCGGACTCGGCGACATCGGTGCCGAGCGCCGGGCGCAGCTCGCCGCCGCGCGCGCGCAGGATGGCGCCCACGACCGCGTGGCCGCTGCGATCGACGACGGTGCCGGAGACCGCCCCGCCGAACACGACCGACAGATCGACGTGGTCGACGTCCGTGACGGCGACGACGGTCGGCATGAGCGCGTCGTCTGGCGCGTTCGCGGCGTCCGAGCTGGGCATGCCGGGCAGGCGCACGAGGTCCTCGATGCCGACGGAGAGCGCGTTGTCATCCCGCACGAAGGCGCGGTACGTGCCCGGCGCCACGTCGATCTTGTACGCGCCGTCCGCTCCCGTCGTGGCGCTACTCTCGCCGAGCGCCCCCTTGAACACGACCTCGACATTGCCGACGCCGGTGTGCGTCTCCTGATCGAGCACCTTGCCGGTGATCACCACGCCCTGGTGATCCTCCTGCGGGTTCGAGCGCCAGTCGACGGCGCCGCTGCGGCCGTGGTTGCGCGCGAGCTGCCCGAGCTGCTGCGCGACGCCCGGATCCATCGAGCGCGAACCCGGCCGCCCGGGCGCCGAACCAGGTGGGGCAGTGTGCGACCCGCCGCCGACGCCAGGCGCACCCGCGAGCCACCACACGATGGTGGCAGCAACGAGGAGGACGGCGGCGAGGCGGGCTCGGGTCATGCTGGCACTGGGACACCGGGAACGCACCGCCGGTTTCCCGTACAACCTGTCAACGCAGCAGGGTATTTCTCGGTCTAGCGCAGAACGATCAGGGCAGCACTTCGATCACCACGGCGGTGATGTTGTCCTTGCCGCCGCGCTGGTTCGCGAGCGCGATGGCGGACTCGGCGCACTCCTCGAGATCGCCCTCGGCGCAGAGCTCGGCGACTTCCTTGTCGCTGTTGAAGTAGCCGTGCAGGCCGTCGGAGCAGAGCAAGAAGCGGTCGCCGGTCGCGATGTCGATATCGGCGGTGTCGACCTGGACGTAGTCCTTGTGGCCGACGGCGCGGGTGATGACGTTCTTGCCCGCGGCCTTTTCGGCCTCGGCCTTGGTCATCATGCCGTGCTTCACTTTGTAGTTGATCAGCGTGTGGTCCTCGGTCAACTGGAGGACCGCGTCGCGGCGGACCCGGTAGACCCGCGAATCGCCGACGTGGACGGCGAACGCCATGCCGGCGCGGATGAGCAGGGCCGACAGCGTCGTCGACATGCCCTTCTTCTCGGGATCGAGCTCCGCCATCCCGAAGACCATGTAGCAGGCGTTCTTGACGCCGCTCTCGAGGAGCCGGCGGATCTCCCAGATCGCCTCGGAGTCACCGAACGTCACGCGCTCGACGAGCCGGTCGAGATCGCGCTGGGCGCCGTAGACGTACGAGCGCAGCTGCTCGACGGCTTCACGAGACGCGATCTCGCCCTTGTTGTGACCGCCGACACCGTCGGCCACGACATAGAACCCCCGCGCGTCGTCGCGGAAGTACGCGTCCTCGTTTATCTGTCGCTTCCGACCGACGTCGGATCTGGACACCGATGTCAGCTTCAAAGCTTCTCGATTCTAACACGTGCGGCGACGAGAGCGGCGCGCTACCATGGTCTCCGTGAGCGAAGGGACCAGGCTCGCGGGTGTGATCCGCGAGCAATCGAGTGAGATCTTGGCGAGCTGGATCGCTCGGTTCGAGCGATCACCGCTGCGCTTCCGGAGGGCCACGAAGGCGGTCACGCACACCGCCCAGGTCGCCAGCCTCGTCGAGGCCCTCGGCGTGGCCGCCACGAGCGACAACGGGGAGCTTCGCCCCGGCTCGGACGCCACCCGCGAGCTCGAGCGCGCGGCCGCGTTCCTCGGGGCTGGCTTTGCCAGTGAGGGCTCCACCGGGTTCGACATCGCCGCGCTCCTCCTCGAGCTGCGGGACGTGACCGCCGGCCTGGTCACCGCCGAGGACAGCGCGCATTTGACCCGCCTCTTCGAGTGGTTGACCGTCATCGCCCTCGATGCGTTCGCCTCGGCCGGGATGCAGTCTCTTCGCGAGAAACAAGCCGACCAGCTCGAGACGGGCACCCCGGTCGTCGAGATCATGCCGAAAGTGCCGGCGACGCTCCTCGTCGGGGCCCCGAGCAGCTCGGTGATCGATAACCTCCTGGCCCGCGCCTGGATGCTGGCCGTCGGGACGGGCGCGCCGTGCCTCATCGTCGACTGCACGGGCCTCGCCGAGCCGGGCGAGCGCGCGTTCGAGGCCGGGTACGTGGCGTTCCTCGGCCAGGTCGAGGGGAGCGTCCTCCAGGTTCTTCTGTCGGGTGCCCGCCGACCGCTCAGGGAGCGCGCCGCGGCGCTCGCGGGCGAGAAATCGGTGGCCTTTCAGCACTTCGATAGGCTCGACAGTGCCGTCGGGCATGCGATGGAGCGCGCCGGGTATCATCTCGTGCGCCGCAGCTGATACGATTCCGTTCGCGTGGGAGACTTCCCGATCGGCTTCGGCCGGTATTCGCTCATCGAGCGCCTTGCCGTCGGCGGCATGGCAGAGCTGTTCGTCGCGACGAGCCCGGGCGAGCACGGCTTCACGAAGAAGGTCGTGATCAAGCGTCTGCTCCCGCACCTCGCGGACGACCAGACCTACAACGCGATGTTCATCGACGAGGCGAAGCTCACGGCGCGCCTCGTCCACCCGAAGATCGCGCAGACCTTCGAGCTCGGCAAGGTCGACGAC
>JANXOM010000132.1 GCA_025353585.1 Deltaproteobacteria bacterium
GCGGCCCACCGCGGCTGGGAGGCCCGCCGGGCGGCTGCTCCGGCGCCGACTCGCGCCCGCGCGGCCGGTCCCTCACGCGGCCTCGCCGAGCTCGGCGACGATCGCGCGCGCCGCCGCCGCCGGATCCGGCGCGTCCCGCAACGGCCGGCCCACGACGACGAGGTCCGCGCCCGCCGCCCGCGCCGCCGCCGGCGTCATGACGCGCTTCTGGTCGCCCGCCGCCGCGCCCGCGGGCCGCACGCCCGGCGTCACGACGAGGAAGCCGGCCGGCGCGATGGCTCGCACGGCCGCGACCTCGTGGGGCGAGGCCACCACGCCCGCGCAGCCGGCCGCGATGGCGAGCCGCGCGCGGTGCAGGACGAGCGCGCTCGCGGGCCCGACCGCACCGATGTCCGCGAGGTCCGCGTCGTCGAGCGAGGTCAGCACCGTCACGGCGAGGACGCGCGTGGCGCTGCCCGCCGCCTCGACCGCCGCGGCGAGCATCGCGCGCCCGCCGCCGGCGTGGACCGTGAGCAAGCCCGCGCCGAGCGGCGCGAGCCGCGTGGTGGCGCGCGCGACCGTCTCGGGGATGTCGTGGAGCTTGAGGTCGAGCATCACGGAGCCGCCGGCGCCGACGTGCGCCCGCACGAGCGCGGGCCCCTCGGCGCAGAACAGCTCGAGGCCGATCTTGATCCAGCTCGGCACGCCGCCGAGCCGCGCGACGAGCGCGTCGGCCGCGGCCCCGTCCGGAACATCGAGCGCCGCGATCAACCGGTTACCGACGGAGAAGCTCACCCTAGCTGAGTATCACTTAGCGATGCGGATCGCGAACGTGCCGGCCTCGTCGACGACGGCATAGATCACGCCGGGATCCGCGCGCAGGTGGTCGCTGTCGAAGCGGATGGACCCGGTCAGGCCCTCGAGCTGCTCCCGGCCGAGCGCGGTGGCGAGGCCAGCGCGGCCACCCGCCGTCGCGGCCGAGGCGAGCTGGGCCGCGTCGTAGGCGTAGGCCTCGCCCGCGCCCGGCTTGCGCCCGAACGCCGCCGCGAACCGTTCGCTGAACGCCTTGCTCGCGGGGTCGGCGTCGTCGTTGTAGTAGCCCGGCGCGAGGAGCGCGCCCTCGGCGTAGCGGCCGGTCGTCGCGACGAAGCCCGACGCGTCGACGAGCGCCTCCGCCGTCGAGAGCAGCAGCACGGGCCGGCCGCCGGTGACCTTCCGCGTCCCGAGCGGCTTCGGCACGGCGCCCGACGTCGCGAGCGCGGGCGCGATGAGCTCGAGCCGCTCCGCCGTGTCGGCCACGAACACGGCCTGCCAGGTGCCAGAGAGCTTGCTCGCGACGCCGGCGAACGACTTCGAGTCGTTCGGGTACATCGCGGTCGCGACGATCTTGCCGCCGCCGCTCGTCACCTCGGCCGCGAAGGCCGCCGTGACCTCCTTGCCGTAGTCGTTGTCGGGGCCCGTGATCGCGTAGGTCGTCACGCCGGCGGACAGGGCGCGCCGCGCGAGGGCCCGGGCGCGCGCGAGGGGCGAGTGGCGTACGTGGAACACGAACTTGCCGGTCGTACGCTTCTCGGGGTGAATCGACAGGGAGAGCAGCGGGATGCCGAGGCCCTCCGCGCGCCCGCCCGCGGCGTCGACCGCGTCCTTGTCCATCGGGCCGACGATGGCGATCGCGCCCGCCTTGGCGAGGCTCTCGACCGCCGCCGCCGCCGTCGACGCGTCGGTGGCGCCGCGGATCTCGATCGCCGCGATGCCCCCGCCGCCGGGCGCGCCGGCCGCGAGCCCGAGGGCCGTGAGGGCGCTGTCCGCGATCCGGACGTCCTTCTTCGAGCCGACCGGCAGGAGCGCGCCGACGATGCCGCTCTCGCCGGCCGCCCCGCTCGTCGGCACGATGTCCACGAACGCGCGGGGCAGCCCGACGGCCGCTCGCGCCGGCGCCGCCGATGTGCGGAGCCGCGCCGCTCCGGCCTCGTCACCGGCGTCGGCCGCGATCTGCGCGAGGCGCGATGCCGCCAGCGCATACGCGGGCGCCTTGCGATCGGTCAGCTCGTCGAACGCCTTGCCGAGCGGGCCCGGCTCGGCCCCCGCCACGACGCCCTCGAGCCGCGCGATGAGGACGGCGCGCTCTGTCGGGGTGACGCGGCCGTACAGCTCGTCGAAGATGCGCAGCGACTGCAGCGGCTGGTCGCCCGCCGCCGTCGCGTAGGCCACGGCCGCGAGGAACTCGGTGCGCTCGTCGTCGCCGTCGACGGCCTTGCCCGCGCGCGCGAGGAGCTTGCGGGCGCCCGCGTGGTCGCCCTCGTAGTTCTTGGTGATGCCGAGGTAGAGCTGCGCGCGGAGCGTGAGCTGCGGGTCGGCGTCCGCGTCGATGACGTGCTGGAGGGACGCGTCGGCCGTCGCGAGCTTGCGCGCCTTGACGTCGGCGATGCCGGCGTAGAGCTCGGCCCACGGCACGATCGGATCGTGGGGGAAGTCCTGGGCGATGCGCGAGAACGCGGTGCCCTCGCCGCCGTCGCGCAGGAACTTCGCCCGCGCCTCCTGAAAGCGCTGGCGCGCGGTCGCGTCGCCCGAGGTCGGCACGTCCGGCGTCAGGGTCCGGCGCGTGTGGTGACATGCGCTCAGCGCGAGGACAGACGCGATGAGGGCGGCTTGCTTCACGCGCTGACAGTAGCGAGCGCCACCCGCCTACGCAAACGCAGATCAAGCTGTATGGTCCCGGCCATGTCCAGGACCGACCGGTTGGAGAACGACCTCGAGCGCGGCTTCACCCTCCTCGAGGAGGGCTCGCTCGAGGAGGCGGCCGCCATCGTCGAGCGCTGCAAGCGCATCGATCGCCGCCACGAGGGCGTCATCAGCCTCGCCGCCGCGGTCGCCGACGCGCAGGGCGACACCGAGGAGGCGCTCGCGATGTACCACGCGCTGATCGAGATTCACCCCGACGACGCTCCGCCCCGCCTCGCCGTGGCGCGCCTCGAGCTGCACGACGTCGGCGATCCCGACGCGGCCCTGGTCACGCTCGACGCGGTGACCGAGTTCATCGACGACGAGTCCGACCTCATCGACGCCGTCATGCTCCGCGCCGAGGCGTACCTGGCGCGCGACGAGGCGCCGCGGGCGCGCGAGGCGCTCGGCGAGCTGTCCTCGTCGGTGATCGACGACCCGGGCCTCGCCCTGGACCTCGGCGAGCTCTCGCTCGCAGCGGACGACCACGCCGCCGCGCTGCGCTGGATCGACGTCGCCCGCAAGGCGGCGGACGCGGCCGCCGGTGAGGAGGCCGAGACGGCCGACGAGGTGCGCGCCGACGCGCTGCATCTTCTCGGCCGCGTGCACGAGGCGAAGGAAGAGCGGGCCGAGATGATCGCGGCGTGGGCCGAGGTCGCGAAGCTCGACGCCGCCAGCACGGACTCCGAGGTCAGCATCAGCGAGGACGACCTCGAGGCGCTGGCCGTCGGCGTGCTCGAGGAGCTGCCGCCGAACGTGCGCGAGAAGCTCGCGAACGTGCCGATCCTCATCGAGGACGTGCCGTCCGCCGCGCTCCTCGCCGACGGCGTGGACCCGCGCGTGCTCGGCCTGTTCTCGGGGACGGCGATGCCCGACGGCGGCGACCTGGCGCCGACCGTCACGAACATCCACCTGTTCCGCAAGAACCTCGAGCGCGTCGCGCGCGACGAGGACCACCTGGCCGAGGAGGTGCGGATCACCGTGCTGCACGAGACCGCGCACTACTTCGGCCTCGACGAGGAGGAGCTCGCCGAGATCGGGCTCGACTGAGCTCGCGTCCTCGCCGGCGATCTGCTCCGTACAGGCGCTGGCGGCGGAGCCGACGAGCCGACCGAGCCCGCGGTCCGTGCGGGCGAGCTGCTCCTGCTCCGTACAGGCGCTGGCGGCGGAGCCGAC
>JANXOM010000138.1 GCA_025353585.1 Deltaproteobacteria bacterium
CGTCGCCGTTGCCGTCGCCGCGCTTGCGCCGACGCGGGCTCACGACTCCGCCTTTCGGAACGGGCTGTCCCGCAACAACCTCTGTGACACCGCCCAGATCACCGTGAACACCCCGGCCGCGCTCGCGGCCGCGATCCCCACGCTCGGCCACGACCGCAGCGTCCACCCCGGGCGCAGCCAGTGATCCAGCAGCTTGAAGCTCCCGTTCAGCGCGGCCGCGCCCAGCAGGCCCAGCATCAAGAACAACCCGCGCACCGGCGCGCTCCGGCGCGTGAACTTCGCGCGCCCGAGGACGTACCCGAGCGCGCCGGCGAACGAGGCATGCGCGAGCGTGGTGATGACCGCGTCCGCGGCGCCGGTCGAGAGCGGCACCTGGTGCCCGCCCGCCGACAGCCGGTGGTAGTTGACCCACACCGCGAAGCCGGTGCCGCACGCCATCATGTAGACGATGCCGTCCATCGGCTCGTCGAACTCGCGCGACATGTAGATCGTGTAGCGAACCGCCGCGTACTTGCACATCTCCTGCGCGAGCCCGGCGATCAGGACCGAGTAGATCAGGCGGTCGATCGAGACCACGCTCAACCCCGGCACCTCGAGCGCGATCGGGGGGACCAGCTGGTACTGCACGAAGTCCGCGAGCGGCGCCGCGATCAGGCACCCGAGCACGCACACGCCGATCACGAGCTGCTTGGGCTCGGGCTCGTGGCGATCCATCAGATAGAAGAAGCCGAGCCACAGGACGGCGGGGATGCCGGCCATCAGCGCCGCGAAGATCGGGCCGAGGTCGACGGGCCCCTTGAGCCCCGCGATCAGCTCGACGAGCCACGCGACGAGCACGAACGCCACCAGTCCCGCGATCAGCAGGAACTTGGTCCCCACGAGCACCCGGGCTCGGCGGAGCGACCACCGGGGCCTTCTCATGCCGAAATCTTACGATGCCCGCGCTGTGGCGCACACCTTCATGGCCTCTTACAATCCGGCCCGAACCCTCGATGGCCAAAAAGCAAGGCACCGACGCGCAGTTGCTCACCATGCACGAGCTGGCGGGTTACCTCCATCTCGACGAGCTGACTGTGGGCAAGCTCGTGCAATCGGGCAAGATCCCCGCGATCCAGCTGGATCGCCAGTGGCGCTTCAAGCGCGAAGCGATCGACCAGTGGATCACCGATCAGCTGGTCGGCGATGACGAGAGCTTCGCCGACGTCCCCGACGGCATGAAGCAGCCGCTCGAGGATCTGCTCCCCGATCAGGCGATCATCACGACGCTCCGCGCGAAGACCGCGATCTCGGTGATCGAGGAGCTCGCCGGGCGTGCGTACGTCAACGGCTGGCTGATCGACAAGCCCTGGTTCGTCGGCGCGGTCGTCGAGCGCGAGTCGCTGTCATCCACGGCGATGGAGGGCGGCGTCGCCTTCCTGCACACGCGCGCGAAGGACCGCGGCAAGATCGGTCGCCCGTTCCTCGTCGTCGGCCGCTCGTGGGAGGGCATCGAGTTCGGCGCGCCTGACGGCAACAAGACGTTCCTGTTCTTCTTGCTCGGGCTCAAGTACGACAAGTTGCACCTGCCGATCCTCGGCCGCCTGGCGCGCGCGCTGCGCAACCCGGCGACCATCGCGAAGCTCCGCGCGCTGAGCTCGCCCGACCAGGTCCGCGCCCTGCTCCTCAAGGAGGACATGCAGATGCTGACCGGCGTGGTGCCGGAGTTCGAGAAGGCGACCGCGTTCAAGCCCCGTCTCGACCGCCAGCTGCGCCTGCGCGCGATCCGCCGCATGCAGACGGCGATCATCGCGAAGAACGCACCCGAGGAAGAGCCGAAGAAGAAGAAGCGCTCGACGAAGCCCAAGGTGGCGAAGCCGTCGACGATCGGCCCGGTCACGGCGGTCAAGCCGCGCGCGGCCGTCGGCAGCGTGGCCCCCGGGGTCGCGCCGCCGGGGCCAGTCGCGGCGCCCGCGCCAGCGAAGCCGGTCACACCCGCCAAGCCGGCGGGCAAGTAACTCGTCGGACCCGCCCGGGCGTCACCGCGATCCGATCGCGGCGCGGGGGCCGAGTCTTTCCGCGCGAGGCGGGCGCGGTTTGCTACGCTCGGAGCGTGGGCCGGACCGCGCTCTATCGGGATCCCGTAGAGTTTCGGCCCGCGCGCGCCGAGGTCCACCTCGAGGGCGATGCGCTCGCGCTCACGATGCCGGACGGCCGCACGCGCCGGTACGGGCTCGTCGGGTGCGCGGCGTCGGCGATCGATGGGTTCGTGATCGAGCGGCATCCGAACCGCGTGCGCCGGCGGTTCGTGCGAATGCTGGTGCTCGAGCGGGCGCACGAGCAGCAGGTCGTGATCACGCCGCCGGACGAGGGCGCGGTCGCGCCGAACGTGGTGAGCGTGCCCGAGGCGCCGGCGGACGCGGCGGTCGTCGATTCGCCGGCCTGGGCTCCGCTGGCGGACTGGATCATCGGCGGCGGGCGGTTCGCGCAGTGCTCGATCAGCGAGCTCGCGCGGCTGGCGCAGATCGCGACGCCGCAGTTCGCGGTGCTGATCGGGGAGGTCGCGGCGCAGCGGGCCCTCGAGATCGTGCTGGCGTCGATGGGCCCGCTGCGCGGCGGCGTCGATCTCGAGAGCGCGCTGGCCCCGCTGACAGACGCCGCGAAGCGCTCCGCCCGCGCGGCCGAGGCCCTCGTCTCTGCGCTCGCCCACGTGGCCGGCGCCACCCGCCGCCACCGGCGCCGCTGAGGGCCCGGCCGGCCGGGCGTGTGTCCGGCTCTCGGCCGCGGCGCTGACAATGAGCCGCCATCACTGACAGGGGCCTGGCCCCTTTGTTAGCGTCCGGCGAGCCTATCGCTCGTGGTTCGCCGGCCGAGGTGCGGTCGCGGCGAACCGCCGTCGCAAACAGGTGGCGGGTGCGCGTGATACAGCTCGCGCATGCTTCGGCCGCACCTCGTCGCGCTCGTGCTCGCGGCGGTGGGTGGGTGTACGAAGGCGCCTCCGCTGACGGTTCAGCAAGCGGAGCGCGTCGCCTCGCTCGCTCCCCTCGACGAGGTGGTTCACGACGTTTGCCGGAAGTCGATCGTGCTCGTCGGTGAGATATCGACGCACGACGTGGGCGAGTCCGTCCGCCAGAAAGGCGAGCTCGTCCGGCGGCTCGTGGACGAGTGCGGGTTCACGCACGTCGCTGTCGAGGCTGGGATCTATGACCTGCTCGCCCTCGAGCGGGCGTTTGCCGCGGGCACCGCGACCCGCACGAACCTCGGCGACGCGATCGGTCGCTTGTGGAGCGGTCGACGCCGAGAAGTGGCTCGCGACGATGTTCGAACGCGCGGCCAAGCATCGGCTCACGATCGTGGGATTGGATGCGCAGATCAGCGCGACGGCAACGTACGCTCAGCGCACGGTGCCAGGCGAGCTCGCCGCGCAGCTGGCTCCCGCGCGACGAGCGGTGTGCGAGCCCGAGGTCCAACGTTTCTCGACCTGGGGCTATACCGACGCCGCACCTCTCGACGATGCCGCGCGCGCCAGGCTCGGGGGGTGCCTCGACGAGATCATCGCTGCGACCGGGGAGGACCGGCCCGGGATCAGCGAACTTCACGCGATGGCGCAGGCTCTCGGATCGGCCCTCGCGCAGATGAACGCGACGCCACCCGATGACTTCAACCTGCGCGACGCGGCGATGATGCGAGCGCTCGAATGGCATCTCGCACGCGCGAAGACCAAGCCGCGCGTGATCGTGTGGTGCGCAAATATCCACGCGGCGAAATACACCGCGGAGGTCGGCGGAAAGGGCGATCTCGTATCGCTCGGGTCCTTGATCGAGGCCAAGTTTGGCACCGGAGCCGCCGCGATCGGGTTTTCGGCCAGCGGAGGGACGCACGGACGTTTGAATGCTCGGCCGTCGACGTTCGAGGCGCCGCCCGTCGGCAGCCTGGAGTATGTCGCCAGCGTCGGCTCGAACCGTGACCTCGCCTACCTCGATGCGGCGCGCCTCGCCGCACTCGGTCCGGTGGCGAGCCGGTTGATCGGCGGCTCGTTCATCGTCGCGAGCTGGCGTCGGATGTTCGACGGCATCGTCGTGATCCGCGACGAGCACCATCTCTGACCCGCGTCTTCGCGGGCGACCTCCTCCGTACACGCGCCGGCGGCGAAGCCGACAAGCCGTCGTCCGTCCTCGCTCCTACGCGCGGCGCCGCCGGCGCAGCACGAGCCCGACCAGCGCCGCGAGCAGCACGCCGCCGCGGCCGCCGCGGCCGCCTGTATCGCAGCACCCGCCGCTGTCGGTCTCGAGCGGATCGGCGACCGGCGCGCCGTAGGGCAAGGACCAGGCGTGCAGCGTGCCGTCGAACGTGGCGACGAACAGCCAGCCGTCGGAGATCGCGGGCGAGGCCAGCGCGGGCGCGCCGAGCTCGGCCTTCCACGTCTCGTGACCGGTCTCCAGGTCGAGGGCGACGAGCACGCCGCTCGTGTCGACGGCCCACACGACGCCGTTGTCGATGACGGGCGACGCCTCGTAGCCCGACTCGTGGGCGCCGCGATAGTGCGTCGTGCGCAGCGGCGTCTCGGCCGCGGCGTCATGCGACCACAGCGTGTGGCCGTCCGCGGTGTCGACGGCCACGAGCTTGCCGTACAGGGTCGGGACCACGATGACGTGCCCCGAGATCGCCGGCGCGCTCGCGATCACCATGCCCCACTCGCCTCCGTTCGCGTCGAGCTTTCGCGTCCACCGGAGCGTTCCGTCGGCGAGCGCGAACGCGCTGACCGCATCCGACGAATCTACGACGTAGATCGTGTCCCCCACGATCACCGGTGACCCGTTCACTCCGACCGTCGTGTACGAGAGGTCCCCTGTCACGCCGGCGTTGGTGAACACCCCCCACGCGGCGGAGCCGGTGGCGCTGTTCCACGCGAAGAGGCCGCTGTTGCGCGAGAACGAGCCGACGACGTAGCCGCCGCTGACGCCGACCGCCCCGATGCTCGCGAAGTCGTAGTCGCCCCCATCGCGGTACGCCGCCGGCATCAGCGAGAGCGGGTCCGCCATCCACAGCGGCGTGCCGTCGGTGACGTCGAGCGCCTCGAAGTCTTGCTCGTTGCCGATGTACGCGACGCCGTCGGCGATCGTCGGGGCCGCCATGATGTGCTGCGCCTCGGCCCGGATCCCGTCGCCGAGCGGCACGCTCCACAGCTGCGCCCCGGTGTCGAGGTCGAGGCCGAACACGGTGCCATCGATGGCGGCGACCACCACGACCTTGCCTGCGATCGCGGGGCCGCCGCGCGCGTGGAGCGGCACCCGCCACACGACCGCGCCCGTGGCGACATCGACGGCCACGATCGCCCCCGTGGTGTCGTCGCCGAGGTCGACGGCCGTCTCGATGACGAGGCCGCTGGCGAAGACCGGGGCGCCCTGGAGGACGTGGCCGCCGAGGGCCGTGGTCCAGCGCGGAACGAGCGGGGGCACGAGCTCGCCCGCGACGGCGTTCGTGTGATCCGGCCCGCCGTTGACCTGGGCCCACGGGGTCGCCGGGAACGTGGGCGTATCCACGGAACAGACGTCGAACGCCACGGTGGCGGTCGTGACGTTCCCCGAGGCGCTCTGTGCGGTCACGACGAGCGTGTGGGGCCCCGGCGCGAGCGGCGGCGTCGCGACGGCGAAGATCCAGCCGCCGCGCGCGGTGGCGGTGATCGGATCGCCGCCATCGATACGACCGCTGACCGCGAGCGCGCTGGCGTCGATCTCCGCCGCCGCGAGCGCCGTGTCGCCCGCCGCGGCGACGCACTGGCCCGCCGTGGGTGACATGACCGCGAGGACCGGCTGGTCGATGACCGTGCGGTGGTACGCCGACAGCGTCCCGTGGTCGAACGTGACGACGCGATAGCCGGCGGGGGTGAAGTCGAGGCCGCCCATCAAGAACGGCTCGAAGTTGAGCTCGAGCATGCCGCCGTGATCCACCGCGCGGTTCGTGTGTGTGTGGCCGGTGAGCACGTAGTCGACGCCGAGGGACCTGAGCGTCGCGACAGTGGCGGGCTGCGGCGGCGCGTGGCTGAGCGCGACGATCGTCATGCTGGGGTCGACGTGGGCGAGCTCGGCGCCGAGGTACGCGGCGATCGCGCTGTCCGAGTCGGCCATGTTCCAGATGACGAAGTGCACGTTCGCGACGTCGAAGCTGTAGTTGTCCGGGCCGATGCGGCGCCGCCACGTCGCGCCGCTGTCGTACCAGTCGTGATTGCCCGGCACGGGGACGAACGGCACGGTGAGCGAGGCGAGCTGGCTCGCGACGGTGTCGAACTCGTCGTCGCTGTCGCCCTGCGTGACGTCGCCGGTGAGCATGAAGAACGCGGGCGGCGGGTCGAGGCGCGTCGCGTTGGCGGCGGCGGCTCCGAGGTCGCCGTACCAGTTGTTGCTCGGACCCATGTGCGAATCGGAGGCCACGACGATCCGCAGCGGGAGCGCCGGCGCCGGCACCGGGCGGACGCCGAGGGCGAGCGAGGTCGCGCCCTGGACGGTCTGCCACACGGGGCCCGGCGCGTATCCGGCGGGGACGCGGACCCACGCGTTGCCGGCCGCGCCATCGGGGACGGGGAGGTCGAACTGGCCGGTCGCGTCCGCGACGACAAAGGTGCTCGCGTCGTACGCCACGACCGCGCTGCCGACCCCGGGCTCGTTCGTCCCCTGCTGGCCGTTGCTATCGAGGTCCGCAAAGACCACGCCATGGAGCGTGCGCGCCTCGGCGGAGACGGCCGCGGCGAGGATGACAGCGCCGACGAGACCGAACCGCAACGCCCGAGCCATGGGCAGAGGATTCCACGCGCAGGAGGCGTCGTACAGGACTTTGCGCGCACGGCGAGGCGGGGTAGCGTGCCGCCGATGCGCCCTGCGCTCGTCGCGCTGGTCACGCTCGCCGCGGCCGCTGGGGCCTGCGGCCACGGCGCGGACATCCTCGCCGAGGCGACGCTCTCGACGCGCCTCGCGATCCACGTCACGGACGGGGTCGGTGGCCCGCCGCTCGGCGCGCGGGTGTTGCTGTTCGGCCCGACCGGCGCGCCGCTCGAGATCGGCGAGATCGACCTGTTCGGCACGCGGCAGGGCGAGGCGGCCTGCATGCTCGCGCCGGGAGCGATCGGCACGATCGCGGGGATCGTCGTCGCGCCGGCGGGCGCCGAGCTCCGCATCGGCAGCGACCGCTGCGTCCCGACGCCCGCGATCCCGTTCGGCGTCTACAAGGTCTGGGCGTGGCACGGCATCGACCACGAGCGCTGGGAGGGCGAGGTCGATGTGTCGCCCGGCCGCGGGCGCGTGGTGCTCACGATCCCCCTCGAGCGCGCCTGGGCGGCGGGGGGAGCGCTCGCGGCGGATCTGCACGTGCACGCCGCCGCGTCGGACGACAGCGTGATGCCGAACACGCAGCGCGTGCTCGCGCAGGTCGCGGCGGGGATCCAGGTCGTCGCGCTCTCGAACCACAACGTCGCGGACAGCGCGGCGCCCGCGATCCACGCGCTCGGGCTCGAGCAGACGATCGCGGCGCTGCCGTCGATCGAGCTGACCGCGATGCGCGCGCATGTCGGCATCTACCCGGTGCTGCTCGCGCGGCAGGTCGACGGCGATGCGATCACCGACATGGAGCCCGATGCCGTGCTCGCCCTCGCCCGCACGTTCGCCGACGATCCGATCATCCAGCTCAACCACCCGCGGTTCCGCGTGACGGCGATGTACGACTACGAGGCGTGGGATGGCGTGTCGTGGCCGCCGCCGTTTCCGCTGACGTACAACGCGGTCGAGGTCATCAATGGCTTTACCGCGTTCGACGTCCCGGACGACCGCCGCATCGAGGACGGCGTGCGCGATCTGTACACGCTCGTCGACCACGGGCACCCGATCGCGGCCCTCGGCAACAGCGACACGCACGACTACAACTGGGTCGCCGACGGCGCCGCGCGGAGCTTCGTGTTCGTGCCGGCCGCGCGGACGGACCCGTTCGATCAGGCCGCGTTCATCGCCGCGATCCGTGCCCGCCGCACCGAGGCCACCACGGGCCCGTACCTCGAGGTCGCCGCGTCCCCGCGCGATGGCGGGCCCGCCGTTGGCCCGGGCGAGCTGGTGGCCGCGGACAACGGCGCCGTGTGGCTCGACATCACCGTGTCGGTCGCGCGCTTCGTGGTCGTCGACCGCGTCCGGATCACGATCGGCGGTACGGCCGGCCCGCAGCTGGTCAAGACGATCCCGCTCGTGCGCGGCGAGCGCACCTCGCACTGGCGCGGCCGCATCCGCGTCGGCCACGCCGACACCTGGATCGGCGTCACCGCCGATGGCGACACGCCCCTGCCGCTCGAACAGACCGGCACCTACCAGCGCGACAAGTGGAAGCGCGCCGGCGACACGCCGTTCGCCGTCATCAGCCCGATCCTCGTGGACGCCGACGGCGACGGTCACTGGCGCCGCGGCGACGCCCCCGGCCTGTAATTCTCGGCTTGTAACAATTGTAACAATGGGGCCTGGCCCCTTTGTTGTGGCCGGGAGCCGGACAGGGCTACTTGGTGACGCCGCGGGGCAGCAGGAGCCAGAACTTGCCGGGGCCCCCCATGCGACCGCCGAGCTCGTTGGCTTCGGCGTCGTCGCCCCAGTAGACGTCGCCGCGGACGGCGCCGAGGATGCCGCCGCCGGTGTCCTGCGCGATGAGGAGCTGGTGCCAGAGGTACGTCTCCGACAGGCCGATCTTCGGCACCCGCGTCTCGACCCAGACCGGCGTCGACATCGCGATGAACGCGCGGTCGACCGCGATGGACCGGCGCGCCGTCAGGATCGTCTTCTGCGTGCCGACGGCGCCCGGCTCCGGGCTCTCCTTGAAGAACACGTACGAGGCGTCCTGGTCGACGATCTCGTCGTAGCGCGTCGGGTTCTCGGTGAACCACTTGCGGATGTTCTGCATCGTGCCGGTGCCCTTCGGCAGCCCGCCCGCCCCGCGGAGCGCCGCGCCGATGCCCTTGTACGCGCGCCCGTTCTTGCCGGCGAAGTTCAGCCACACCGTGGTGCCGTCATCCATGACGACCTTCGCCGAGCCCTCGATCTGCGCGAAGATCAGATCGACCGGATCGTTGACGTACAGGAGCTCGAGCTTCTTGCTCGCGAGGGCGCCCGTGCGGATCTCCTGCCGCGTGTAATACGGCTGCAGCTCGCCGTCCTTGTCGAGCCGGCCCCAGAGGTGGCGGCCGTGACCGTCGCTCGTGAACTTGCCGAGGTCGAGCGTGACGAGGTCGTCGGGGCGCGCGAGGACGGCCACGGTGTACTTGTCGTGCTTCTTCCGCGAGCCGTGCATCTCCTGGTCATCGTAGCCGGTGAGCTTGCCGGTCGTCCCCGCCTTGCCGGCCGCGACCCACGCCGCGAACTCGGCCTCGAACATCGCGCGGGCGGCGGCGTCGTCGCCGGCCGGGACCTTCGCGGCGGCCGCGCACGCCTTGCGCCACTGCTTCGCGAGCCCGCCGTGGCCATCGACGCCGACGGCCTCGGTGTCCTTGAGCCCGTCGAGCTTCGCGCACGACTTGAGAAACGACGGGACGGCCTCCGCCAGCTTGTCGTCCGCCCAGCCCGGGACGTCGGCGAACTTCGCCGCCGTGAGCGTCAGCTTGTCGCGGGGCGGGGCGGCGCCCTCGGTCGCGTCCGGGGACGAGCACTGCGCGACCACGTCCGCCGTCGGAGCGGCCGCCGCAGTCGAGGAGACGAGACAGAGAGCGAGAGCGGCGCGGCGCATACCCAGACGATGACAACGTCCGGGCCGGCGCGCCAATTCCTTACTGCGTCAGCGGCGCCTGGCGGAACACTTCGACCCAGTTCTCGCCGGTCGGCTGGTCGATGACCCAGCTCGACATCACGATCTCGCTGGCCGTCTGCGCCGCGGAGGCGAAGAAGCCGTACGCGCCCGGCCACGGGTCCGTCGCGCCCGCGATCGAGACATGCGACCACGTGCCATCCGCCGTCTGGTGCGCGAGCAGGAGCTCCTGCGTCGTCGCGTCCTGGTAGGCCACGTAGTAGCCGCTCGGCGTGTTGAGGAGCTTCGCGTCATCGCCGACGAAGTCGAACGTCGGCTTGGGGAGGCCGTCGATGCTCTGGCCCACGACGCGGTAGCCGTCGTCGATGACCGTCGGCGACGCGTTCGCCTGGTCCGTGATGATCGTCAGGTCGTCCTTGGTGGCGTCCACGTACGCGACGTGGATGACGCTCTGCGCGTCCACCACGACCGACGGCGACCAGCCCGAGTCATCCGTCGTGCCGGCGAGCACGACCGGCGTCGCGAACTGTCCGGCGTTCGTGTCGAACTTCGAGACCTTGAGGTCACCGTTCGCGCGGTCGTAGTACGCGACGACAGGTGCCTGCGTGTTCGGATCGCGCGAGACGTCGACGAACAGGCCGAGGCCGCCGGGGAGTGGGTAGATGTCGCCGCCCGAGCCGACGGCGGGGACGGGCGCGGTGTCGACGACCCAGAACAGCCAGTCGCTGGTCTGCGTCGGGATCGGGACCTGCGCCGCGGCGAACCGGACCTCGGCGTGGACGCCGGTGCCGTCGTTGACATGCGCGAGGTACGCGACGCCGGGGCGCCCGTCATCCGTGCGGAGCGTGAGCGCGGTGTACATCCCGACGACCGAGTCGCCGGTACCGTCCACGTTGCCCGTGCCGATGTCGACCGTGTGCTTCTGCCAGACGCCGCCGACCTTCGCCGCGAACTGCAGCGAGGCGTGGTCGACGTCGAAGTACGTCACCATCGGGGTGCCGTCCGGGGCGACCTGGATGCTCGTGTACATGCCGACGTCGACGCCGGCGCCGGCGATGCCGCCGCGGATCATCGAGCCCGCGATCGTCGGCGGCTCGTCGGGGATGCCGTCGACCCACTCCCACTGCGTGTCCTCGATGCGGCCGCCCTGCTGGACGCTCGCGACCACGAGGTCACCGTGCGACTCGGCGTACGCCGACACCCACGCGGTGCCGTCCGGCGCCGTCGCGATCGCCGAGTACGGGCCGATGCGGCCGGCCGGGATGTCGTCCGAGCAGACGCACGTGCCGTCGATGCAGAACGGCAGCTGCCCGGTGCCGCACGCGTCGGCCGGGCAGTCGTCGCCCGTCTCGCACGCCGTCGCGCCCTCGGTCTTGTGGCAGCTGCAGCCCGGCACGAGCGACATCATCGTGGACAGGCCGAGCCAGCTCGCGAAGCCGATCGCGAGGCGACCCTGTTGGGTACGGCGGGCCCCGCGAACGGCGCGCCCGAGGCCCCGAACGACGCTGCGCCCGAGGCCGCGGCGGCGCGGGAACAGCACGATGCCGCCGACGAGGCCGACGAGCAACAGCCCACCGGTGCTCGGCGTGCCCGTGGCGCCGCACGCGCAGCCGGCGCCCGTGCCGGTGCCGTGGAACGGCGTCGAGAGGATGAACGGCTCGACGATGCCGACCTCGTCCTTGACGTAGAGAACAAGCTCGCCGGCCTCGGTGAGCCCGGCCGCGTCGCTCGCAGAGATCGTCGCCGTCTCGCCGGCGGTGAAGGTCGCCGGCTCCGGCGCGCTCGGCTTCGCGAACGCGAACTGGAGGTGGCCTTCGCTCACGATGTCGTGCATCGGGACGCTCATGACGCCTTCGGTCGTGGTGATCTTCGCCTCGTCGATCGTGGGCGCGACGGAATCGATGATGACGTCCACGCTCGGCGCGGTGCGGACCGTCATGTAGTCGCCCTTGACGCGCGACTTGAGGCCGACCGTGTACTTGCCCTGCCACGCGAGCGCGCGGTCGGAGATGACGAGCTCGGGGCCGGTCGTCCACGGGCGCCACAGGCCGCCGTTCAGGTTCCAGCTCCACTCGAGGTCACGGCCGTCCGCGTCGACCGCGTCGACGTCGAACGTGACGCGCGGCAGGACGCCGCCGACCCGGCCCTTGAGCGCGGCGATGACGAGCTCCGGCTTCGGCGTGGCGACCTGGACGAGGCGCGCGGTGCCGTTGCTCGGCAGCGCCAGGGCGCGCGGCGGCCCGTCGATCTTCATGACGCCCTCGGCGGCGAACGAGTTCGTCCTCGCGAGCTCGCGGAACGCCGGGCTCGTGCCGAGCGTCGCCGTCAGCGCGAGGAAGTCGTCCTGGCTCGTGGTGACCTTGCCGATGGTCGGGTTGTTCAGCGTGAAGCCGGCGAACGACGGCACCGTGATGGGCGCGATGTTGCCGAGGAGCGGCGTCACGAGGTCGAACACGGACGGGAGGATCGCGCTGAGCGACGCGGCGTCCTCCTTGACGAACTCGGAGTTGATCACGCTGACCGTGACCGTCGAGGACGAGATACCCGAGAGCGTGGGGGTGATCGTCGCCGGCATGCCCGCCTGCTGCTCGACGTCGAGGCCGACGCCGACGTTCATCGAGAGGTCCATCGTGAACGCGCGCACGTAGCGGTCGTAGAGGAACGCGTAGAAGTCGACCTCCATGTGGGAGATGCCGATCGTCAGCGCCGGCGACGTCGCCGAGTTGTCGCCGATCGAGAAGTCGAGCGCGCGCTGGGGGCGCGTGACGAGGAGGAGCGGCGCCGTGCCGGTCTTGTCGAGCGCGGCGAGCGACGGCACGAGGATGCCGATCGTGCCGACGTTGAGCTGCTTGACGAAGCTCGTGCCGACGCCCAGGCACAGCGCGCCGGACGTCACCATGTGGTGGCCGGCGAGGTCGAGCGTGGTCTCGGAGATGCCCATCGCGAGGTCGGCGGCGGGGTCCATGCCGCCCGCGAACGCGCCAGCCGGGGCGAGCTGGAACGTCGTCCGCGAGCTGCGCGGTAGCGACGCGGGCGGGGCCGCGAAGTCCGGCGCCGGGATCGGCGGGACGCAGAGGGCGGGCTCGCTATCGAGGCCGGCCTGGCGGGTCGTCGGATCCTCGTCGGAGTTGAGGCCGGTGATGACACCGAGGCTCATGCCGCCGTGGTTGAGCGAGACGTAGCCGCCCGGGACGATGCGGGCTTCCATCTCGGCCGTCGTGCCGGGCGAGACGCCCTGCAAGAGCTTGCCGACGTCCATCATGCCGGCGATGCCAAGCGGGTGCGGGAGGAGGCCCTGCAAGATGTTGTCGATGACCGGCGTCAGCAGCTGCACCGCGAACTGGCCGATGCTCGAGTCGAGGATGTCGCCAATGAAGCCGACGACATCGGTGAGCACGCTGCCGATGAAGCTGCAGCCGGAGAAGTTGATGCCGCTGAACGAGAGGTTGTTGACCGAGGCCGCGTGGACCGTCAGCTCGCCCGTCGTGGGGTCGATGCCGAACGCGATGTCCGCGTCGGCGACGAGGTGCGCGACCGTCACGTCGATCGAGCAGCCGCCGAGGAACGTGTCGAGCGGGACGTGCGACGTGCCGTGCGCGTCGATGTGCACGTTGAGGTCGTTACCCGACGTCACCGTCGTCGACAGCTGCGAGAGGCCGACGTTGACCTGGCAGCCGTTGGTGCCGTTCGAGCACGTCGAGTCGCAGTAGGTGACGCCGACCGCGCTCCCCTTCGGGATGCAGAAGCCGCCGCCGAGCGACGAGCTGATCGCGCCGGGGAGGATCTCCGTCAGCTTCGAGAAGCCTTGCTGGGTGATGCGGATCTGCGCCCCACCCTCGACGGTTTGCCCTGCGGGCAACGCGCCGCCGGGGAGCGGTGCGGTCGCGCTGCACGCGCCGCATCCACTGGTTCCGCTGCACGCGCCGGCAGCGACGACGAACAGCGCCGATAAAATGTAGTCAAGGCGAACGGAACGAGCGAACACAAGGCCTCCCAGTGTCATGGGTCCCCTGGCCTCGGACCCCACGAACAGCTTCCATATAACCGAGCGGTCCGACGAATGGGAAGGACTTTCATCACGGCGCGTCGCGTCTAGCGGCCGGTTATGGCTGAGGTTTATCCGGCTGTACGCCGGGGTGTGTGACTCGGGCTTTCGTCGGGCTTGACAGATCGGTGCGCAGCCGTCTATCTAGCTGGCCCTCCCGTAAGGGTCCGTAGCTCAGTTGGATAGAGCGCCGGGCTTCGAACCCGTAGGTCGGGCGTTCGAGTCGCCCCGGACTCACTGAAAATCGAAGACGTTTGAGACCAGATCTGGGGGCGTAGCTCAATGGTAGAGCATCGGACTCTTAATCCGCTGGTTCCCGGTTCGAGTCCGGGCGCCCTCACCAGATTCGACTGATCCCGACAACCGCGGCGCCTTCATTGGCGCCGTTGCTGTTTCGGCCGCGCTGAGTGGGTGGGGCGGCGCCGACCCAGCATGCGGGGCGCGGTTGCGCGCGCAGGCACCCAGTCATGATCGTACGATCATCGCCACGTTCGTAAATCGCGAATTACGAATGTCTCTCGGCATCGGAATAAGTACCTGTTTTATTGCGTGATTCGTGGTTCGCGAATAGCGTATGGTTGGTGGCCCTCAAACCACAGGATGTACTGGTTCTGCTCAAGGTTGCGGTAGGGCCCGGGGGACGCCGAACTTTCCTCGAGCTCGCTACCGACCTCGGGATGAGCGCGTCCGAAGTCCATGGAGCCGTTCGGCGCTGCACGGAGTCACACTTCATCGTGCCGCGGCCTGACCTCAAGATGAACGCAGTGAACTCGCGCAACGTCATCGAGTTCGTGGCGCACGGGATCCGGTACGTCTTTCCGCCACGGCGAGGCGCGATCGTCCGCGGGATGGCCACCGCACACGCCGCGCCCGTCCTGGCCGCGTACTTCGCTGCGAGCGACGCCGTGTTTCCGGTGTGGCCTGATCCCCACGGCGACGTCACGGGGACGGCGTTCGAGCCGCTCTATCGCAGCGTTCCGTTCGCCGCGCGCCGCGACGAGCGGCTCTACACGGCGCTCGCCCTTGTGGACGCCATTCGCGGCGGCGGCGCGCGCGAGCGGGAAGTCGCCGCGAAGGTCTTCGCTCAGGTCGCCAGTGGCTCATGACGACACGGGCCGTCGGACGTCATTTTCTCGAGACCATCGCCCGCGCACTCGGCTCGCACTTGGACGCAGTCGTATTTGTTGGGGGGCTCGCAATCCCGCTCTTGATCACGGATCCCGGCGCTGATGGTGATCGTCCTACCGACGACGTCGACGTGATCGTCGAGGCCGCCGTGACGCCGGTGCCGTGGTACGCGTTTACCTCATCCTGCACACCCTCGGGTTCACTCCCGATGCCGCGCCGGACGCGCCCATCTGTCGACTGCGTTACGGCTTGATGCGCGTCGACTTCATGCCCGTCGACGGGAGCTTTCTCGGGTTCAGGAGCCGCTGGTTCAGGGCGGCGTGCGCAGCGGCGTGGCGCTATCCGCTCGCGCCAGACCTTCACATCCGTGTCGCCGGGGCGCCGCAGCTGCTGGCGACCAAAGCCGAGGCGTTTGCGGATCGCGGCGAGGGTGACTTCGAGGCCAGCAAAGACGTGGAGGACTTCCTCGCTGTTGTCGATGGCCGCGATGCACTGGTGAGCGAGGTCGACGCGGCACCGGAGGATGTTCGGACCTTCTTGCGCGAGACGATCGCCGGATGGCTCGCCGACCGTGACTTCCGAGACTCGCTGAGCGGCCACCTCCGCGGCGATCACCTTCGCGTCCCCATCTTGTTGCGGCGTCTGGCGACGATTGCGAGGAGCGCGAACGCCGATTGAGGCCCGATTGGGTCTCGCTCGGCATGGCAGCGGTAGCGGCGATGCCACCCCGAGCGCGGGATCGTCCGTCGGAGATCGCCGCGTGACCCGGTGCGCTGGCCAACCCCGAGCCCGAGTTGAGGGTTCGCGCGCAGCGTTTCGACCGAGTGTTCGACCTGAGCCAGCAACGGGTTGTTGCTCGTGTATCCGTGCTCAGCGATCCAGTGATTGTCCGCTTCGTCGAGCATGCAGGCCACCTAGAGCTGGTTCCTGTGACAGGAGGCAAGCTTGCTAGCCGTGGCCTCGACGTCGCATAGGTCAACCTGCAACGCGGCGTCGGCGGCAGCAGCCTTCGCTTCTCCCGGCGCGCCCGGAACCTCTGCGGCGCGCTATTCGAGGCGTCCGCTCGCACGGGGACGGTGTCACACCTGTCAACCCGGCCGATTTGCAAACCTCAGTAGAACTGCGCTTTTAGGTGGGGACGGTGTAACACCCGTCCGGGGTTCCGTGCGTGCGTCGTACCTGCCTGCGTGAGCCGCCAGAGCAGGGCCAATTACCGATCGAGCGTGGCGAGTAACGGCGCGGGCTCGACGATCCGGCCCACGGAATGCCACGGCGTTCGCCGCGCGGACCTCGGCGGCGGAGCCGCGAGCGCTCTCGTACATGCGCCGCCGATCGCCCGCGGCCGACAACTCCCCTCGGCGAGGTTGAGCGCGACGCATCCTCGATGCGCCTGGCCTGCCGGGCCGCCGCCGCCGCCCGCTCGCTACCCGCTACCCGCTCGCGTAGGTCAGGTTCCGCGCGTCCCATCGCAAGGCGTCGGCGCTGTCGAAGTCGAGGTCGCGCACGGCGGCCTTGATCGGCCGGTAGCCATCGGTCTGCGGCAGATCGGCGACCACGCGGATCCGCCGCGGCCGCGCATATTCCGGTAGCGTCGCCACCGCCGCCGACAAGGCTTCCACATTCACCGCGCCCCTCACCACGATCGCGGCGACCGGATACCGGAGCGTGCCGCCGGCCTCGGGATCGGGCCGGCCCACCGCCACGCACGACACCACGCCGGGGCACGCGTAGAGCGCGTCCTCGATCATCGTCGACGGCACCATGCCGCGCTTCGTCTGGATCGTCTGCCCCTGCCGGTCGACGAACCAGTAATCGCCGCTGACATCGACGCGGAACAGATCACCCGTGACGAACCACGTGTCGCCCGGCTCGAACGCGTCGCGGATGAGCCGCCGCGGATCGATGTGCGCCACGTCCGCGCCCGCGCGCGCCGACATCTTTGCGACGAGCATGCCGGGCTCGTCGAGCCGCGCGTGCACCAGGTGGGCATGCCCGTCGCGCACCAGCTCGTCGGCCGTGAAGTCCCACGCCGCGATCGCCACGTCGGGGCTCCCCGGCAGCGGCCGCCCGACCGAGCCGACCTTCTTGCCCGCCGCGTTCGCGAGAACCACGTGGGCCTCGGTCGACGCGTACAGCTCCACGATCGACGTGCCCCCGAACCGCTCGACGAGCCGCTTCCACACGTCGACGCGCATGCCGCTGCCCGCGAACAGCCGCACCGGATGGTTCGCCTCGCCGACGGTGCGCGGCGCGTCCACGAGCCGGCGGCACAGATCGCCCGCGTAGAACACGACGCTCGCGCCGTACCGCCGCACCTCGTCCCACAGCGTGGCCGGCTCGAAGTTGCTCGCGAGGGCGAGGCGCGCGCCGCCGACCAGCGCGCTGCCGACGGCGACGAGCGTGCCCGACGGGTGGTGCAGCGGGAGGCAGCAGTACACGGTGTCGAGCGTGGTCAGCGTCGTGGCGGCGGCCGCGCCGAGCGCCGAGAAGGCCCAGCGGCGGTTCGTGATCCGCTGCGCGCGCGGCTCGTCGTAGGCGTACGCGGTGCCCTGGGTCCCAGTGATAAAAACCATGGCGAGGTCCCGGGCGCGGCCGGCGTCGGGCTCGTACCAGGCGGGCAGCACGACAGCGGCCGGGTCGATTGCCTCGAGATCGACGACGCCCTCGGGCAGCGTGCGCGGCTGCCCGGGCTGCCACGGCACCTCGCCCACGCCTCCGAGCACGAGCACTGGACCGGTGTGGGTCGCGCGCGCGCGCGCCGCCGCGTCGGGGTCCGCGATTAGCACCTCGACCTCGCCGAGGGCCAGCGCGCGCGGCAGCACCGCATCTGACAGCGTCGGCGATAGCAGCACCGCGACGGCGCCGAGGCGCCCGAGCGCCGTCACGAGTGAGAGGTGGCTCGGTCGTGACTTCATCATCACGCCCACGCGCTGGCCGCTGCGCACGCCGCTCGCGAGGAGCCCGCGCACCACGGCGTCGACGCGCCGGTTCGCCTCGGCGTACGTGAACGCGCGCCCGCGGAAGAGAAAGAATGTCTTGTCGCCGATCTTGGCCGCTTGCTCGGCGAGCGTCTTGCTCGGCGAGATGACCGTGTCGTCGCGCAGCCTGCGCAGCCGCTGCAGCCGCGGGAGCTGCCAGCGCGCGTGGTCGAGATAGCTGCCGAGGTCCTCGGACAGCTCGCCGAAGCGATCGAGCGCGGCCTTCGCCGTCTTGTGGGCGAGCTCGCGCGCGAGCTCGAGCGCGCTCTCGTCGTGCTCGGTGCCGCTGTCGTCGTCGTCATCGTCATGGTCGCGCTCGGCACGCGCTGGCTTCGCGAACGCCTCGTGCGCGATCGTCCCGCGCACGTCGATCGCCGGCTCCGGCAGCGCCCCCGTGCCCTCGCGCCACTTCATCCACGCGATCACGCTCGGCCACGTGACGGTGAGCGCCGTCGACCCGACGACGAGCCCGAAGTGGCCCGCGCGCAGCGGCACTTCGTACATCTGCCGCACCTTCGGCGCCGCGCGCCGGATGCCGCGCACGGACGCCGGTCGGCCCATCTCGTCCCGACTGCCGACGAAGTAGAGGATCGGGCACTCGAGATCGGCGAGCGTCGTGGTGTGGCCGTCGACCACGAAGCCGCCGCTCGCCATGCGGTTGCCGACGATGACCTCGTCGACGAACTTGCGGAACGCCGGACCGGGCCACGCCACGAACCCCTCGCCGCCGAGAAAGAGGCGCTTCGCCTCGCGCTTCTCCAGCGCCTTGCGGTCGTGCAGGTTCTTCACGAAGTCGAGGAGCTGCATCGCCTCCTTCTTCGCCGACAGCACCTTGAAGCCGGTCGCGAGCAGCTTGCCGGGCAAGCTCTCGATGTGCGCGAGCGGCCACGTCAGCGCGCCGCGGAGCCCCGCGACGAGCCGCTCGGTCACGTCCTCGTCCACGGCGAGCTGGCGGTGGAGATCGACCGGGCTCCCCATCGTGACGAGCGACGCGAGGTGCGGATCGCGGCCCTCGCGGCTGAGGAACGCCGCGGCCTGGTAGGCGAACATGCCGCCCTGCGAGTAGCCGGCGACGTGGACCTCGCGGCCCGTCAGCTGCCACGTGCGCGTGATCGCGTCGACGACGGCGCGGATGTGATCGTCGAGCGTGCGGCTCGTGCCGCCCTCCTCGTGCTCGGGCGCGCCGAAGTCGCACAGCCACACGTCCACGCCCGCGCGCGCGAGGACCGCGATCGCGCTGACGTCGGGCGAGATGTCGTAGACCTCGGAGGCCACCATCAGCGGCGGGATCAGGAGCAGCGGAGCCACCGGCGCGCCGGCGTCGGTCGCGCGCGTGTAGCGGCGGAGCCGGTAGACGCGCTCCTCGTGCAACACCTCGAACGGCGCGCTGTACGCCGCCGTCAGGCGACCGGCGCGTGCGATCTCGAGCGCGTTGGCCCATGCGAGGCCGAGGCGCCGCACGCGCTTCGCCCAGCGCACCTGACGGCGACGGCGATCGGTCGGGCTCGGCGAGGCCACGCGCGTGTGCTCTAGCCCGGCTCGCCGGCGAGGCGGTAGCCCACGCCGCGCTTGCTCTCGATCAGATCATCGGCCGCGACGGTCGACAGCTTGCGGCGCACGCGGTGCACGAGCTCGCGGACGTTCTCGCTGTCAGCCTGGACCGAGCGGAACGACAGCGCATCGGCGATCTCGTGCCACGCGACGTACGCGAGCTCGGCGTCGGAGACGGTGCGGCGGCGCTCGACGAGGAGCTGCAGCAGGCCGAACTCCATCGCCGCGAGCTCGATCGACGCCTCGCCGAGGCGGAGCACGCCGCCGTCGACGCGCTGGCGCAGATCGAGGAGGTGGCCGCGCGGCGTGGTGACCTTTGCGCTGAACACGAGCTCGTCACGCCGGGTCGGCGCGGTGCGACCGGAGCCGCGAGGCGCGTCCATCTTCGGCAACACCTCGGGCCAGAAGTAGAGCTTCACGTCGCCCAGGCGGATGGTCGCGCCCTTGGCGAGCGCGGTGTCCGTGATGCGCGTGCCGTCGACTTCGGTGCCGTTGCGGCTCGAGCTGTCGACGAGCTTCCACGCGTTGTCGGCGTGGCTGAAGGTCGCGTGGTCGCTCGAGACGGATGCATGCAGCACCGCGATCTCGACCTTGGGATCGCGTCCGACCTTGCTGCCGCTCGCGACGGCGTGCGCGCAGCCCCACGCGTCGATCAGCGAGGCGATGCCTCCCTGAACGCGCGAGAAGATCTGCTCGCTCGTGATGCCGGGCGAGGCGATCGCAACGCCATGCGCCGTGCAAAGAACCCCGATCGAACGGGGTGAGGAACACATCACGCACGGAACCATGAACGCAACAATCGCCGACGTCGCGCGCGGGAGCAAGCCACGCGAGAGACTAGAAGATTCCACCCACCGTGACACCGAGTGTGCGCTCGCGCCCGATCCAGGAAATGAGTGTGCTATCACGCTCATATGCTCTCCGAGCGATGAGCGTTTTCCCCGGGGCCGCCACGCCAGACTCCGGATCTGGCGCCGGATGCGCGTGCTGACAATACCGAGCGCGAAGCCCCCGACAGCCTCGCCGTCAGCGCGGCGGAGAGATCGCCACTCCGGTCGTCTGCATGATTGTCAGGTTCGTCGAGGAGGCCGGCGGCGATGCCACCGACCACGGCGCGGAGCCTCGTACAGGCCATCACGATCTTCGGCCGATGAGGCGACCAGTCGACGCGCGGGCGAGCGCGCAACGGGGCCGGCGTCGTGGCTCATTCTGGAGAAGCACCCGACCGCCGGCAGGTGGGCCGGCCGACCACGCCGGCCGCGATCGCCTCGTCGGCTGTTGCCGAGGAACACGACGGAGCGCGCGGCATCACTTGCCGGCCGCGATCGCGTCGCGGCGAATCCCCAGGAGCACCGCGGAGGTCTCGGCGCGCTGCGCAGCCGGTTGCCCCATCGCGAAGCCGAGCTGGATCCGGCGGTACCGGCCCCAGAGGTCGCGTGCGGCGTCGATGCCCTTGGCCTTCTGGAGCGCGGTGAGGTCGTCGCCGACCGACGAATAGAGCTTCGCGAGCGCGCCGGCGGTGACCTCGACGGGCGGCGCGGGCACCGGACGGGCCACCGGGTGGGGGACCGGCACCGGCACCGGGACCGGCGTCGGCGTCGGTGTCGGCAGCGTCGGCGTCGGGGCGTCGGGCGTGGGGGGCACCGGTGCGGGCGTGAGGGCGACGGGTGTCGGGGCGACGGGCGTCGGGATGGCCGCGCTCTGGGCGTGCACGGAGTGCGCGACCGGCATCGGCGCGACGGGATGCGCGACCGGCGTCGGGGTGAGCGGCGTGGGCGTGGGCGGCGTCGGTGTCGGCGTCACCCGCATCGCGACCGGCGGAGGCGTCGGTGCAGACGACGAATCCAGCTTGCTGCGTCCGTTCACGACGACCAGCGCCACGCCGATCCCGAGGGCCGCCGCCACGCCGACCGCGACGAACAGCGGGGCGCGCGAGCTCCGCGCCGGCGGAGCATCGGCCGCGGCCTCGGTGGTGGCGTAGGCGAGCGGCTTCGTCATCTCGGTGTCGAGGCGGCGCGGCACCACCAGCGCTCCAGGCGCGCGCGGCGTCGGGGAGCGCGGGGGCGCCGGCGGAACAGGGTCGGGCGCGGGCGTGCCGAGCGTCGCCATCTCGTCCGTGGCCCCGGTCAGATCCGGCTCGACCGCTCGCATCGGGATCGGCGCGGTGACGTTCGGGACGCGCGCGTCCGGCGGCACGGCGAGCTCGCGCGCCGCGGCGTCGGGATCCAGCGTGATGAGGTCGAGCAGCTCCCGCGCGGCCTTCGCCGTCGCTGGCCGGTCATCGCGGCGCTTCTCCATCAGCCGGCGCGCGAACGCCTCGAGCAGCGGATCCACCTCGAGGAACGGCACGCGCCGCGCGATCGGTGGCGGATCGAGCAAGAGGTTCGCGCGCGCGACCTCGGCGCCGCTGCCGTCGAACGGCAGCTTCCCGCACAGCATCTCGTAAATGATGATCCCCAGCGCGAACAGGTCGATCCGGTGATCGATCGGATCGGCGACCGCCTGCTCGGGTGCCATGTAGTGCGGCGTGCCGAGCACGAGGCCGTTCGTCGTCAGCCGGCCGGGCGCGCCCGCGGAGTCGCCGGCCTCGCGGAGGATCGCGATGCCGAAGTCGACGATGCGCGGCACCTCCTCGCCGTGACTGTCGTGCTCGACGATCACGTTCTCCGGCTTGAAGTCGCGGTGGATCAGCCCCTGCTCGTGAGCGTGGTAGAGGCCGTCGAGCATTTGCCGCGTCAGGTTGATGACGCGCGCGGCCGGCATCGGCGCCTCGGACAGGAGCCCTGCGAGATCGCGGCCCTCGGCGAAGTCCATCACCAGATAGCGCCGACCGTGCGTCTCGCCGACATCGACGACGCCGATCAGGTTCGGGTGCCGCAGGCGCCCGGCCAGCTCGGCCTCGCGCTCGAAGCGCTCCGCGATCTTGTCGTCATCGAGGAGGCGCGCGTGCAGGATCTTCACGGCGAACGGCCGCCCGACCTTGACGTGCTTCGCGCGGTAGACGGCGCCCATCGCCCCTTCGCCGAGGCGATGCTCGATCTGGTAACGGCTCGCGAGGACCTCGCCGATCAGCGGGTCGGCGGGCGGCTTGTCTTCGCGCGCTGCGCTCAAAAATGCCCGAAGGCGGACACCGCCGCGCCGTCCGAGGTCGGCGTCACGACGAAGTGAGGCTCCTCGCCCGATGTCGCGAAGAACACGCTCGCCGCGATCGCGCCGCCGATCGCGATGGCCCACCCGGCGTCCGCGGCGTAGCCGAGATGCCGGATCGTGTCGCGCTTGCTGTCGTCGCACGTGTCGGGGCTCGCGTCGCAGCGGTTGTACTTGCTGCGCGTCGAGAGGCCGAAGCCGAGCCCCACCCCCACGCCCACGAGCGCGACGCCGGCGGAGATCAGCGCCGACGTGGTGACGTGCCGCGGCTTGCCGCCGGCCTGGTTCACCGAGATGCTGTTGCCCGACCGCTGCTTGGGGCGGATGGGCGCGTCGGGGAGGAGGCCGTGCGCGGCGGCCCCGAACCGCTGGCGCGCCTCGCCAATCGACGTGATGTCGACGGCCGGGCGGGCCGCGGAGTGCCCGCTCGCGGGTTCGATCCACGTGGTGTCGATCTGGATCGAGCCGCCCGCGCCGCTGTCCACCATGACGACGAACAGCAGCTGCGAGGCGCCGGTCCGCTTCGCGACATCCGCGACGCACGCCGGTGTCGTCACGCAGTCGGGCGGCACGCCCTCGGGCGGCAGCGCGCGCCGCACCTCGAGGCCGCCCGCCGCTTCGATCTCGAGCTCTCCGGCGAGGGCCGCCGCGAGGTCCTGGGTGAGCGCGTCGACGCGGGCCGGCTCCATGTTCACGGCCACGCCGGGGACGACCGCGACCTTGATCCGCGGCGCCGCCGTGTCAGCGCCGGCGACGCGTCCCGCGACGACGAGGAACCCGAGGCTCGCAACGATCCCAAGCGTACGGCTCATCAGCAGGGATCTTAGTCTGCGCCGCCACGCCGATCCACCGCCCCACAACCGCTCGAAGCAAACTCACCGCCGACTCACGGCGACAGGCGCTTCTTGTCCTTACCTGGGAGGTCCTTCCCCTTGCCGCCCTTATCTTTGCCCCACAGTCGCTGGCGCTTGCCGTTCCGGTTGAACTGCATCGCATAGACGACGCCTGCGATCGCGGAGAGCGGCATGACCACGAACATGATCGGCATGAGGAGCACGGACGGCAGGATCTTGCTCGCGAGCGTGGCGAAGGCGAGCCACGCGACCGACGCAGGGATCGCCTCGCGAAACGAGCCCGCGTAGAGCCAGCCAAACGGGCCGAGGACGAGCGACGCGAGGCCGGACTTGACCCAGGACTTCTCGCCCTGGCCGGGCGTCTTCGCGAGCTCCTTGTGGACCCGGTTCGCCTTGCTCGCGAGCTCGAGCGCGCCGCCGAGGTCGGAGCTGCTGCCGTCGTCGTCGTCGTCGTCGGCCACTCGCGTCGTGGACTTGCGCTTGACCAGGGCCTGCTCGCGCGCGGCGTGCTCGGCTTTTTCGGCCTGCTGCGCGGCCCGCGACTCCCGGAGCTTCGAGAGCGCGGCTTCCTTGCGCGACCGCTGAGCGTCCGCGTCGGCCTTCACCTCTGCTTCGAGGGCGGCCAGCCGCTCCATCAGCGCCGCGTCGTCTTCGGCCACGGGTTGGACTATGGCATGATCACCGAGGTGCTGCTGCTCCGAGCCTTCGCTGTCGCCGCCGCGCTCGCCGTGGCGGTCGGAGCGTGTGGCGGGGGACAGCGGCCCGAGGGCGACGACGAGCCGACGACGGCGGCCGAGAAGCAGCGCCGCGAGTTCAAGACCAAGGGCGACACCGGCGGCGGCAAGTGGGGCGGGTGGCGTTACCAGGGTGAGCGCGACGATTGCTTCTTTGTCGTGGGCAGAAAGTGCTTCAAGACGGAGAAGACCGCGTGCAATGCGGCGAAGTGCAAGGCGCCGGCGGCGTGCAAGATCACGGGCGGAGGACCGGCCTCGGTCAGCTGCGACAAGGCCATCGCGGATAGCAAGTAGCTCGCGGGTTGCGGCTGGCGGTCGCGGTCGCCTCGCGGTCAGTGCCACATGAAAGTCCAGGGGGACGGTGTCACACCTGTCAACCCGGCCGTTTTATAAACTCCAGTAGTTCTCGATGTTTAAGTGGGGACGGTGTAACACCTGTCCGGGTCCGCGCGACGTGCGTGAGCCGCCCGCTTTTTCTCGGCGAGGTCGAGCGCGATGCTCGTCGAGGGCGCGCTGACCGACCCGGCCAGCGCGGCCCTGCTCTTACAGGGGTGCGGCTCCGGGTCCGGCACCCGGTCGCCGGTCGCCGGTCTCCGCCCGCTACAGCCCGAGGTACTTCGCCGCGAACGCGAGGATGTCCGCGTCCTGTTCGATCTCCTGCGAGATCTGCGAGCCGCCGCCGTGCCCGGAGTCGATCTCCACGTGCAGCAGGATCGGCGCCGCACCGCCCTGCGCGGCCTGCAGCGCCGCCGCGAGCTTGTACGAGTGCAGCGGCGCCACCCGCACGTCGTGATCCGACGTGATGACGAGCGTCGCCGGGTAGTGCGTGCCCGCGTGCGTGTTGTGCACCGGCGAGATCGCGAACAGCGCGCGCCCCTCGACCGGATCGTCGGGGTGCCCGAGGTCCGCCTGCCAGCCCGCGCCCTGGCCGAACAGATGGAAGCGCATGAGGTCATCCACCCCCGCGATCGGGAACGCCGCGCCGTAGAGCTCCGGGTGCTGTCCCACCGACGATGCGACGAGCATCCCGCCGCCCGAGGTCCCGATCGCGCCGATGCGCCCCGCCGTGGAGAACCCGTTGGTCGCGAGCCACGCAGCCGCAGCGTTGAAGTCGTCGAGCTTCACTTGCTCGTGGACGCGGGTCGCGGCCTGGTGCCACGCCTCGCCGTACTCGCCACCCCCGCGCACGTTGACGAGCGCGAGCACCCCGCCGCGCTCCATCCACGCCGCGTAGAGGTTCGAGTAGTACGGCGTCGAAGAGATGCCGCCGAAGCCGTACGCCGTCAGCAGCACCGCGTGCGGACCGCGGTCGGCAAAGCCGCGCTTGCCGGCGAGGAACATCGGGATCTTCGTGCCGTCGGCGCTCGCGATGAAGACCTGCTTCGTCTCGATGGCGTCGGGTTCCTGCGCGCCCCCCGCGGGGCGCCACGGCGTCACGTCGCCCGTCGCGAGGTCGAGTCGGTACCCGCGGCCCGGCGTCGCGAAGCCGGTGAAGTAGAGCGGCGCGTGGGTCTCGTCGGTGGGCGTCTTGCCGACGACGACGCTCCCCAGCGCGGGCAACGCGATCTCGCGCTGCCGCACACCCTGGAGATCGTACGCCACCAGCGCGTGGTGCGCGTCGCGGAGCTCGGTGACCAGGAGGACGCGACCGGCGATCGTGGCGCTGTCGATCGCGCTCTTGCCCTCGGGGACGATCGCCCGCCAGCTCGTGGGCGCCTGGAGATCGACCGCGACGATGCGCTTGTTCGGGGCGTGGTCATTCGTCTGGAAGTAGAGAAGCGAGCCGACGCCGCCGACGAGGTCGTACGACGCGTCGAACGTCTCGTGCAGCATCGTCACCGCGGCGCCGGGCGTGCCGACCGGCAGGACCGCGAGCTGCTCGAGGTTCGTGTCGCCGACCTGGCCGTCACCGATGCGGATGACGAGCTGGCTCCCGTCGGTCGTGCGCTCGGGCGAGAACTGCCACGTCGGGTGATCGGGGCGCGCGTACACGACCTTGTCGCTCGCGACCGGCGTGCCGAAGACGTGGAAGTACAGCGCGCAGTCGTGGTCGGTCTCCGTCAGCTCCTTGCCCTTCTCGGGCACCGCGAAGCGGCTGTAGTAGACGCCGTCATCGACGAGGATCGGCGCGTAGTACTTGATGCCGGTGAGCTCGTCGGGGCGGTCGGTGCCCGTCGCCACGTCGCGGAAGTGCCAGACCTCCCAGTCGCCGCCGCCCTCGGCGGTGCCGTACGCGAGGACGGTGCCAGCGCGGTCCGTCGTCCAGCCGCTGAACGTCACGCGGCCGCCCGCCGCGAGCTGGTTCGCGTCGAGGAGGACCGTGGCCGGCCCGTCGACGGTGCTCGCCACCTCGACGGTCGGTTGGTCGTGCACGCCGTCCGCGTGCACCCAGAAGAAGTGCCCGCCGCGATGGAGCGGCGAGTAGTTGATATCGTGCCGCGCGAGGACGGCGAGCCGGGCGCTGAAGTCGGCGCGCGTCGGCAGCGCTGCGAGCAGCGGCCCGGTGAGCTGGTTCTCGGCCGCGAGCCAGGCGCGCGTCGCGGGCGAGCCCATGTCCTCGAGCCAGCGATACGGATCGGCGACGGCGAAGCCTCCGTGCTGGTCGACGACCGAGCCGCGCGGCGCCGCGGGATACGCGAGCGGAGGGGCGGCGCCGCGGCCGCAACAACCGCCGAGCCCGACGAGCAAAACGACCAGTGACCGGCCAAACACCATGGCCGGACGATACGCGAGAACCGAGCGTTACGCTGCCGCGGCCTTGACGGCCACGACCTTCGGGATCCGCACGCGCGGCCCGACGCGGAACGCGAGCTTCTTCACGTCGCGGTAGTACTCGCCGTCGATGATCGGCGCGAGCAGCTCGTCGCCGGTCGCCTCCATGATCAGCTCGCGGCACGCGCGATCGAGGATGCCGCGGCCGCGCATCTCGCCGCCGCGTGCCATGCGGGGGATGTTCTTGATGATCGACCACGGGCTCGGCGTCCCGACGATGGCGTTCATCATGCCGCGCGCCTCGGCCTTGCCGAAGAAGCGCAGCACGTTGCCGAGGTTGATCGACATCGACGCGATGTGGACGCCGGTGAACTGATCACCGGGCAGCTTCATGCCGTCGACCGAGAGCGTGCAGCTCGTGGGCTGGAACATGTCCTTCGCGTAGTTGCCGAGCTTCGGCATGATGCGCTGGAGCGGCGAGAGCGCGATCGGCGAGCTCGCGAGCGCCTTCGCCACGACGTTGACGATCGTGCGCGGGTTCGGGTCCTCGGCCTCGTAGTACTTCGCGTAGAAGCGCTGGCCGATGCCGCCGGCCGCGCTCGCGAAGCCGTACGTGCGGAACGGAACCTCGACGCCATTCTCCATGCGGACGCCGTCGATCGCCATCGAGTCGACCTCGGTCTCCTCGACGTGCGCGCCGTGCTCGAGCTGGCTGCGGAGCTCCGCGAGGATGCCCTCGGCGTCGCCCTCGATGCCGACGTTGTTCGCGACGAAGTCGATCGTGCCGCCCTTGGTCGGCAGCGCCATCGGGAGGGCAAGCGCCTGGTCCGCGAACTCTTCCTCTTGCAGGACCTCCATGCCGGAGCGGAGCATCCAGTGCAGGGCGCCGTCGCCGCCGTCGGCGACCCAGTACCGCGCGCGCTTGCGCAGGAAGTCCCGGAGGACGGGCTTGATCGACTCGAGGGACGCGGTCTGATGAACCTCGCCCATGCCACCGACGATGCGCTGGAGCCGCTCCGCCCGGTCGGGACGATTGCGGTTCTTGCGGCTGTTCGGGTTCGTGATGACGCCGATTTCCATCGAGCCCAGCAGGTTGCAAGAACAGGGCGAGACGCGGTGCGTCGTATGTACCGAGATTCATGTGAGCCGTGAATGAGATTTAGCCTTCGCTGCGTAGGTGGTTACGCGGAAGGTGGATAACGATGGCGGCAGCGCGACAGGTTAGGCTCGCGACGATGAAGCGGTCGATCTGGCCTTGCCTGCTCGCAGCGGGCTGTAGCAGTGGCGCGGCAACGGGTGGCAAAGCGGGTCCGGCGACGGCGGCCGGCTCGGTCCTGGTCGCGGCGCCGACGGTCCCGCACGGGACGTTCGACGTGGCCGCGGGCGAGCTGGCGGATCCCGGGATCTACTTCCGGCTCAAGCACCGCGCGCGGCTCGCGCGGCAGGGGGCCGCGTCCTTGAAGCGGGGCGGGCCACGGATCGACGGCGCCGACATGCCCCACGCCGGCAGCACCGACGGGGCGGGGGAGGCGAGCAAGCTCGACACGCGGCCGATCGTTCCGGTGCTCGGCGTATCGCCGGACGCCGTGCGCATCGTCGTCGAGGAGGATCACGCGCGCATCGCGCTGTGGATCGAGCGCCGCGACACGGCGGAGACCACGGTCGCGGCGGTGCAGATCGCCGATGCGAGCGGCCACGCGCCGGCGATCGCGGGGCTGTGGCTCGGGGCCGGTGTGAGCGTGGACGTCGCCTCGCCAGCCGGCGCGGCGGGCTTCCGCGAGGTCACGCTGCGGAGCCCGTGGCTGACGGCGAAGGGCTACGTGCCGGCGGCGGCGCTCGGCAACGTGTGGCTCGCGGGCGAGCGCGAGGGCTACGAGCCGTCCACGTCCGGTGACGACGGCAAGCCGCCGGTGACGACGGGCTCGACGGTCTCGGCCACGCTGGTGCGCGCGGCGCCGGGCGTGGACGCCGCCGTGGTCGCCGAGGTCAAGAAGGTCGCACCCGCGCGCGTGGTGAAGACGACGGGCGCGTGGACGGAGATCGAGATCCACGTGCCGCGCGTGCGCGTGCGCGGGTTCGTGCCGACGAGCGCGATCGGTCCGGGCGACCACGGCGAGGTCGGTGCGCTCGGCTTCGTCAATGGCTTCGGCATGACCGACACCGAGACGATCGCGGTGCCGGCGGGCGCGTGCCTGTACGATGCGGTCAAGGGCGAGGTCGCGGGCGTGAACCTCGCGCCGGCCGTGCGCTTCGTCTTCGGCGGCGAGCGCGCGCCGGGGTGGTGGCCGGTGATCGTGCTCTCGCCGTGGGGCCGCGTGGTCACGTACGTGCACGACACCGCGGCCGCGAAGGACCCGAAGGGCGCCGTCCTCGAGTCATGCGCGGCGTCGGCGAAGTCGTAGCCCGCTACGGGACGAACCAGTTGCCGCTGGCGGTGATCATCGCGAGCATCTTGAGCGAGTCGCCGTAGTACTCGCCGATCGGCGCGGCGTCGATCTGATCCCAGAGCGCGTCGAGCCACGCCTGGTTCGTGCCGGACGCGGGCTCGATCATCGCGCCGACCATGAGCGGCGCCGTGAACGAGAGCTCGGCGCTGGTGCCGATCTTCGCGCCGGTGAGCGTGTAGCCGTCGACGATCTTCGACGGGTCGTCGTGCGTCTCGCCGCGGATCCACGCGTTGATCGAGCGGACCGCCGTCTGCGCGCGCGGCTCGCCCGCCATCAAGTAGTCCGTACCGATGCGCCACGGCACGCGACACGCGTTGTACGAGTAGTGGCCGTCGTCGGCGCCCTCGAGCCAGTTCGCGGGCGCGGGCTTCGGCGTGGCGCCGGTGGCGTCGATGACGAAGTCGGGGAGCAAGCCCGTCGTCGGCGCGCTGTGCTGCTGCAGGTACGCGACGAGCGCGTACGTGTGCTCGACGACATCCGCGCCCTTGCCGCCGAAGCGGCGGAAGTGGCTGGTCATGAAGTCCGACGGCCGCGTGCCGGTGTAGTGCGTGTCAGTCGGATCATCGGCCCAGTCGCCGACGAGGATCGAGCTCGCGGGGTGGACGTCGGACGCGAGGATCGACGCGGTGATGCGCGCGCCCGCGCTCGCGTAGTCCACGGTGCCGGTGGACCCCCACTGGCGATCGGCGAGATCGAGCGCGTACGCGATGTCCATGTCGCCGTCCGTGGCGGAGTCGGCGCCCTGGACGTTCGCGCACGCCTCGTTCTGCGCCCATGCCATGAGGCCGCTGTCGTGATCGCTCCGATGGGCGTCGTAGTACGCGTAGAGGCCGTCGAACTCGGTCTGCGCGGCGGGGTCGGCGCCGTCCATGATCGCGGTGATCAACATGCCGTAGCCGTGGCCCTCGGAGACGGTGAAGTCGTCGGTGGCAGGGGCGGTCTTGACGCGCAGCTGGCCGGGCGCGCAGCCGGGCACGAGGTACGTCGCCTTCCACGTCGTGTAGTAGGCGACGGTGGCCGCGTCGAGATCCGCGGGCGAGTGCGTCGAAGGAAAGATCACGCCGGTCTGCGTGTAGCCGCCGTGCGTACCGAACGGATGCGCGCCGCCCGTGTTCGAGCCGGCATCGGGGCCGGGCGCGTCGTCACCTATCACGGGCGAGGACGAGCCGCAGCCGGAGACGAGCAGGGCGGCGCACGCGAGCTTCCACATGGGCTGAGCGTAGTACGGCGCGGTCCCTCGCGATCGTCCCGCGCGATCGCGTACGCTCGGCCGAATGCGCGTTATGTGCGTGGCGTTGCTCGCGGCCGCGTGTGGTGGCGCGCCGGGGACCGTCGCGCGCGAGGCCGTGGGGGACGGGGCACCGGGATCGGCGATGCGCACGCGGGGAAGCGCCACCGAGATCGACGACCCGCCGGTGGATCCGGTCGCGGAGCTCGGCCGCGACGACTACGCCGCGGGGTGGATCGCCCCGGGCCAGCTCACGCTCGCCCCGCGCGGTGCGCCTCTCTACCCGCCGGCGAACCTGCCGGTGCAACAGGTGCAAATCCTCGAACGCCATGGCCGCGAGCTCCGCATCGGCGTGCGGCAAGAGGGCGCGCGCTTCGCGCTGTGGACGGACACGACGGGCCTCCTCGCGACGGTGAAGCGCAGGCTGCGCGTCGAGAGCCCCGGCAACTACGGGTTCACGCCCGACGCGGAGGTCGAGCTGCAGGCGGGCGCGCCGGTCAGCGTGCTCGGCAAGGACGACCACCGCACGCACGTGCGCTACCTCGGCGCGCTCGAGGTCGAGGGCTGGATCCCGACGGACGCGCTCGGCGACCGCGGCCCCAGCGGCCCTCGCCGCGGCTACGTCATGCGCGGCATGCAGCCGCTGACGGTGATGCCGGGCACCGCGATCCGCACGGAGGCGCGCTGGGGCGCACCGCTGCTCGGCGTGATCGCGCACAGCTACTTCATCGATGACTTGAAGGACCTCGGTGACGGCAAGCACGAGGTCGACTACCTCGACGGGGACGTGCACGTGCACGGCTTCGTCGATACGCACGATCCGCCCGAGGCGGTGCGCGGCCGCCCGCACGACGCGCCGCCGCTGTCGGCGACCCCGCCGACGGCATCGGTCGCGAGCGGCACCTGTCTCTACGACCGCCCGCGGGGCGAGGCGATCGGGTTCATCGTGGGCGACGTGCCGGTCGACCTCGAGCCCGGCTCCGGCAGCTGGTTCACGATCACGCTCGACACCGTGTGGGGCCCGCTGACGTTCGCGGTCCAGGGCGCCTCGGCCACCGACCTCGTCCCCTGCGCCAAGCCCTGAGTCAAACCGCCTCCGACGGGTCTGCCCCCGTCCGAACTTCGGACTGACAGGGGCCTGGCCCCTTTGTTAGCGGCCGGTGAAGACGGGGTCGCGCTTGGCCAGGAGGGCCGCGATGCCCTCGCGCGCGTCGTCGGTGGCGACGGTCTCGGCTTGCGCGAACGCCTCGGCGTGGGCCGCCTCGCGCACGTGCAGGTCGAGGCCGCGGCGGATGGCGGCCTTTGTCGCGCGGACGGCGAGGGGCGCGGCGGCGGCGATCGTGCGCGCGAGGGCCATGGCCTCGGGGAGGACGGCCTCGGCCGCGACCGCGCGGTTCAGGATGCCGAGCTGCGCGGCGGTCGCGCCGTCGACGAGCGCGCCGGCGAGCAGGAGCTCGCTCGCGCGCGCGAGCCCGACGAGGCGCGGCAGCAGGTAGCTGATCGCCATGCCCGGCGCGAGGCCGAGCTTGACGAAGTTCGCGCCGTACTTCGCGCCGACCGCGCCGATGCGCATGTCGCAGACGAGCGCGAGGCCGAAGCCGCCGCCGACCGTGTGACCGTTGCACGCGGCGATGACGGGCACGGCGATGTCGAGCAGCGACAAGAACGGCTCGTACATGGCGTACGACCGCTCGTGGGGGGCGCGCGCGTCGCCCGCCCGCTGGATCACGGACTTGAAGTCCGCGCCGGACGAGAAGCAGGTGCCGGTGCCGGTCACCACCACGCAGCGCACGGCGGCGTCCGCCCGGGCGGCCGCGCTGGCGGCGGCGAACGCGTCCAGCAACTCCGGCGTCATGCTGTTGCGGTTGTCGGGGCGGTCGAGCGTGAGGACGCCGACGGCGCCGTCGGCGTGGTAGCGGACGGCGGGGCCAGGGGCAGGCGCGGACATCCGCCGAGCCTACTGCGAAACCTGCAGACCCCTGCGGCTCCCGCAGCCGCCGGGCCCATGTGAACAAGCAATGACGGATAGTTGCAGGTGGCCCGGGCTCTGCACTTCGTCCTCTCGTCCCCGCAAGGGTGACCCACAAAGGACCCCGTCATGCTCACCACCAAGTCCATCATCGCTTCGCTCCTCGTCCTCGGTTCGCTCACGTCGGTCGCCGCTGCGGCCCCGTGCGCGGAGACCCCGGTCCGGCAGTCCACGGTGACGTCCCAGCCGGTCTACGAGCAGCCGGTCTACGAGCAGCCGGTCTATCAGCAGCCGATCTACCAGCCGACCTCGTATCAGCCGCCCGCGGACGGCTGGCACCGCGGCCACGGCCCGGTTCGCCAGGCCGTGACGCTCGCGACCGACATCAGGTTCAACGCCGATGGCCGCCAGTTCATCACGGTCGGCGCCACCCACGCGCTCGACAAGATCACCATCACGTCGGACGGCGGCATCACGAACCTCAAGAAGGTCGCGGTGCTCTTCAAGGACGGAAGCGAGCAGGCCTTCCGCATCGGCAACAAGGCGCTGACGGTGAACGAGTCGCTGACCCTCGACCTCGCCGGCAACAACCGGAAGGCCATCAGCCGCATCGTCGTCTACGGTACGGAGTCGGCCCCGCGCATCTGGCGCACGAACGGCCACGCAGGCTTCACCGTGACGGCCGTCTAGCTGCGCGCGCGCTACCCGCCGAGCTCGTCGAGGAACTGCTGCGCATCCGCAAACGCGGGGTCTTCACGCAGCGCCTTCTTCGCCCAGAGCTCGGCCTTCGCCCGGTTACCGCGCGCGTGCTCGATCTTTGCTTCCCACAGGAGCGCCATCGGACGCGTGACCGGCAGCGGGTTGTCCATCAGCGTGATGGCGCGGAGCGGCTTGAGCGCGAGCTCGTAGTCCCCGATCGCGGTCGCGAGCTCGGCGAGCTCCGCGGCCACTTCCGCGTTCTTGCGGTCGACGTCGAACGCCTTCTTGAGCCAGTTGAGCTGGCCGTCCTTGTCGCCGAGCATCGCCGACACGCGGCCCATCCGCTGCTGCAGCACCGCGAGCTCTGGCGTCCGCTTCTTCTGCGCCGCGATCGCCGCCTCGAGCGTGCGCCCGGCGTCCTCGAGCTGGTTGCTCTGGATGAGCACGTCGACGTTCAGCATCAGCGCCGCGTGATCCTCGGGCTGCAGCTCGAGCGCCCGCTGCGCCGGCACCTGCGCGCCCGCCGGATCCTGGAGGTCATAGAGGAGGAGCTCCGCCGCGCGCCGGTAGTTCGCGTACCGCATCGCCGGATCCGACCCGTGATCGGCGTCCGCCTGGAGCACGCCGGCGAGCAGCCGGTGCTCGCCCGCTGCCTCGTACGCCTCGCGCAGCTTGTCGCGCAGGATCTCCACGCCCGGCTGCGCCTGGTGCACGAGCTCGAGCACCGGCACCGCATCGCCCGGCCGGCCCGCCTTCGTCGCCGCCATCGCGGCGCGCATCGCCGCCGCGACCTGGGCCTCGCCCTCGGTGACGTACGCGAGCCGCGTCGCCGCCGCGCTCACGCCGTCCCAGTGCTGGATCGACTCGTCGAGATCACACAGTGTGTAGAGCGGCTCGGCGTCGCGCGGGTCGCGCTCGATCCACGCGACCAGGAAGCCGCGGCCGCGCTCGAGATCGCCGTGCGCCACGAGGAGCTGCGCGAGCTTGAGCGTCGCGGCGCGCTCGTTCGGCAGGTCGCTGTCCCGCTCGGCGCGGGTGCGGAGCCGCTCGAGCCCGTGCACGAGGCTCTCCGCGACGCGCTCCTTGTCGAGCTCGTACGCCTCGCTGAGATCCGTCACGGCCGACGCGTCGTCGCCGAGCTGCTGCCGGAAGCTCGCCCGCAAGACGAGCAGCGACGTCCGCGAGACGCCCTGCACGGTCGCCAGCGCCTCGCCGATCGCGCGCTGCGCCGCATCGAGCTCGCCGGCCGCCGCCAGCGCCGCGGCGTGGTCGGTGACGAGCTCCGCGACGTGCGGGGCCCGCTGCCGCGCCTTGCGCAAGACCTCGGCCGCCTTGAGCGGCTGCCCGAGGTGCCCGCTGTACACGCCGGCCGCCTCGCGCAGCCGCTCGACCGCGAGTTCGTCGGAGAGCCGCTCCGCGTCGCGCGTCATGAGGTCCGCGAGGTCGCTCCACATCTCGTGGTCGCGGTACCAGGCCTCGAGCCGCTTCGCGAGCGCGCGGTCATCGGGCGCCGCGGAGCACGCGAGCTCGAGCGTGCGCTGCACGCCCTTGGTGTCGCCCGCGGCCTCCCACATCGTGGCGAGCCGCCCGGCCAGCGCCGGGGCGTGCTCCGGCGTCTCGACCGCCAGCAGCCGCTCCATCAGCACCGCGCCCTCGCGCGGATTGTCGTGTTCGCCGAGCTGCGCGACCACGCGGCGGAGGATCTCCCGGTCATCGGGCGCGATGATCAGCGCGGCGCGATAGACGCGCGCGATGTCGGGCGAGCCCGTCTTCTCGAGCAGCTCGCCGAGCCGCAGCGCGACGTCGATCGTCGAGTCGCGGTGACCCCGGCGCTGCGCGTCCTCGAAGCGCGACCACAGGAACTCGGCGATGCCATCGTCGTCGCCGAGGTGGCGCAGCGTGGCCTCGTAGAGCTCGGCCGCCTCGAGGTTGTCGGCGTCGTCATGCAGCGCGTCGCGGAGCACGTCGAGCGCGTCGTGGTAGCGCTTGAGGTTCTCGATCAGGAACTTCGCGTGCTCGAGGCGCAGCGCGTTGCGCTCGCCCGCCGTCATGAGGTTCGGCAGGGTCGAGCTGACCACGCTCCCGAGGCGATCCGAGTCGGATAGCTCGCGGTAGATCGTCATGAGCGGCTGCCACACGGCGCGCTCCGCCGGGTTCCGCTCGCGCATGAACTCGTAGACGTCCGCGGCGAGGTCCACCTTGCGGTGGGCGAGGGCGCGCGTCGCGATCCGCATCGCGAGGCCGTCGATCTGCTCGGCCTCCGCGATCGGCGCGATCTCGTACGTCAGGTCCCGCGCGGCCTGCAGGTCCCCGGCGGCGAGCCGACGCTCGGCGAGCGCGAGGACGGCCCACGGCGAGCCGCCGATCCCATCTGCGGTCTCGCGCGCCGCGGCCACGGCGCGGACGAGCAGCGCCTCGGCGCGGGCATCGGCCCCGTGCTCGACGGCGACATCCACCGCCTCGCGGATCTGCGCGGGCGTGGCGTTCTCGAGGGCGGCCCGGCGCTCGAGGAAGTCGAGCAGCAGCTCGCCATCGCCGCTCTGCCGCGCCACGCGCTCGTACATCGTCATCACGCGCTCGTCGATCGAACCGCGCTGCCCTTCGGCTGCGCTGCCCGCGAGGATGCCATCGCGTGCGTTGCCATCGTCGCCCAGGGACTCCGCCGCCGCGGCGCGCAGGAGCCGCCCGGCCTGGCCCCAGCGGGGCTCGGCGTGGAACGCGCGCTCGAGGAGCTCGATGCCCTGCTTCTTGCGGGCCTCGCTCGTGATGAAGATCTCCGCGAGCCGATACAGCGCGTCGATCTGCGCCGGCGTCGGCTCGCTCTGATCGGTGCCCGCGAGCTCGAACATCTTGTCGAGCGTGCGGGCCTGCTCGGCCGTGTCTCCGAGCGCGGCGGCGACGCGCGCCTGCGCGTAGAACGCCTCCGCCAGCCGCTCGCCGATGATCTCGACGCGGCGGTACAGGTTCGCCGCGCCCCGCAGGTCGCCGGCATCGAGCTCGAGCGCCTCGCCCGCGCGCATCAGCAAGTTCGCGATGAGCGGCGGATCGTCCTTGCGACGAAGCCTGTCGATCGTGGCCTCGACGCTGTCGACGAAGCGCTTCGTCTGCCCGATCCGCTTGGCGAGCTCGCGCGCGCGATCGTGGAGCTCGATGCGAGACGGCATCACGTTGATCGCCTTGACGAGCGCGTCGAGCGCCTCGTCGCCGCGGCCGAGCGAGCCATCGAGAGCCTCGGCCATGTCCGCGAGCAGGCGGGCCTGGCTCCCGGGCTCGGGGTTCGTGGCGAGCCGCTTCTCGAGGACCTGCAGCAGCAGCTTGCCCTCGCCGTGGGCCAGGAGGCTGCGGCGCAGGCGGCGGACCTCGGCGTCCGACTGGATCGCCGCTTCCATCGCCGACTCGAGCAGCTCCTTGGCCTGGTCCGCCTCGCCGCGCTGGGCCGCGAGCTGGTGCAGCTCGAACAGCACCTCGCTCGGGCCGACCGTCGCCTCGTCATCGCCCGGCGGCGTGCGGCGTACGACGAGCAGCAGGGCGCGGTACGTGCGCTCCGCCTTGTCCAGCTGGCCGGCGGCGCGCGCCATCTCGGCGAGCTCCTTCTGGATCGAGGCGTTCGACACGTCCATCTTGGACGCGGCCTCCATCTCGGTCATGGCCTCGTCGACCTTGCCTTCGGCGAGCGAGACGCGCGCGAGCTCGACGTGGAGCGCGGCGCGCTCCGGCGAGCGGCGGCGGCCGAAGTCGTTGATGAGCTCGGCCAGCGCGGCGCGCGCCTCGGGCAGCCGGCCGGCGACGCGCTGACCCGTCGCGAGCGCGGACCGCAGCTCCTTGTCCGTCGGATCGAGGAGCAGCGCCGTCTCGAGCGCCGGGATCGCCTTCGCGGGCGAGCCGAGGCGTTGCAGATAGATCGTCGACGCCTCGCGCGCGAAGTCCCGCGACAGCACGTCGTCTTTGAGGAGCGGCAGGCTGCGCGTCAGGTGGCGGGCGAGCGGCTCCCAGGCCTCCGCCTTGCGATAGAGGTCGGCAAGCATCGTGCGCAGCTCGAGCGCCTGCTCCTTGTCGTCGAGGTTGCCTTCGATCGCGGCGATCGCGCGGTCGGACTGGTTCGCGGACAGGTGGGCCTTCGCGAGCTGGCTGACCACGAGCAACCGCTCGCTCGGCACCACGGTCCCGAGGAGGCTCTCGAGCCAGGGCACGGCCTGCGCCGGCTGGCTGCGCTCGAGGTTCAGCCGCGCGAGGGCGCGCAGCGAGTCGCTCGTCGGGGCGAGGGCGACCACGCGGCGGTGGCCGGCGATCGCGCGCTCGATCTCCTTCGTGTCCTTCTCGGCGATGCCGGCGTAGCGGGCCCACAGGCGGCTCGCGCGCGCGGTCTCGCCATCGCTCTCGAGGCGCTGCGCCTGCTGCTCGAGCAGATCGGCGAGCGAGCGGTGCGCCCCCTTGCCGGAGAGCAGCTCGGCCACGGCGTCGATCGACGCCTCGTGGCCCGGGCGGTCCTCGAGGTTCGCGCGCAAGGCCTCGAGGCGGCCGCCCCGCTGCTCGACGATGCCGACGAGCTTCGCGAGCTCGAGCCGCAGGGTCAGCTTGCGCTCGACGTCGTTCGCCAGCGAGCTATCCGCGAGCTGGATCTGGCGAAGCGTGAGGAGCTCGGGCACCCGATCCTCGACGGCGAGGAGGTGCGCGAGCCGCTCGATGACCTCGTGGTCGTTCGGTGCGGTCGCGAGGACGCCGCGGTACATGTCGATCGCCGCGGCGTTGTCGCCGAGCTCGACCGTGGCGAGCTGGGCCGCCCGCATGCGCAGGTCGCGCCGCGTGGTCGCATCGAACGGGAGGCGAGCCGCCTCGACGAGCGTGTCGACCGCGGCGCGCGCGCCCGCCGGTCCGGTACAGATCGACGAGGCCCTCGATGGCCCACTTCGCGACGGCATCGACGCTGCGCGCCGAGCGGATCGAGGCCGTGCCGCGCCATGCGGCGGTGGCGCGCCCGACGACGGCGGACAGGATCTGCAGCGCCTGCTCGCGCTCGCCGAGCTTGCTGGCGACGTCGGCCGCGCCGACGAGGGCGTCGAGATCGCGGCCATCGGCGTCCGCCAACCGGCGCAACGCGTCGAGCAAGTTGGCCGATTGCCCCTGATCGCGCTCGAGCGCGACGAGCTCCGTCAGCCACGCCACGCGCTCGCCGCCGAGCTCGAGCGCCCGGCGCATGCACGCGGTCGCCGCGCCGCGATCCTTGCGATGATCGCGCTGGACGAGCGCGAGCCGGTAGAAGAACTGCGCGGCGACGGCGGCGGGCAGCTTGTGCGCCTCGAGCGCGGCGGCGAGGCCGGTCGCGAGGCCGTCGTAGGCCCCCGCGGAGGCCGCCGCGACCTCGGCGATGCCGAGGAGCTCGTCGTCGAACGCCTCGCGCACGCCGGCGTAGCGGACGATCGTCACCGCGACGGGGTCCCACTGCCCGAGCGTCGCGCCGATGCTGGCGTACGCGTGCACCGCGCGCCGGTTCCCTGGCTCGACAGCCGCGACCTGGCTGTACGCGTCGGCGGCGCGGTGGGCGTCGCCGAGGTGATCATGGACCATGTCGGCGAACGCGAGCCGCAGGCGGGCCGCCTCGCGTGCATCGTCTCCGAGCGCGCCGATGGCCATCGTGTACGCGGCGGCGGCCGTCGCGTAGTCGCCCGTCGCCTTCGCGAGCGAGCCCATCTGGTTCTCGATCAGCTGGTCGCGCGGCGCGAGCGGGAACGCGCGGGCGAGGTCGGACAGGGCGCCGGCCGCGTCGCGCTTGTGATCGAGGCGGAGCTGCGCGGCCTCGCGGAGGAGCGCGAGCTTGGTGCGATCGTCCTTGGCCTCGGCGAGTCGCGCCGGGAGGAGATCGAGGACGCCGGCGAGATCGCCGGTCGTGCGCATCGCCTGCGCGAGCGCGTCCGCGGACGCGGCGCGGGTCGTGGCGACCTCGAGGAGGTTCGTCAGGCCGGAGCGGGCATCGCGGCTCGCCGGATCGATCGCGATCGCGTTGCGATACGCCGTCAGCGCGCGGCCGGGCTCGTCGAGGTGCGTGCGGAGCGCGTCGCCGAGCCGAACGAGGCGGCCCGTCGTGCGCTGCGTGGCGCGGCCCGACGAGCTCTCGAGCAGGTCCGCCATCTCCTGCCAGCGGCTCGTCTCGGCCAGCAGGTCCGCGAGGGCCGAGATGCCCTCCTCGTCGTCCTTGTGGTCGGCGACGACGCGCTGCCACGCGCCGATCGCGCTCGCGGGGTCCTTGCGCTGCTGGTGATGAACGAGCGCGACGCGCACGAGGTCGGCGCGCTTCTGCGTGGCGGAGCTGACCTTGGCCGCGCGGCTCTCGAGGGCCGCGACGAGATCGTCCCAGCGCTGCTGGCCCTCGAGGATCGAGATCCGCGCGTCGAGGCCGGACAGATCGGACGGATCGCTGTCGATCCGGCGCTCCCACAGCGACAGGGCGCGGTCGGTGTCGCCGAGCGACTCGGCGAGCTTCGCGGCCTCGGCGAGGAGCTGGGCGCGCGTGGCGTCGATCGGCTCGAGGTGAGCCTGGCGCTCGAGCATCGCGAGGCGCTCGCGCGGCTGGTTCGCCGTCTGGTAGAGCGCGGCGAGGCGGCGGGCGACGTCGAGCTGCTTGTCTTCCTGCGCGCCCGTGATCTGCGCGGCCTCGACGAGGAGCGTGATCGCGCCCGGCATGTCGTGCAGGCGGTCGAGGCGCGTGCGCGCGGCCTCGCCGAGGAGGTCGACGCGGCGGGACGGATCGCCGGCCGCGGGCGGCGTGCGGGCCGCGACCGCGACGGCCTCGGCGTAGCGCTCGTGCAGCTGGCCGCGATCGGCGAGCTGGCGCAGCTTCTCTTCCGTGAGCGTGGAGTCCGGCGCGATCGCGAGGAGCGCGGCGTAGTGCTCCATCGCGGCGGGCAGATCGTCGAGCTCGGCGAGCCGGTGGCCGGCCTCCTCGCGCAGCTCGCGGCTGTTCGTCGGATCGAGCTGGATGATCTTCTCGAGGACGCGGATGACCTCGCGCGGCCGCTGCGCGTGGTCGTAGTGCGCGCGGAGCAGATCGAGGGCGCCGTCGCGGACCTGCTTGGTCGCGTGCCCCGACTCGATGACGCGCTCGAGCAGCGCCGTGCTCTCCTTGTCGTCCTCGGCCTCGGCGAGGAGCGGCTTCGCGGCCGTCAGGGCGCGGGCGGGATCCTGGAGGTTGTCGAGGTAGACCTGCGCGATGCGGGCGCGGCCCCGCTCGCGCTCTTTCTTCGTCTGGCTCTCGAGCCGGCCCTCCCACAGCGCGATGAGATCGGGCCAGCGCTCGTGGCGCTCCAGCAACCGCTCGAGGCCCTGGCTCACCTGCGCGTCGTCGGGGACGAGCGGCAAGAGCTTCTGGTAGTAGCCGATGGCCTTGTCGGGCTGGTTCGCCACGTCCTTCGCGAGCTGCGCGCCTTCGCGCAGGAGCTTCACGCGGCGTGGCTTGTCCTTCGCCGTGGCGATCGCGTTGTCGTAGAGGCCGAGGGCATCGCCCCAGCGCTCGGCGACGGTGTAGATGACCGACAGCCGTTGCAGCGCGGACTCCGACGTCGGCGCGAGCACGACGACGCGGCGCAAGATCTTCTCGAGGACGCTCGGGTCGTCGCCGAACCACTCGTCGCAGAAGGCGCCGGCGCGCTCGCCGATCATCTCGGCGACCTGCGGTTCGAGATCGCCCGCGAGCGTCTCGTTGTAGAGCGCGACGACATCGTCGGGCTTGTCGAGATCGGCGGCGAGACCTTCAACCTCTTCCCACGCACTGACGGCGTGAGGCGAGTGCGTGACGGCGGCGGCGGCTTGCTTGAGCTGCGACTGATCGGCCATGGAACTCCCACGCGCGACACGACCCCGTCGCATCGGCGGTTAAAATCATACTCCGCTAAAAGTTTCTCCGCGCGCCCAGGACGGCGGCGAACGGCGCCTGAAAGCTGGTCGGCAACCGGAAGCTCGGGTCGCGGTCCGGGATGAGGCCGTTCTGCGTGCGCAGGAAGACGAGGTCCGCGGCCTGGCCACCGACGATCGGGCGGACGGACTGCGAGCGGCTCGCGTAGACCTCCCCGACCAGGCTGGGATCGGTGCGGTCGAACAGGTCGAAGACGTCGAGCGTCACCGCCGTGCCGCGCCAGCGCGCCGAGAGGTGCATGTTGGCCTGGCTCGTCATGGGCAGGCGCCCGGCGGTCCCGCGCGGCAAGAGCTCGATGATGCCCTCGTCGCTGTCGGCCAGGACGCTCAGCGGGCGCCCGCTGGCCACGGTCAGGCGCGTGGAGAAGCCGAGCTCGACGGGCCCGGCGTGGCCGTGCCGGCCGGCCTCCACAAAGACGCGGTGCGCAAGATCGGTCGGCAGGCGGCCGAACAGGTCGCCGGCGTTCTGGTCGTAGTCGGCGCCCGAGAACAGCGCGAGGCCCTGCCGCGGGTCGTACGGGCCGGTCCACGTGCCGGTGACCTGCGTGTAGGTGTAGCCCGCGCGGAGCGCGAGCGGGCTGCCGGGCGCGGTCGCGACCTCCAGCGCCCAGACCTGCGTGTCGCGCGTGGCCTCGGGGAGCTGCGGATCGCGGCGGCCCGGGTTATCGAAGGTGCCGAACGTCGTGTCGAAGCCCTGGCGCAGGTAGCGCGCCTGGACCCAGGCCGTCACGCGGAGGAGGTCGGCGTGACCGAGCTCGATGCCGGCGGTGAGCTCGTCCTGGTACATCGGCTCGATGCCGCTGGCGACGGCGCGCGGGAGGCCGAGGTCGATGACGCGCGCCTGGCCGAAGGCGGAGCTCTGATCGTCGGACGTGGCGGCGGTGCCGACGAGCGTCGAGCCGAGGCCGGCGACGAGGAGCGGATAGCTACGGCCGGCGCTCGCCCAGACCCGCGACTGCCCGCCGCCGAGCGGATCCCAGGCGACGCCGAACCGCGGGGCCGGCTCGTCGTGGAACACGAGGGCGCCGCCGACCTGGTCCATCTCCCAGCGCAGGCCGCCGTTCGCGACGAGGTCCGGCGCGAGCTGGAACGTGTCCTCGAGGTACCCGGCGCTGTAGCGCGTGCGGTAGACGAGGGTGGAGCTGTCGGTGTACGTGCAGGGCAGCGCCGGGTCGGGGTCGCACGGCCTCGACGGGTCGATGAAGCGGAGCGTGGCCTCCTGGCCATCGAACAGGCTGCGGAGCTGCGAGCCGCCGGTGTAGCGCTGGGTCGTGGACAGGCGGCTGTCCTCGTTCGTGACGCCGGCGCGCAGCGTGTTCGCGCCGACGCGGTGCGTGATGTCGGCGGAGACGGTGGGGCGGTCGGCGGTGGTGTCGGTGAGGAGGCCGGCGCCGCCGCTGACGAGCCAGCTCGTCGGGACGGGACACGGCGTGAACTTCGGGGTGGCGCCGATGGCGCAGCCGGCGACCAAAGAGGCGTCGGGGAAGCCGGCGGGGAGGTAGGCGTCGAGGACCTGCGGGGTGTGAGCGGCGGTCGGATCGGTGGCGGACTCGCGGTGGGCGGCGTGGTGCCAGGCGGCCTGGACCTTGACGTGCGTGTCGGTCCACTCGCCGCGGTAGGTGGCGATGCCGTCGGCCGTGAGCGTGTGGAGATCGACGCCGGACGCGGGCACCGTGGCGTTGCCGAAGTAGCGCGCGGACTGCTGGTCCTGACCGATGACGGTCAGATCGATGTGGTGCGGGCCGCGGTCCCAGCCCACGCGCAGCATCGCGGGGACGGTGAACGGGCGCAGGCCCGTGCTGGAGCGGTCGACGGGGGCGGTGGCGAGCGGGCCGGGAAAGCCGCCGAGGGAGGTCGGGTCGGGGACGCCATCGCCGTTCGCGTCGACGAGGCGGTGCGACTGGAAGAGGACGCGGTCGACGGCGAGGGTCGGCGCGATGCCGGCCGCGTACCAGGCCGTGCCGCCCGCGACGCGGCCGAGGGGACCGGTGCCAACGACGGCGACGGTGGCGTCGAGGTCGTTCGCGAGGCGGGCGGACCGGATCGTGTACGCGCCGTTCGGGGTCGGCGCGGAGGCGGGGCTCGCGGTGACGCCGACCCAGGCGTAGGCCTCGAGGACGTGCCTGGCGCCGCCGCGGCGGAGGCGGGCGTCGATGGTGCCGCCGGTGCTGACGCGGTCGCGAGCGCCGAAGCCGCCGCCGGTGACGAGGATGCCGTCGAGGAAGACGAGAGGAACGTGCGCGTCGGCGGTGCCGGTGCGGACGCCGTCGACCGGGGCGCCGTCGATGGTCCAGCGGTTCTCCTGGCCGGTGGCGCCGCCGAGCACGACGCCGGCGCCATCGGTGGCGGCGCCGAGGGCGTAGCTGGCGACGCTGTCGTGGGTGGCATCGGCGACAGGGAGGTCGAGGAGGTAGCGGGCGGGGAGCCAGGTGGCGAGAGCGTACGGCGTGGGCGCGTCGGCGAGCGGGTCGGTGGCGAGCGCGCAGCCGAAGGTGGCGGTGCGGCCGTCGCGGCAGTCGGCGGGGGGCGTGGTCGCGGCCCCGTGGCCGAGGCCGAACAGGTCGCGCGGATCGTCCGCGTGGGCCACCGTCGCGACAAGCAGGAGCGCGAACCCAGCCAGGCGATGCACGTCACGCGACGGTAGCACCCTGCCGCCAGGGCAATCCCCGTCAGGTCGATCGTAAACGCAAACGCAAACGTAAACGCAAACGTGGACGCAAACGCAAACGCAAACGTGGACGCAAACGCCACCGCTGGACGATCGGCGCGGCGAGGGACGGCGGGCGCGGCCACTGTCCGGTTGGATCGCGCAAATCCCGCGTCAGCGCTCTTCGAAGATCGAAGATCGTCGGAGGGGCGCTGTGGTGCGCGGCGGCGCGTCGGCGTTTGGGTCCACGTTTGCGTTTACGTTTGCGTTTGCGTTTACGCAAAGTGAGACGGAGGAGAGTGGGGCGGCTTACGAGCCTTACGGCGCCAATTGGTGCGGTGCTCGCGTCGCCCGTGCGGCTGCGGCTACGATGCACGTCGCTCGCGGCGCTAAGTCGCTGATTTTGCGAGGATGGCGCGTGCAGTCGCGTGAGGCACGTGCGTTGCACTTGCACCCTTCATCGTGACGGTCCTGGTCAAACACATCATGTCCTCCCCGGTCGTCACCTTCTTCGCCGAGCAGACCCTGCCGCTCGCCGAGGACGTGATGCGGCTCAAGCACCTCCGGCACCTCCCCGTCATCGACGAGCACGGCCTCCTCGTCGGCGTCGTCAGCCACCGTGATCTCCTCCGCGCCGCCGGCACCGGCGCCACGTACGTCGCCGAGGTGATGACGCTCGACGTGTGGACCGTCCACGCCGACACGCTCGCCTCCGCCGCCGCGCGGACGCTCCTCGATCATCACTACGGCTGCTTGCCCGTCGTCGACGGCCGCGGCTTCCTCGTCGGCATCGTGACGGAGCGCGATTTTCTCCAGCTCGCGCTGCGCACGCTCGGCCCGCACGACCCCGAAGGAACGTGGGTGCCGACCAAGCGGCTGCGCCATCGTACCGCTGCGGGCGACCCCCTCGAGTCGTGATACAGCGCCCGCGATGGACGACCTCGTTCGCGCGCTCCGCGTCACCCCCGTCAACAAGGCGCCGATCGCCGCGAAGGGCGATTACGTCCTGTACTGGATGATCGCGGCGCGGCGCACCACGTGGAGCTTCGCGCTCGATCACGCCATCGCCCGGGCCGTCGAGCTCGGCCGGCCGCTCGTCGTCCTCGAGCCGCTGCGCATCGGCTACGAGTGGGCCAGCACGCGCATGCACGCGTTCGTGCTGCAGGGCATGGCGGACAACGCCGCCGCCTTCGCGGCCGCGGGCGTCACCTACCTGCCCTACGTCGAGCCGGAGGCGGGGCGCGGCCGCGGGCTCCTCGCGACGCTGGCGAAGCGCGCGTGCCTCGTCGTCACCGACGAGCAGCCCGGATTCTTCCTGCCGACGATGGTGGCGGCGGCCGGCGCGAAGCTGCCCGTGCTCCTCGAGCAGGTCGACAGCAACGGGATCCTCCCGCTGCGCGCCCTCGACCGCGCGTACACGACGGCCGCGTCGTTTCGCCGTGGCTGGCAGAAGATCATCTTTCCGCACCTGATGGCCCGTCCCGCGGAGGCCCCGCTCGCGAAGCTGCCGCGGGGCGTGCAGGGCGGCGAGCCGCCGGGCCTGCGCGCATGGCCGATGGCGAGCGCGGGGTTGCTCGCGACCACGCCGGCGGCCCTCGCGGCCCTGCCGATCGATCAGACGGTCGGGCCCGTCGGTACGCGCGGCGGGTCCGCGGCGGCGGGCGCGGTCCTGACCGAGTTCCTCGCGCACGGCCTGGCGCGCTACCACGAGGGTCGCCGCGACATCGAGAACGACGCGTCGAGCGGGCTCTCCCCGTACTTGCACTTCGGCCACGCTTCGGCGCACGAGGCCATCGCGCGCGTGTGGGCCGCCGCGACGTGGGATCCGACGCGCGTCGCCGGCGCAAAGGCGACCGGCAGCCGGGAGGCGTGGTGGGGTGTGCCTCCAGGGGCGGAGTCGTTCCTCGACGAGATCGTGACGTGGCGTGAGCTCGGCTATGGCTTCTGCTTCCATCAGCCGGACTACGCGGCGTACGACTCGCTCCCCGAGTGGGCCCGCAAGACGCTCGACGCGGCGGCCGCGGACAAGCGCGACCCGAGCTACACGCGCGCCCAGCTCGATCGCGCCGAGACCCACGACCCGCTGTGGAACGCCGCGCAGCGCCAGCTCGTTCGTGATGGCCGCATCCACAACTACATGCGCATGCTGTGGGGCAAGAAGATCCTCGAGTGGTCGCCGTCGCCGCGCGCTGCGCTCGCCACGCTGCTCGAGCTCAATAACCGCTACGCGATCGACGGCCGCGATCCGAACTCGTACAGCGGCATCATGTGGACGCTCGGCCGCTTCGACCGCCCGTGGGCGCCGGCGCGTCCGGTGTTCGGCACGATCCGGTACATGAGCTCGGACTCGACGCGGAAGAAGATGAACGTGAAGCCCTACCTCGCGCGCTACGCGAGCCTATGATCGCGAGCACCTCGATGACCAAGCGACTGCTGCTCGCGTTCGCTGCGCTCTCCGCCCTCGCCCCCGCGGTGGCCGCCGCCGACGTCCCGAACATCCGGATCGACGCGAAGGCGCTCCAGGTGCCGATCGTGGTGGCGGTCCCGGCCGTGACGTTCGGGCCGAGGGCCGAGAAGGTCTTCGGCCATGCCGTGTTCCACGGCACGGACAGCCCGGCGCGCGTCACGGTCCAGCCGATCGTCACGTTCGATCTCGCCGAGGACAACCTGCCGATCACGATCGCCGTGACCGGGTTCCTGCGCGCGTGGAGCAGCGACTCGAACGGCTTCTACATCTCGAGCTCGACCCAGTTCTGGGGGAAGTTCGGTGGCGCGCCGATGCTGCCGCCGCCGGGGGGCTGGAAGCGCGGCCACTACAACATTTATCCAAACGCGAACGTCTCCGAGACCGAGCCGGGGCACCCGTTCGAGGTCCAGTTCTACAACCCCGACGCGCCGCGCGGGCTCTCGGCGTCGGGCCAGCACATCACCCTCGACAAGCCGCTCGCCACCCCGACGTTCCTGCAGGTCACGCTGCAGCCGAACCGGCGCGAGCTCGCCGCGAAGCTCGTGGGCAACGGCTGCGAGCACCTCGCGCTCCCGTCGGCCGCGGACCTCGTCATCGACATCGAGCGCCCGCTGCCGGGCCTCGTCATCACGGCGCTGCCGAGCGTGCAGCCGGTGTCCGCGCACTCGTCGTTCACCACGAGCGCCGACCCACGGCCGCGGCAGCACTGCACCCCGTTCGCGCCGGGCGCGACCGATGCACAAGCGGGCGGCTCGGTGCCGCGCGGACGGTTGACGCTCGATGCGAGCACGGACGAGGGGCGCCTCGCGCTGTCGTTCGGCTCGCCCGACGCGACGCAGGCGACCGCGTTCACGCTGATGGTCTACGACGCTTCGTCGAAGCTCGAGCCGCTCGCCCCTGCGCCGGTCTCCGTGACCGCGACGTTCGCCGACCGCGAGGCGTCCGTGCACTTCCCGCAGCTCGACGCGCGCGTGCTGAACCAGCACGGGTATGCCGCCCTCGCGCTGGCGGCGCAGCTCTACGCCGCGATGCCGCGCGACGCGTTCGTCTACGCGAAGCTCGACTTCGACCGCGCGCTCGTCTACGCGAGCACGGCCGTCGACGGCGCGTTCCCGGTCAAGAACGAGCGCCTGCTGCTCGTGGACAACGAGGCGCACAGCGCAGCGTGCTCGGTGCTCGCGGCGGACGGCATCGTCTTCCGCGTCGACAAGAAGCACCTCGTGCTCGCGCCCTCCGGCTCCGAGGTCGTGCCGGCCGCGCCGCGAGCGCTCGATCCGGCGCTGACGGCGTCGATGTACGACGCCATCAACATGTTGCCGCCCGGCGGCAAGGCCCGCGCGGCGTACGAGAAGAAGATGGAGGTCTTCGACGCCTGCCGCGGCAAGGCGTGGGCGCCCTACGGCGCGCAGCTTCCCCAGGTGATGCCGGGCTTCGTGATCGCGGAGAAGTCAGCCGGCTATGTCCAGGTCGAGACCGCCGGCGACGCGGCGATGGACAAGCAGTGCGGCACGAAGGCGACGTTCGACAAGAAGATCGAGGGCGACCGCCAGAAGCTGCTCAAGGAGATTGCGGCCTATCGGGCCACGTTGCTCGAGCAAGCGACAGCCAGATAGGCGAGCGGCATCACGCTGCGGTTTGACGCGTCCCCGTACCGGCGGCGGCGCCGACCGCCGAACCCGCACTCGTGGTACCTCCGCGGGATGAAGCTCGCCGTGGTGATAGCGGTCGGTCTCCTCGGCTGCGCGAGCGGCCCGCGCGTGACCGAGACTCGCATGGTGCAATCGCCGCCGCTGCCCGCCGGCTGCAAGCTCGAGCTCGTCACCGTCGACATCACGGCGATGTCGTTCAACCAGACCTGGGAGGTCCTGGGCTACGTGTCGCTCCTCGACAGCACGGCGCAGGACGCCGCAGCGGAGGGCAATCGCGCCCTGGTGCGTCCGCGCGCGTGCGCGATGGGCGGCACGGCGATCGCGGTCGCGATGAACAGCGCGAGCCAGGGCGGCAGTGGCCTCGTGTACATGGTGCTGCACCCGAAGCCGACGGCGCCCTCCGGCACCTCGACGTTCTAGCCCGCGTCTCTTCAGTGCTTGTGGCCGCCGGGGCCGTGGTCGTGCCCCTCGTGCCCGTGCCCGTGCCCGTGGTCGTGGCCCTCGTGCCCGTGGTCGTGGCCCTCGTGCCCGTGGTCGTGGTTGCAGCCAGGCCCGTGCTGGTGCTCGGCCTCGTGCTTCGCCATCTCCTCTTTCACCTTCGCCATGTCGAGGCCCTGCGCCTGCGTGACCAGCTGGTCGAGCGCGGCCGCCGGCAGCGCGCCGGACTCGCGGAACAGCAGCACGCCGTCGCGGAACAGCATCAGCGTCGGGATCGCCTGGATCCCCGCCGCGCCCGCCAGCTCCTGCTGCGCCTCCGTGTCGATCTTGCCGAACACCACGTCGGCGTACTTGCCGGACGCCTTCTCGAAGACGGGCCCGAACGCCTTGCACGGGCCACACCACTCGGCCCAGAAGTCGAGCAGGACGATGCCCTGCTTGTCGATCGTGGCCTGGAAGTTGTCCTGCGTGATCTCGACGGTTGCCATCCTCCGGGTGTAGCCACGTCCCGGCCGGCGAGCAAGTCGGGCACGCCAGAACGCGCGTGCTACGTTTGAGGCGTGAAGCTCAGGGTTGCCTACAACGCGCCGGTGGTGCTCACGTTCGCGATCGCAGCGGTCGTCGTGCAGCTGCTACCGACATCGCTCCACACCTGGTTTCAGGCGTATCCGGACGCCAGCTACGGCGACGCCCATCTCTGGGTCGGGATGTTCTCGCACATCCTCGGCCACGCGAACTGGGATCACCTGCTCGCGAACTTCATGCTGATCCTGCTCGTCGGGCCGATCCTGGAGGAGCGCCACGGCTCGCTGCGCTTCCTCGTCATGATCCTCGGCACCGCGCTCGTCACCGGGCTCGCGAACCTCACCTTCTCGAACCACGTCCTCGTCGGCGCGAGCGGCGTTGCGTTCATGATGATCCTTCTGTCGTCGACGGCGAACATCAAGGCGGGCAAGATCCCGCTGACGTTCATCGCGGTCGCGGTCCTCTACATGGGCTCGGAGGTCACGAAGATCGCGAGCAACGACGGCATCTCGCACATGGCGCACCTCGTCGGTGGCTCGGTCGGCGCCGCGTTCGGCTTCCTGTTCGCGCCGAAGAAGAACAAGAAGAAGGCCGCCGCGCTCGCGGCCAAGGACGGGCCGGCGAACGCCGAGCTCGGGCTCCCGACGGCGACCGCGCTGCCGGGCGCCAAGGCGTAGCGACCCGCGCCGGGCGCCTGTACGGAGCAGATCGCCCGCGAAGGCGCGGGCTCAGTGCAGGACGGCGTCGCAGCTGAAGCGGTCGGCCGTCTTGGGCGCCTTCGCGTCGGAGGCGATCGTGCAGGTGATCGACGCGACCGTGATCGTCGACTTGCTCGTGTGGTCGTCGGACGTCAGGCCCTTGCCGCCGAACGCCTTGGTGATGGCGTCGGCGAGGAGCGAGGACTCCGCGGCCGGCATGGACTTGCCAGCGGCGCCCTGGCAGCTGGTCGTGCCGAGGCCGTCCGCGGTGACGCTGCCATCGGTGGAAGTGCACGACAGCTGCGTGACGGCGTAGACGACCGTGTCGCCCGTCTTCTTCGGCGCGACGCCCGCGAGCTTGAGGCCCGCCGTCAGCGCGCGCGCATCGGGGCCGGTCAGCTTCACCTTGCCGGGGTTGACCGGCACCGGCTTGGGCGCCGGCACGGACACGGGCTTGGCGAGGGCGGTGGCGGAGATCGCGGAGAGCAGCAGGATCGTCCGGAGCGTCATCATGGTGATGCCCATAGACGCACACCGCCCGGTCCCGATTCAACCGGCGGCGGCGTCCTCAGATGAAGTAGTCGGGGATCAGCGCGACGGTCGGGTCCATCGCGTACTCGGACAGGTCCGTCTTGCCCTCGGCGGCGAGGACCTCGTCGTCGATGTAGAAGTGCCCGGTCGTCTCGCGCGAGGGCCGGTTGAAGATCGCGTACGCCGCGTCGGCCATGATGTCGGGCTTGCGCGAGGCCCGCATCGCGCGGTCGCCGCCGAGCAGGTTCTTGACCGCGGCCGTGGCGATCGCCGTGCGCGGCCACAGCGCGTTGAACGCCACGCCGTCGCGCGCGAACTCGCCGGCCATGCCGAGGACGCACATGCTCATCCCGAACTTCGCCATCGTGTACGCGACGTGCGGCGCGAACCAGCGCGTCTCCATGTTGAGCGGCGGCGAGATGTTGAGGACGTGGGCCTGGCCGTGCGCTTGGGCCGCCTTCTTGAGGTGCGGGATGCACGCCTGCGACGTGACGTACGTGCCGCGCGTGTTGATCGCGTGCATGAGGTCGTAGCGCTTCATCGGCGTGGACTCGGTGTTCGTCAGGCTGATCGCGCTCGCGTTGTTGACGAGGATGTCGATGCCGCCGAACGTGGCGACCGTCTTCGCGACCGCCGCCGCGACCGCGTTCTCGTCGCGGATGTCGGTGACGATCGCGAGGCCCTTGCCGCCCGCGGCGTCGATCTCGGCCGCCGCCGTGAACACGGTGCCCTCGAGCTTCGGCGTGGGCTCGCCCGTCTTGGCGACGATGGCGACGTTCGCGCCGTCCCGCGCGGCGCGCAGGCCGATCGCGAGGCCAATACCGCGGCTCGCGCCGGTGATGAACAGGGTCTTTCCGCGCAGGGACATGCGCGGAAGATAAGTCAGAACTCGTCGGGGTTCATCGCGTCCGCGGTCAGATCCGGATCGGGCGGGCGGATCGCGCGCGTCAGCAGCAGCGACGCGATCACGGCGCAGATCTCCCCGCCGCCGAACACCCAGAACCCGATCGCCACCCCGACGAACGTCGCGTCGCCCGGCTTCGTGGCGAGGAAGACGAAGCCCGTGACGAGCGCGATCATGACCGGCAGGAGCGCGATCGTCGTCGGCGAGATCGGCCAGTGGGGCCGCTTGCGGGCGGCGGCGGCGACGGCCGCGATCGCGAGGCCGAGCATGCCGATCGCGATGAGGACCGACGTCACCCAGCCGAGCGCGGGGAAGATCGCCGCGGCGTGCTCGCGGTCGTCGCGCACCATCGAGCTCGCGAAGTCGAGGACGGCCTCGGCGTTCGGACGCGTGACGCAGTCGGCCTGGCCGCACGTGAACGTCTCGCGGAGGCCGAAGCCGGTGCCCCCGCCGGGGCTGAGCAGCCAGCGCTGCGTGACGAGCGCGAAGCCGAGCGCCCCGATGGCGACGACCGCGAGCAGGATGCCGATCACGCGGTGATCGGCGGCGGTGGGCTCGGTGTCGTCAGGGTCGGTCATGGCGCGCTCGCCCTCAGCGTAGCGTAGGCATGACCTTTCCCATCTCGACATATTCGTGATGTGCGCCGGCCCACAAATCCTCGGCCGTGAGGGCACGCCCGGCGCGGGCCGCGATGACCGCGCCGCGGACGATCGCGTTCTTGATGTAGCCGCCCGTCATGTCGAAGCGCTCGGCGAGCTCGGTGAAGTCGACGCCGACGAGCTCGGTCGCGGGCGGGAGCAGCCGCCGCCAGAGCTCGGCGCGCTCGTCGGCCTCGGGCGCGGGGAAGCGGATGCGAAAGTTCAGGCGGCGCTGGAGCGCGGGATCGATCGCGGACTCGGCGTTCGTGGTGAGGACGCTGACGCCGTCGAACGTCTCCATGCGCTGGAGGATGTAGTTGACCTCGAGGTTGGCGAAGCGGTCCTGCGCGGACTTGAGCTCGGTGCGCTTGCCGAACAGCGAGTCGGCCTCGTCGAAGAGGAGCAGCGCGTGCGCGTCCTGAGCCTCGTCGAAGATCGTGCCGAGGTTCTTCTCGGTCTCGCCGACGTACTTCGAGACCACGGCGGACAGATCGATGCGCACGAGCTCGAGGCCGAGCTCGGAGGCGACCACGGACGCGGCCATCGTCTTGCCGGTGCCGGGCTCGCCGGAGAGGAGCGCGGAGACGCCGCGCGAGATGCCGAGGTGCCGCTGGTAGCCCCAGCGCTCGAGGATCTGCGCGCGCTCGCGGACCATCGCGATCATGTCGTGCAGCGTGTCGACGACGTCCTCGGGCAGGACGAGCTCGTCGAACTTTGCCTTCCGGCCGACGACGGTGCCGAACGTGCCGAGGCGAACCGTCAGGCGGCGCGCGACGGCGGCCTCGAGCGCGAGCGGATCCATCGCGACGCCGGTGGCGGCAGCGTGCCGCGCGGCCTCGCCCACGACGTCCGCGATCGCGCCGGGGCCGATGACGTAACGCGCGGCGAGCTCGGCGGCGGAGGCCGCGAGGTCGGGGGTGCGCGCCAGCGCGTGCGACCAGGCGTGCTCGCGGTCGGTGAGCTCGGCGCGCGGCATCGTGACGGCGAGCTGCGGGCGGCGGAGCTCGAGGTGGCCGCCGCGGCCGGTGGAGCCGATGACGAGCGGGCCGGGGTGGGCGGCGATCGCGTCGGCGTGCTCGGGGGCGAGCGTGCCGCGCTCGTCGTACAGGCTGTCGGCGTCGGCGAGATAAGGGAGCGCGTCGCGCAGGCGGGCGGCGGCGAGGGCGGCCGCCACGAGGTTCGTCTGCACGCGCTTCTCGGCGGCGAGGAGCGCGGGGATCGGCGCCACGAGGAGCGGCTTGCCGAGCGCGCGCGCGACGCGGAGGGCGGCGGCGCGGCGGCCGGAGCCGCGGGGGCCGCGCAGGGTGAGCGCGAGTCCGCCGGACGCGACGGTGGACGCGGCGAGCTTGTGCGCGGCCGCATCGAGGGCGGCGTCGGCGCCGGGCGGGAGCGCCACGCCGAGGTCGGTGTCGGCGGGGAGGAGCTCGCACGCGGAGGCGAGCGGAGGGAAGAGCGCCTCGTCGCCGAGGAGCCACGCGAGCGCGGAGGGCGCGAGCTCGATCGCCGAGCCGAGGTCGTCGCCATCGCCGGCGATCAGGCGCGCCCGGCGGAGCGCGGAGCCGGGCGCGAGGGCGCGCAGCAGCATGACGGCGGGGCGGGCGAGGAGATCGGCGCAGGTCTCGAGGTAGAGCGCGGGGCGGCGGCGGGTGGCGAGCGCGTGGCAGAGCTCGCGGGTGTCGAGATCGATGGCGTAGACGAGCGCGGTGGCGACGAGCGCGGCGGCGTCGGCGTCGAGCGCGGTGCGGGCGACCAGGGTGGCGAGGCGCGGTGGGTGTGCGGGCGCGACGGGGAGCGTGGCGGCGAGCTCGGCGGCGGCCTTGCGGTGGGTGTTTTGCGGGCGGAGGGTGCCGCCGGCGAGGCGGGCGAGGGCCTCGTCGTCGCGGAGGTAGATCTGCGAGGGGACGCGGGGGTCGGCGAAGCCGGAGCCGGCGTTGAGGCGGCGGAGGAGGGCCGCCTCGGCGCGGCGGCGGATGTCGATGGTGAGCGTGGCGAGCGGGTCGGCGCCGGCGGGGTCAGCCACGTTTGCCCTTCTTCTTCTTCGGCGCGGCTTCCGTGGGAAGCGCGTCCTCCGGCTCGTCTTCGTGGCCGAGGGTGCTGCGCTTCGTGGCTGCAGAAGAGGGCTCGAGCTCGTTTAGATCGTCGAGCTCGGTGACGTTTGCGTCCACGTTTGCGTTTGCGTTTGCGTTTGCGTTTACGGCGTCGTCGTCAGACGCGCTGGTTTCGGCTTTCGCGATCGCCTCTTCTCCCACGATGAGCTCGTCTTGCGCGTCTTCTTTTTGGAGCAGGGTCGTGCGAAGCGCGGCGACGCGCTTGGTGACCACCTCGAAGTCGCCGCCGAGCTCCGCCAGATCGAATTCGCCCGTGAGCAATGACGGCTGCAGCACCCCCAGCGCCTGCTCGAGCAGGTCTCGCCGGTCCGTCGCGTACACGAATTGCCCGAGGTGCGAATCCTTGGCTTGGGCCGCCGACTGCAAGGCCTCGAGCGCGATCAGCTCGCGCTGCGGCAGCTCCAGGAGCGCCACCACCACCTTCTGGCCCTCGAGGATCGCGCGCATGGCGCCGAGCACGAGGCCGCGGTGGTCCTTGTCCTCGTGCTGCGTCGTCACGCGCGCGGGCAGCTCGGCGAGCTCCTGCTCGAAGCCGAGCTCGAACCGCTCGGCGCCGCGCCACGCGAGGCTCTCGTCCTGGGCGCGCAGCTCCTCTTCCTCGAGCTTGAGGTCGCGCCCGTCGACGAGCTTGTCCTCGCTGCGCACGCGCTTAGCGCCTCACTCCTCGATCTTCTCCCACCACTGGCACCACCACGGACCGCCGACCAGGATGCGCAGCTTCGGGTGCCAGCAGTACGCGATCTTGTCGTCGGGGTTCAGGTAGTAGAGGCAGTTGTCGCAGCGCTCGTCGCCGTACGGCTCGCCCTTGAGCACGTTGTCCTGGATCATGTGCTTGAGCGAGATCGCGTTCTTCTCGTCGATCTCTTTGGGCTCGGGCTTCGGCAGCGGATCGTCTTCGGCCATGGTGGCCGTGATGCTAGCGCTTCTTCAGGCGCCGCGCGAACCACGCCACCGTCTCGGCCATGCCGTCGGCGACCTGGTGCGTCGGCGCGTAGCCGAGCGCCGCGGCGATCTTGTCGATGGCGGCCTGCGAGTGCGGGATGTCGCCCGCCCGCGGCCCCTCGAAGACCGGCTCCAGGTTCGCGACCTCCGGGGTGTCCTTCGCCAGGTTGTCGCGGATCATCGCGAAGAGCTGCTTGAGGTCCGTGCGGCCGTTGCAGCCACAGTTGTAGACCGTGCCCGTCACCGCCGGATCCTCCGCCGTGCCCGCGAGCAGGTTCGCTTGCACGATGTTGTCCACGTAGCAGAAGTCGCGGCTGCTCGAGCCATCGCCGAAGATCACCGGCGCCTTGCCCTCGAGCATCCCCGCGATCCACCGCGGGATCACGGCCGCGTAGACGCCCTCGGGGTCCTGGCGGCGCCCGAACACGTTGAAGTACCGCAGGCCGATGATCTGCTGCTGGTAGCAGTCCGTGAAGACCTGCGCGTAGATCTCGTCGGCCCGCTTCGTGACCGCGTAGGGCGACAGCGGCTTGCCGATCCGGTCCTCGTGCTTCGGCAGCCCCGGGTGATCGCCGTACACCGACGAGCTCGACGCGTACACCACGCGGCCGACGCCCGCCTCACGCGCCGCGACGAGCACGTTCAAGAACGCATCGACGTTGTGCTGGTGCGACGCGATCGGGTCCTTGATCGAGCGCGGCACCGAGCCGAGCGCGGCTTCGTGCAGGACGATGTCGACGTCCTTGCACGCCTCCTTCGCCACCTCGAGGTCACGCAGGTCGCCCTGGATGAAGCGGAACTGCAGCCGCTCGTCCGGGTTGATCGCGAGGACGTCGTCGATGTTCTTCTGGTGGCCCGTCAGGAAGCTGTCGACGCCGACCACCGTCTGGCCGAGATCGAGCAGCCGCTCCAGCAGCGCCGATCCGATGAAGCCCGCCACGCCGGTGACGAGCCATCGGCGCGGCCGGTTGACGAGATCTTCGCAGACCTGATCGTAACGGGTCCGTGTCATCGCGACTCAGAGGCTCCAGTGGCGAATGCCACGGGGCGCCGAGCCCGGCTTGAGCACGCTCTTCACGTCGATGACCACGCCGCCGTCGCGCACGCGCGCGTACACGTTGGCGTCGATATCGGCGAGGTACTGCGCATGCGAGACCGCGAAGATCACGGCGTCGAGGTTCTGCAGCTTCTCGAGCGGCGTGATCTCGACCTTGTACTCTTCGAACGCCTCGTGCGGATCGCCCATCGGATCGTGGACCATCGCCTCGATGCCGTACTGCCTGAGCTCGGCGATGATGTCCGGGATCTTCGAGTTGCGCAGGTCCGGCACGTTCTCCTTGAACGTGAGGCCGAGGATGCCGACCTTCGCCTTGCGCAGAGGCACGTCGAGCTGCGTCAGCATTTTCACGCACTTCTGCGCGATGAACGGCGCGATCGAGTTGTTGATGCGGCGGCCGGCGAGGATGACCTCGGGCAGGTAACCGAGCTCCTCCGCCTTCGTCGTCAGGTAGTACGGGTCGACGCCGATGCAGTGCCCGCCGACGAGGCCCGGCGTGAACTTGAGGAAGTTCCACTTGGTGCCAGCGGCCTCGAGGACGTCCTGCGTGCGGATGTCCATCCGGTCGAAGATCAGCGCGAGCTCGTTCATGAGCGCGATGTTGAGGTCGCGCTGCGTGTTCTCGATGACCTTCGCGGCCTCGGCGACCTTGATCGAAGTGGCCTTGTGCACGCCCGCGATGACGACCGAGCCGTAGACCTTCGCGACGCGGTCGCAGACCTCCGGCGTCTGGCCCGAGACGACCTTCAAGATCTTCTCGAACGTGTGCTCCTTGTCGCCGGGGTTGATGCGCTCGGGCGAGTAGCCCAGCCAGTAGTCGACACCGTTCTTGAGCCCGCTCTTCGCGTCGAGGATCGGGCCGCAGATGTCCTCGGTGACGCCCGGGTACACCGTCGACTCGTAGACGACGACATCGCCCTTCTTGACGTGCGGGCCGATCGTCTCGCTCGCGCGGATCATCGGCGTGAGGTCGGGGCGGTTGTTGTGATCGATCGGCGTCGGCACGGCGACGATGAAGAACGTGCACTCCTTGAGCTTGGCCGGGTCCGCGGTCATCTCGAGCTTGGTCGCGGACGCGAGGTCGGCGTCGGTCACTTCGAGCGTGTCGTCGTGGCCCTTCTTGAGCTCGTCGACGCGGCGCTGGCGGATGTCGAACCCGACCGTCGGGAGCTTGCGACCGAACGAGATAGCGACCGGCAGGCCGACGTAGCCAAGGCCGATCACCGCAATCTTTTCCTGCTCCAGTGTGCGCATCTTCGAGGAGAAGACCACGAGCGCCACGTGCTGATCAAGCGCGCGCGGGCGTCACAGGAGGCGCGCACGCAACGCCGCCATCACTGGCCGCTCGAAGGTCACTGAATCACCATCGTCAGCCCACGAGCATGACACCCAGGAACCGGCCGCGCGGCATGAGCCGAGCGAGCTCGATGACCTCGCGCTCCGTCGTGTGATGGGCGCGGCCGACCAGCGCCACCGCGTCCATGCACGCGGCTGCGCTGGCGTGCTCGCCGAGGAGCTCGAAGCCGGTGAGATCGACGAGCACGTGGGCGAACAGATCCGCTCCGTCGAGCAAGACCCGCGCGAGCTGAGGCACCACGTCGCCCGCGTGCTCGCCCTTCGGCGGCGAGAGCAGCGCGAGGGAGCCGCGCAGCCAGCGCGTCGAGAACACCGAGTCCCCCTTCGGGGCGGCCCCGCGCTCGTCCTGGTTCGTCTCGAGGCGGCGCGTGAGGCCGGCCAGCGCGGGGTACCGCACGTTCGCGTCGACGACGGCGATGGTCGCGCCGGTCAGGTTGCACAGCGCGAGGCCGAGCTGGACGATCACCGGCGGCACGGCGACCGCGTCGCTGCACGGCACGAAGCCGACCACCCGCAGCTGGTCGCCGCGGATCCGCCGGGCGATGCGGGCGCACGCGGCCTCGACCTCACCGGCGCGCGGCCCGTCGAGGCGCATGCCGAGCTGGGCGAGCACCTCCTCGTCCGTGGTGATGACGCCAGACACGCCGCCATGATACCCACGTCTGCCGATGGGGTCGATCGTCCACGTGCTGTCGTCCTACGGCGTCGGTGGCGCCGAGCGGGTCGCGCTGGACCTCGCGATCGGCCAGAAGGCGCGCGGGCACGCCGTCTCGGTCGTCTCGCTGGCGCCGCCGCCCGACGGGGCGATGGCGGCGGAGTTCGAGGCGGCCGGCATCCCCGCGTTGCGGATGGCGAAGGGCCAGGGGCTCGATCCGACGCTCGTGCCGCGGCTCGCGCGCCTGTTACGCGCGCGCCGGTTCGACGTGGTCCACACGCACAACCCGCTGGCGATGGTCTACGGCGCCCCGGCCGCGCGGCTCGTCGGCGCGGCCGCCATCCACACGAAGCACGGCATCAACCCGGCGACGCGCGGGCAGGCGGCGCTGCGGCGGGCCGCCGCGGCGTTCACGCAGGCGTTCGTGGCCGTGTCCGACATGACGGCCACGGAGGCGCGCGCCGCGCGCGAGTGTGCGCCGGCCAAGCTGCACACGATCCCGAACGGCATCCGCCTCGATCGCTACGCCCCGGACGCCGAGGCGCGGGCCGCCGCGCGCGTGGAGCTCGGCGTTGGCGACGCGTGGGTCGTGGGCACGGTCGGGCGTCTCGCGTACCCGAAGAACCAGGTGATGCTCGTGCGCGCGCTGGCCGCGCAGCTGTCGTCACGGCGGCGCCTGGTGCTCGTCGGCGACGGGGACGACCGCGCGCGGATCGAGGCCGAGGTCGCGCAGCTGCCGGAGCCGCGCTGGGTCACCCTGACCGGGAGCCGCATGGACGTGCCGCGGCTGATGCACGCGTTCGACGCGTTCGCGCTGTCCTCGGAGACCGAGGGCCTCCCGCTCGTGGTCCTCGAGGCGATGGCGGCCGGGTTACCCGTCGTGTGCACGGCAGTGGGCGGCATCCCGGGCGTCGTGCAGGACGGGGTGACCGGGCACCTCGTGCCGGTGGAGGCCGGCGCGCTCGGCGCCGCGCTGGCGAAGCTCGCCGCGAGCCCCGACGCGGCGCGCGCCATGGGCCAGCGGGGCCGGGCGCTCGCGCTCGAGCGCTACAGCTCCGAGCGCATGGTCGAGAGCTACCTCGCGCTGTACGAGCGCGCCCGCCGCTGACGTCAGCCGCGCGTATAGCAGCTGGCGAAGCCCATCTCGTCCGACGCCGCGAGCTCGTGCGCGCGGTGCGTGTCGAAGACGAGCTCGCGCAAGAGGCGCAGATCGCGCGCGGCCGCGACGACGATGCGATAGCCGGTCCGCCGGACGAGGCCGAGGCGCCCTGCGCTCGGCGACCGCGACGCGACGACCTGGTCGAACATCACCTCGGCCCGCGCCCACAGGACCTCGTCGATGCCGGGCACGTCGAGGAGCAGCGGCATGTCGCGCGGCGTGGGGCCCCCGACGTACGGTCGCTCGAGCCGGGCGCCCATCGGCGAGAGGTCGAGCACGCGCCCCCGCGTTTCACCATGCTCGTCGAGCTCCCAGCTGAGGGCGTCGATACCGATCCGAGGGTCTATCCGCATCGGAAAAGTTTCGGACGCCGCGGGGCCCGCGGGCAAGTTCTTACTCGGTGTGCAACGCGCGGTGGGCCAGGCGCGGGATGAGCAGCCGCGCCAGCCACATCGAGTCGCTGATGTCCCGGTCGGTCGGCATCCGGCCGATGTTGTACATGTTCGTCGACACGAGACCGGCGAGCGCGCGCGGCCACATCCAGTTCGGCCGGTTGGTGTTCGTGAAGCCGATCTTGTAGCCGGCGGCCTTCACCGCGGCGATCAGCTCGGGGTGGCTCGCGATGGAACGGCCCACCGGGTAGGCGACGCCATAGATCGGCTTGCCGAGCTGCTCCTCGATGTCCGCCCGCGAGCCGGCGAGCTCGCTGTGGAGCTGGTCGCTCGCCAGCGTGCGCAGGACGCGGTGGTTGCGCGTGTGCGACTGGACGTCCATGCCGGCGGCGGCGAGCGCGCGCACGTGATCCCACGTCATGATCAGGCGATCGGCGTGCTCGCGCTCGATCGCGACGGACCACGGCACGTCCAGCGCGGCCAGCAGCCCGTCCACGAACCGGTCGACGTCGAGGAGCGGGTGGTTCTTGATCGTGTCGTTCGCCCAGCGGCGGGTCCGCGGATCGCGCGGGTCGACCGCGGTGACCTCGGGGTAGGACACCGTGCCTCGGGACCGGCGCGCCTGGGAGAGCGCCAGCGCGACCTTCTCCCACCAGAAGAGGCGGCGCTGGGAGGTGAACGCCGTGGCGATGAAGAACGTCGCGCGCATGCCGAGGCTGCGCAGGATCGGCATCGCGGTGTCGTGACAGGAGAGGTACCCGTCATCGAAGGTGATCATCACCGGGTTCTTGGGGAGCGGCTCGCCCGCGTACGAGCGGACCAGATCGTCCGTGGTGATCGTCGTGCCGAACGCGTTCAGGGTCTCCATCTGCCGCCGGAACTGCGCGGACGTGGCGTCGGCGACCTCGGGGTCGTACGGGTAGTCGGGATCCGGGTCGGCGACGTGGTGGTACGAGACGATCCGGACCTGCGGGAGCGGCGTCAGGCGCGGCAGGCGGATCGCGAGCGAGAGAGCACCGCTGCGATGGAGGACCTCAGCGACAACTTCACGCGCACCCACGGCGCCGACGATACGCGCCGTCCGGACGTCGGTGCCAGTGGTATCGTGCAGTTCGGGGATGTTTACGATTCCGGGCATCGCGGCGCTGATCGTCTTCGTGCTGACGCGGCCCCAGGAGTTCATCCCGCTCCTCCAGAAGGTGCCGTTCCTCTACCTGTTCACGGGCCTCGCGATCGTCGGGCTGATCATCGACCTTCGCCTGCGGCGGTTGCAGCCCATCGGGGTGCCGACGCTCCCCTGGGCGGCCGCCTTCTTCGGCTGGGCGCTCGTGACCAACGCCGTCGTGCAACCCGACGTGCTCGTCGAGCGCACGATGGAGTTGCTGGTCATCTTCGCGCTGTATGCGACCGTGGCGCACGGGATCCAGCGCTTTCGCACGTTCCAGGTCGCCGCCGCCGCGCTCTGCATGACCGCGGTCTTCATCGGCTTTGTTTGTTTTCATCAAGCCATGTCGCCGATGGAATGCATCGCCGGGGAGGTCGATGACGACGCGGGGGAGGTCGGTCAATCCGATGGGCGCTCTTGCGAAGGGAGCGAACAGTGCAAGGGCGGCGGCGAACCGGGGAAAGAGTTTCACTGCGAGCACGTCGGCTTATTTGGCACGAGCTCTATCGAGGAGCGGGTGCGCTACCGCGGCGCCCTGAACGACCCGAACGAGGTCGCGATGATGCTGAGCTCCGCGGGCGTCGCGCTGCTCATCGGGTTCACGCTGCGCAAGCGCAACCCGGTGTGGCAGGTGGTCCTGTGGTCGCTCGTGGCCATGGAGGCCGTCGCGATCTGGATGACCCAATCGCGCGGCGGGCTCGTGGCGGGGCTCCTGGTCCCCGGCGTGTATGCGATCCGGAAGTGGGGAGCCAGAGCCGTCGTTCCCGCCGCGGCCATCGCGATCCCCGTGCTCATGCTCGGCGGCCGCAGCGGCGAGAACGCGGATGCCTCGACCGAGCAGCGCTACGAGGCGTGGGCAACCGGCATCCAGATGTTTCACGACAACCCTGTGTTCGGCGTGGGGGCGCGTAACTTTGGCTTCCACCACTGGCTGACCGCGCACAACTCCTACGTGCTGACCCTCGCCGAGATGGGGCTCCCCGGCCTGTTCCTGTTCATCACGCTGATCTACCTGTCGCTCAAGTGCCTCCTGGTCGGGCTACGCACGCTGTCGAAGCTGCCGGGCACGGCGGCGGCGCAGGTCTGGGGCATGGCGCTCCTCGCCGCGATGGCGGGGATCGTGTTCCAGATCAGCACGCTGTCGTTTGCCTATCACCAGGTGCTGTGGCTGTTCTTCGCGTTCATCGGCGCGTGGACGGGCGCGGTCCGGCACCACAAGCCAGACTTCGTCGTGAAGATGACCGGCCGCGATCTGGCGATCGTGCTCGGGCTCGCGCTGGCCTACGCGATCCTCGTCGTGCCCCTGTTCTTGAAGATCAAGGGCATCACGTAACCGGGGCGCGGCGGCGCGCCGCCGGCCGTTACTTCTTCTTCGGCGCCGCGGGCTTCTTCGGGGCCGCCGGGGCC
>JANXOM010000163.1 GCA_025353585.1 Deltaproteobacteria bacterium
CGATCGCGGCGGGGGCCGCGGGCGCGCGGCGCCGCGTCGATGGCACGGCGCGCGTGACCCGGCGCGGCCCGCAGGTCGCCGTGTCCATCGGCGTACTGCTCGCGATCGGGCTCGCGAGCTTTCTGATCGCCCTCGCCGCGCGCTCGCGGAGCCACGGGACCGCGCCGCAGGATGCGCCGGCGATGGTCGCGCCGGCGGACGCGGTGACGCTGAGCGTCCAGCCGATGCCGGCGGATGCGGCCGCGGTCGCGCCCGATGCGGCGCTCGCGACCGATGCGGCCGTGGTGGCGGTGCCGGCCGACGCCGCCCCCGCCGACGAGCCAGCCGGGATCCTCGACGTGACCACGACGCCGGCCGGCGCGACCGTGAAGGTCGGCGACCAGTCGCGCACGGCGCCCGCGAAGCTCGCGCTGCCGGCGGGCCACTACGTCGTGACCGCCGAGGTGCGCGGGTACCTCAGCGAGCGCCGCGAGGTCGACATCGAGCAGAACGAGCACGTCGCGCAGGAGATCGCGTTCACGCACAAGCTGAGCTCGCCGCGCGGAGGCGAGCGCGCGCCGGTCGCGACCTACGGCCACCTGACCGTGAAGACCACACCCTACAGCGAGGTCTTCACGTCCGCCGGCCACAGCCTGGGCCAGACGCCGCTCGCCGACGTCGAGCTCCCAGCCGGCAGCCACGTGCTCACCTTCAAGAACCCGGCGCGCGCTGACTACAGCCGGCGCGTGACCATCACCGCCGGCAAGACCACGAAGCTCAGCTTCGCGCTGCCCTGACGGCGGGGACGTTGCGTTTGCGCGCGGCCTAGCGCAGAGCAACGGATCGCGACGCGCTAGCCGTTGGGGCCGGAGGCCGTGCCGCCCATGGCGGAGAGGGGCTTGGTCGGGAAGTGGTGCGTCGCGCTGATCACGCGGACCGTGCCGGTCTTGCTGCGCATCACGATCGACTGCGTCTTGGCGCGGTCGCCGTAGAACTGCACGCCGTCGAGGAGGTAGCCCTTCGTGACGCCCGTCGCGGCGAACATCACGTTGCCCTTCGCCAGCTCCTCGGTCGCGTACACGAAGTCCTCGGGCTTGACGCCCATCTTGTACGCGCGGGCCCGCTCTTCGTCGCTGCGGAACCGCAGGCGCCCCTGGAGCTCGCCGCCGATGCAGCGCAGCGCGGCCGCCGCGATGACGCCTTCGGGCGCGCCGCCGGTGCCGAACAGCACGTCGATGCCGGACTCCGGGTTCGCCGTCATCACCGCGCCGGAGACGTCGCCGTCGCCGATGAGGCGGATGCGCGCGCCGGCCTGCCGGACCTCGCCGATCAGCTGCTCGTGGCGGTCGCGGTCGAGGATGACCGCCGTGCAGTCCTCGACGCGCTTGCCTTTGGCCTTCGCGATGCGCTGCAGGTTCCAGGTCGGCGACTCGCGCAGGTCGATGACGCCGCGGCACTCGGGGCCGACGGCGATCTTCTGCATGTACGTGTCCGGCGCGTTCAGGAACTGCCCGTCATCGGCGATGGCGATGACGCAGATCGCGTCCGGCGCCCCCGTCGCCGCGAGGTTCGTGCCCTCGAGCGGATCCACCGCGATGTCGACGCGCGGCGAGCTGCCCGACGCGTCCTTCCAGCCGGCGCCGACCTGCTCGCCGATATAGAGCATCGGCGCCTCGTCGCGCTCACCCTCGCCGATCACCACGGTGCCGCGGATGTCCATCGCGTCGAAGGCCACGCGCATGGCCTCCACCGCGACGCGGTCGGCGTCCTTGCGATCGCCCCGGCCCATGAGCCGCGCGGATGCCATCGCGGCCGCCTCGGTGATGCGAACGACTTCGAGCGCGAGGTTGCGATCCTGCATAGGCCCGCAGCCTACACGAGCATGGCGCGGATGTGGTCGGGCAGCGCGCGCGGCCGGCCGGTCGGGCCGACGACGGCGTGGCGCGTCGTCCCCTCGGCGAGGAGCTCCACGCCGCGGCGAACGGTGTAGGCAAAGCGCATCGAGGCGGCGCGCAGCTCGCGGATCGAGACCTCGATGAGCAAGAGGTCCTCGTAGTGCGCCGGGCGCTTGTAAACGCAGTGCGCCTCGACGACGGGGAGCGCGACGCCGGCGTCGTCCAGATCCTTCTGCGTGCGGCCGAGCGACCGCCAGTACGCCGCACGCGACGCCTCGAAGAAGCGCAGGTAGTTCGCGTAGTAGACGACGCCCATCTGATCGGTGTCCCCGAAGATGACGCGTTGCTCGTGAACCATCGACGCCAGCGCCATCACGGGCTTCCTTCGCTCGCGATCCGGATCACGCGCGGCGGTGCGCGGACCACGGCGAGGTGCTCGATCTCCGCGAGCGCGGCGCGCACGTCGCCCTCGCGCGCCGTGTGGGTCAGGACGACGACCGTCACCTTCTCCTCGGGCTCGGCGCCCCGGCCCGTGTCCTGGACGACCTGCGCGATCGACACGCCGTGCGCACCGAGGACGGTCATCAGCTGGCCGAGGACGCCCGGCTGATCCGCCACGCCGAACCGCAGGTAGTAGCGCGTGCGGATCTCGGCGAGCGGCACCATCGCGCGCGGCGTCGCGACGCGGGCGGGCGGGCGGGGGGCCCCGGCCGCGCGGGCGAACATGTTGCGGCCGATCTCGATCATGTCGGACACGACCGCCATCGCCGTCGGCAGCATGCCGGCGCCGGCGCCGTAGTACATCGATGGCCCGAGCGCGTAGCTGTTGACGTAGACCGCGTTCTTCGCGCCGGCGACGCGCGCGAGGAGCCAGCTCGCGGGCACGAGCGCCGGGTGGACGCGCGCCTCGATGGCGCCGCCGTGGTCGCGCGCGATCGCGAGCGGCTTGATCACGTAGCCGAAGCGCTCGGCGTAGTCGAGGTCGATGGGCTCGATGGCGTCGATGCCATCGGTGGCGATCGCGGCCACGTCCACGGTGGTGCCGAAGCAGAGGTTCGCGAGCACGGCGAGCTTGTGGGCCGCGTCTCCGCCGCCGATATCGAGGCGAGGATCGGCCTCGGCGTAGCCGAGCGCCTGGGCCTCGCGCAGGATGTCGGTGAACGGCCGGCGCGACGCGGCCATCGTGGACAGGATGTAGTTCGAGGTGCCGTTGACGATGCCGTGCAAGGCCTCGACGCGGTCGCTCGCGAGGCCCTCGCGCAGCGCGCGGATGATCGGCACGCCGCCGCACACGGCCGCCTCGTAGTACAGGTCGGCGCCGGCGCGCTCGGCCGCGCCGAAGACCTCGGCCCAGTGCTCGGCGAGGAGCGCCTTGTTCGCGGTGACGACGTGCTTGCCGGCCGCGAGCGCGGCGAGGACCACGTGCTTCGCGTCGGTGGTGCCGCCGATCAGCTCGCACACGATGCCGATGTCCGGGCGCGCGATCGCGGCGTCGAGGTCGGTGGTGAGGAGCGCGCGGTCGATCTCGATCACGCGGTCGGCCTTGTCCGGATCGCGGACGACGATCGCCCGGACCTCGATCTGCGCCCCGAGCCGCGCCTCGATCGCGGCGGCGTTGTCGCGCAAGAGCTTCACGACGCCACCGCCGACGTTGCCGAGCCCGAGGAGCGCGACGCCGATCGGTTTGGTGGTCCTCCGCTCCGGGGTCGGCATCAGCGAGCCTTGTACGAGTAGTGCTCGGCGACGATGAGCCACGGGGCGCCGGCCGCCTCCGCGCGCCGCAGCACGAGCGTCACGGTGCCGGTCTCGGTGACCGTGGTGGCGCCGCTCGAGACCTCGCGCGTCATGGTCGCGAGCGCCGACGCGACGCTCGGGGCCAGCGACGCGACCTGCACGTCCTTGAGCCGCACGTGGATCGCGGTGGCCGTGGTCATGCGGTCCTGCAGCATCGCCTCCACCGAGCTCCAGCCCATGAGCGGCGAGCCCTCCTGCACGACCACGACGTCCTGGTCGTGCACGTACAGCTTGGCCAGCAGCTCGAAGCTCTTGACCTCCTGAGCCTGTCGCCACTGCTCGAGCACCGCGCGCGCCGCCGCGACGACCTCCTTCGGTGTGGCTGCGGCGACACCGGGCACCTCCGGATCGCGCGAGCCGCCGCCTCCGCCCGCACACCCGAGCGCGAGAGCCACGACGGCGAGGGCGAACCAGCGGCGCATCGCGCGTGGTGTAGCACGGGGCTCGCGTCTGCTGTGGCTCGCCGGATGCACAGCCTCGAGGCATGGCAGACACACTCCCCGAGGTCGTCCAGCACGAGCAGCACGAGCGCCGGACGAGCGCGCTCACGTTCTTTCTGCTCGCGCTCTTCGCCGTGGTCATCGCCGGGTCGCTGCTGTACGTAATGCGCTGACTCGGCGAGCCTGCTGACGCGCGCGCGCGGGCTGTTGTAGTGTGCCGCGCATGACCGAGATCGTCTGGCTCCACGCTCGTGAAGTTCTCGACTCCCGTGGCAACCCCACGGTGGAGGCCGAGGTCGGCCTGGAGGGCGGCGCGCTCGGCCGGGCGATCGTCCCGTCGGGCGCTTCGACCGGGCAGCACGAGGCCCTCGAGCTCCGCGATGGCGACGAGAAGCGGTTCCTCGGCAAGGGCGTGCTCAAGGCGGTCGACCACATCCGCGACGTCATCGCGCCCACGCTCATCGGCATGGACGCCACGGACCAGGCCGCGCTCGACGCGGCGTTGATCTCGCTCGACGGCACGCCGCTCAAGTCGCACCTCGGCGCCAACGCGATCCTCGCCGTCTCGATGGCGGCGGCGCGCGCGGCGGCCATCGCCCACGAGCTGCCGCTCTACCGTTACCTCGGCGGCGTGGGCGCGGTGACCTTGCCCGTCCCGCTGATGAACATCATCAACGGCGGCGCGCACGCCGATAACAACCTCGACATCCAGGAGTTCATGATCGCGCCGGCCGGCTTCGACCGGTTTGCCGATGCGCTCCGCGCGGGCGTCGAGGTGTTCCACCACCTGAAGAAGCTCCTGTCCGGGCGCGGCAAGGCCACGAACGTCGGCGACGAGGGCGGCTTCGCGCCGAGCCTCGCGAACGCGGACGAGGCGATGGGCATCGTGCTCGAGGCGATCGGCAAGGCCGGCTACAAGGCGGGCGAGCAGATCTTCCTCGCGCTCGACGTCGCGGCGACCGAGTTCTTCGACGCCGGCAAGCAGACGTACGCCTACGAGGGCACGGAGCGCACGGCGGCCGAGATGGTCGAGATGTACGCCACCTGGGCCGCGAAGTACCCGATCGTCTCGATCGAGGACGGCCTCGCCGAGGACGACTGGGCGGGCTGGAAGGCGTTGACGGACAAGCTCGGGCAGAAGATCCAGATCGTCGGCGACGACCTGTTCGTCACGCAGACGGCGCGCCTCCAGAAGGGCATCGACGCCGGCATCGCGAACTCGATCCTCGTGAAGGTGAACCAGGTCGGCTCGCTGACCGAGACGCTCGACGCCGTCCGCATGGCGCAGCACGCGCGCTACACGGCGATCATCTCGCACCGCTCCGGCGAGAGCGAGGACGCGTTCATCGCGGACCTCGCCGTCGCCACCAACGCGGGCCAGATCAAGACGGGCTCGGCGTCGCGGAGCGATCGGATCGCGAAGTACAACCAGTTGTTGCGGATCGCCGACGACCTCGGCGAGGACGCGCGGTTCGGCGGTCGCGCCGTGTTCCGCCGCTAATTCGAGCCCGGAAACCGCGAACATCGCGGCCGCTGTCGAGCGGAGGAGATCGCCCGCGAAGACGCGGGCTCGGAGCCCGCGAATAAATCGCGGTCTCTGGCGATCGGCTTGTCGGCTCCGCCGCCGGCGCCTGTCCGGAAGAGATCGCCCGCGAAGACGCGGTCTCAGCGAGCGGGGTCGAAGCGCGTGGCCTGGCGCATGAAGCTCGCGTCCATGTACTCGCGCTTGATGACCTCGGCCATCTCCTCGGCCGTGGCAAAGCGCTCGTAGTCGATCCGGATCACCGGGATGACCTTCGAGATGCTGGCCGCGAACTCCTCGTAGCCGGCATGGAGCGCGTGGAGGTAGTCGAGCTTGATCTGCGACTCGACGTCCCGGCTGCGCGCGCGGATCCGCTCGGCGCTCGCCGCGGGCGAGACGTCGAGGAAGACGATGACGCTCGGCTTGCACATGAAGTTGCTCATGTTGCGGAACAGCTGCTGGTACGTGCGGTAGTCGCGCTCGTCCATGAGGCCCGTGGACGCGAGCATCTTCGCGAAGATCGAGTCCTCGTAGATCGTGCGGTCCTGCACCGCGGACCGGCCGCGCCAGATGATCTCCTGGTGCTGCTGGAAGCGGCGGTTCAGGAGGTAGACCTGCATCGCGAACGAGTAGCGCGCGGTGTCCGTGTAGAAGTCGGCGAGATACTCGTTGTCGGCGACCGGCTCGTAATACGTGTCGATGCCGAGGTGCTGGCCGAGCGCCGCGGCGAGCGTGGACTTGCCGGCGCCGATCATGCCGGCGATGCCGATGAAGATGTTGCCGAACTCGCCGCCGCCCCCCTGCGTCCCCCGGGACGGCCCCGAGCCGAGCGCGCTCGGCAGCGGCGCGGGAGCGGCACCTTCACGGGACGGGGTCTCCTGGATCTGCACGCGCGGAGCGTGCCACCGGGGTCTGACAGCGCAGGCGCGGGGGGCGCCGTACCGCCTAGCGACGCCCCTTGAAGCCCATCATCCCCTGGATCACGCCCTCGCTCGCCTCCGCGATCTCGCCGGCCTCGCGCGTGCGGTCTGCGCAGTCCTCGCAGAGCTTCTTCGCCTTGCCGCTGACCTTGACGGTCACGAACTTGTCGACCTCGTTCTTGCACTCGCGACACGTCGCCATGACCGTCACTTTAACGCAGTGCGCGATCCTTAAAGGATTCTTCATTCCTCGAATGATTCCTTCACGCATAAACCCGCCACCCTCGGGGTACTCGTGATTGTGCCCCAAGCCGTGCAACACGTTGTCCTCACTTAGATTTTCATGAAGTTCTGGCCCCTCACATTGACGCTCCTCTGCGTGGGCTCGGTCGCCTCGGCGGACGACCCACCGGCGCCGGTCAGCGCGCTGCTCGCGAACCCCGGGCAGCTCGCGACCTGGCTCTCCACCCGCGATCCGCAGATGGAAGCGGCGGGCGCCAAGGTCGAGGCCGCGGCCGCCGCCGGTGACCAGGCGCGGGTCGTGCCGAACCCCCAGCTCCAGATCGGCATCGCCGGCATCGCGCTCGGCCGGGGTAACAACTTTGACCCCGCCATGCCGGGTCCGACCGGCGTCACGTCGACCACGAACATCGGGGTCGGCGTCAGCGAGACCGTCGAGCTCGGCAAGCGCGCGCCGCGCCGGCAAGCAGCTGATCTCCGCACCCGCGAGGCCGGCGAGACCGCGGTCGGGACGCTCGGGGGCCGGGTGAGCGACGCGACGACCGCCCTCGGCAAGCTCGCGTTCGTGGTGGCCCACCGCGCCGCGGTCGCCGTGAACCTGGAGGCCGCGCGCAAGCTCCAGGGCCTCGAGAAGACGCGCGTCGACAACAAGGATCTGTCCGCGCTCGACTTCGAGCGCATCGAGCTCGACACGCTGCAGCTCGAGAGCGAGCTCCACCGCGCGGACGCCGACGTCGCCGTCGCCGTCGCGGGGTGCTCCGCGGCGCTGTTCGCCCCCTGCGGCACCGACCAGCTCGATGCGGCGGCGCTCGACGCCGGCGCCCCCCTGCCCGCCACGCTCCCGGACGCATCGGCCATCGCGAAGCGCCCGACGCACGTCGCCGAGGCGCTCGAGGGGAAGGCGCTCGCGCAGGACGCGCAGCTCGCCGAAAGCCGCCGGATCCCGGACCCGACCTTCGGAGTCCAGTACACCTACGACAACTACGAGTTCAGCGGGAGCGCGCCGCAGACTCTCGGCGTCTCGGTCGCCATCCCGCTGCCGCTGTTCGACCGCGGCACGCACGACGCCCGGGCCGCCCGGGCCAACGCGCACGCGATCGAGGCGGCCGGCCGCGCCGAGGTCCACGCCGAGACCGCGCAGGTCACGGCGCTCCAGGCGCAGCTGACCTCCCTCCAGGGCACGCTGCAGCACCTCGAGGCCGACGTCCTCCCGCGCTCGACCAAGATCGTCGCCCAGACGCAGAAGGCGTTCGACCTCGGCGAGACTCGCCTCCCCGACCTGCTCCTGGCCGAGCGGCAGAACCGCGACCTCCTCCTCGAGGTCCTCGATACCCGCTTCGACCTGTTCAACGTGCGAGTCCAGCTCCGTCAGGCGCTGGGGCTCGACGACGAAGCGGCGCGCGCCGCGCAGCCGAGGAAGTAGCCCATGGACGAGACTCACACCGCAGCCGATCCCCACGCTCCTCCGGTCACCACGCTCCCGATGGGCGCCCCCGCGTCTCGAGGTGTTCGCATCGTGGTGCTCGTGTGCGCGATCCTGCTCGGCGCCGTCGCCGTCGTGCTCGCGCGCAAGTACACGCGGCCCGAGCCGCCAAAGGATCCGGCCGCGCCGGGCATGACCGTGGGCTCCGACCGCGTCACGCTCGCGAGCGATGCGCCCATGTGGAGCGTCATCAAGGTCGCGCCGGCGGAGACCGCCGAGGCGCACTGGACCGATCCGGTGCCCGCGCGCGTGATGTTCGACGAGCAGCACACCTCGCGCCTCGGCTCGCCGCTCGGCGGCCGCGTCACGGCGGTCATGGTCGAGCGTGGGCAGACGGTGAAGTCGGGCGCGCCGCTGTTCACGGTCTCGAGCCCGAACCTCGCCGAGCTGAAGAATGACTCGGCCAAAGCCCTCGTCGAGCGCGTCACGGCGCGCACGAACCTCGACCGCGTGCAGGCACTCGTGGACGCGGGCTCCATTCCGGCCAAGGAGCTCGTCACGGCGAAGCAGCAGCTCGCCGAGGCGGACCTCGCGGTGAGGCTCTCGGAGCAAAAGCTGTCGTCGCTCAAGGTCGCCGGCGCGGGCGATGCGTCGTTCACGCTGACGGCGCCGCGGAACGGCGTGGTCGTCGAGAAGGCGGTCGCCGTTGGCCAGCAGGTCGACGCGACGACGGGCACCTCGATTGCGATCGCGGATCTGTCCACGGTGTGGATCGTCGCGGATCTGTTCGAGAACGACGTCGGCGCCATCCGGCGAGGCGCGAAGGCCAAGGTCACGATCAACGGCGCGACCGAGGTCGAGGGCGTCGTGGATCAGGTGTCCGCCGTGGTCGATCCCGATCGCCACACGGTCCCGGTGCGCGTGAAGCTCGCGAACCCCGACGGCGCGCTCCGGCCGAACGCGTACGCATCGATCAAGTTCTTCGACCCGGTCGCGGCGAAGGTCGCGCTCCCCGCGGCGGCCGTGATGTCGGACGGCGCGCAGAGCTACGTGTACGCGAGGGCGAAGACGGGCGAGCTCGTCCGCCGCAACGTGACGGTCGGCTCGATCAGCGCCGGCAAGGTGCCGGTGCTCGACGGCCTCGAGCCTGGCGAGCAGGTCGTGGTGTCCGGCGCGATCCTCCTCGACAACCAGATCCAGCTGGATAACTAGCCATGCTCGACATGCTGATCGGGCGCTCGCTGCGCGCCCGGCTGTTCGTGTTCCTCGTGATGATCGCCCTCGCGTGCGCGGGCTGGTACGCGTACACGAACCTCACGATCGAGGCGTTCCCCGATCCGACCGACACGCAGGTCCAGGTCATCACGATTTATCCGGGCCAGGCCTCGGAGGAGGTCGAGCGCCGCGTCTCGATCCCGCTCGAGCGCGCCCTCAACGGCGTGCCGGGCCTCTTCCGGCTGCGCTCCATCTCGCTGTTCGGCCTCTCGCAGGTCACGATGACGTTCGAGGACGGCGTCGACCCGCTGGTCGCGCGCCAGCAGATCATGGAGCGCATCCCGGACGCGAACCTGCCGCCGGGCATCGCGCCGGACCTCGGGCCGCTCGCGACGCCGATCGGCGAGGTCTATCGCTACACGCTCGAGGGCAGCGGCGCGGATCCGATGACGTTGCGGACGCTGCAGGACTGGGTGGTGCGCCCAGCGATCATGCGCGTGCCGGGCGTGGCGGATGTGGTGTCGTACGGAGGCCTCATCCAGGAGGTTCACGTCGAGCCGAACCCGACGAAGATGGCGTCGCTCGGCGTGGTGCTCGACGATCTGTTCCAGGCGCTGTCGAAGGCCTCGCGGAACGCATCGGGCGGCACGATCGAGCGCGGCACGCAGGTGTTCGTCATCCGGTCGGTCGGGACGTTCACGTCGCTGGCCGACATCGGCATGGTGCGCGTGGGGTTCCACAGCGGCGTGCCGGTGAAGCTGTCCGACGTCGCGACGGTCAACATCGGGTACGCGCCGCGGCAAGGCGTGGTCACGCGCGGAACGAACCAGGACGCGGTCGAGGGTATCGTGCTCATGCGGCGCGGCGAGAATCCGTCCGTCGTGCTCGCGGCGCTGCGCACGCGGCTCGACGAGCTCCACGCGCACTCGCTGCCGGATGGTATCCACATCTCGGCGTTCTACGACCGCACCGAGCTCGTCGACACGACGCTCGACACGGTGTTCCACAACCTGGCCGAGGGCGCGATCCTCGTCAGCGTCGTCCTGTTCCTGTTCCTGTTATCGCTGCGCGCGTCGCTGGTGGTGACGATCGTCATCCCGCTGTCGCTGTCGGCGGCGTTCGTCTATCTGCGGGCGCGTGGGATGTCGGCGAACTTGCTGTCGATGGGCGCGGTGGACTTCGGGATCATCGTGGACGGCGCGGTCATCCTCGTCGAGCACGTGTTCGAGCACTGCGCGGGCGACGACTACCAGAAGATGCAACCGACGGCCCGGATCGACGCGATCTACACCGCCGCGCGGCAGGTGGCCCGCCCGACGCTGTTCTCCCTGCTCATCATCGTGGCGGCGTACTTGCCGATCTTCGCGCTCCAGCGCGTCGAGGGCCGGATCTTCGCGCCGATGGCCCATACCGTGGTCAGCGCGCTCGTGGGCGCGATGATCGTCAGCTTCACGCTCGTGCCAGTGCTGTGCTTCTTCGTGCTGCGCAAGCACGGCAAGGTGAAGGAGTCGCCGATCCTCAAGGTCGCGCGCGCCGGCTACGTGCCGCTGCTCTCGGGCGCGATGCGCAACCCGGCGGCCGTGCTGGTGCTCGCGGGCCTGCTGGTGTTCGGCGGGATCGAGCTCGCGCCGCGGCTCGGCAGCGAGTTCTTGCCGGAGCTCAACGAGGGCTCGCTGTACGTCACGTACACGTTGCCGGCGACGGTCTCGCTGACGGAAGGCCGCAAGCTCACGCCGCGGATCCTGGCGCTCATGCGCAAGGACCTGCCGGAGGTGACGGAGCTCCTGAGTCAGCTCGGACGGCCCGAGGACGGCACGGATCCGACGCTGCTCAACAACCTCGAGGTCTTCGTCAAGCTGAGGCCCATGGGCGAGTGGCGCCCGGAGATCAAGTCGCTCGATGAGGTCATCGACGTCATGAACAAGAACCTCAAAGACCTCCCGGGCCTCGAGTACAACTTCAGCCAGCCGATCCGAGACAACGTCGCCGAGAACATCTCGGGGCAGTTCGGGCAGGTAGCCGTGAAGCTGTACGGCGACGATCTCGACAAGCTGCAGAAGCTGGCCGAGGCGATCGAGAACGAGATCGCGAAGACGGCGGGCGTAGCGGACCTCGGGATCGTGAAGGCGTCGGAGCAGCCGGCGATCGCGGTGCTGCCGCGGCGCGAGGCGCTGACGCGCTGGAACATGGACCTCGGGAGCCTGCAGGACTTCCTGGAGACGGCGCTGTCCGGGCACGTCGCGTCGGAGCTGTGGGACGGCGAGAAGCGCTTCGACGTGACGGTGCGCCTGCCGATCGCGGCGCGGCAGACCGTGGATCTGATCAAGAACCTGCGCGTGCCGATCGAGGGCGGCGGGCTCGTGCCCGTGCGCGCGCTGGCCGATGTCGCGATGCAGTCGAGCCGGGCGGCCATCACGCGCGAGAACGGGAAGCGGTACGTCGGCATCCGCATGAACGTGCGGAACCGCGACCTCGGCTCGTTCATCGCCGAGGCGCAGCAGCGCGTGCAGGCGGGCGTGAAGCTGCCCACGGGCTACGATCTCCTGTGGGGCGGCGAGTTCGAGAACCAGCAGCGGGCGATGGCGCGGCTGACGCTCGTCCTGCCCCTCGCGCTGGTGCTGACCTTCTTGCTGCTGTTCAGCGCGTTCGGCTCGCTGTGGGACGCGACGATCATCATGGTCAACCTGCCCATCGCCCTGCTCGGCGGGCTCGTCGGGCTCGGCGCGGTGGGGATGACGCTGTCCGTCTCCGCGGCGGTCGGGTTCATCGCGCTCCTCGGGCAGGCGGTGCTGAACGGCGTGCTCGTCGTCAGCGCGATCCGCGCGCGCATCGACCGCGGCGAGGACCTGTGGACAGCGACGGTCATGGGCGCCCGCGAGCGGCTCCGCGCGATCCTCATGACGGCGCTGCTCGCGTCGCTCGGCCTCCTGCCGGCGGCGATGTCGCACGCGATCGGCAGCGAGACGCAGCGGCCGATCGCCGTGGTGGTCGTGGCCGGCACGATCAGCTCGGCGCTGCTGACGCTGTTCGTCCTGCCCGTCAGCTACTACTGGGCCGGCGCCGCGCGCGCCTGGCTCGTTCGCCGTCGCCGGGGCGGCCCCGCACCCCTCCCCCCCGCGGGGACGGTGTAACACCTGTCCGGCCGAGCGCCTCACGCTCCTGAATGATCTCGGATGCTTGCGTGGGGACGGTGTAACACCTGTCCGGCGCACACGCGCCGGTTG